>CAINVP010000022.1 GCA_903854185.1 uncultured Actinomycetes bacterium
CAAGCAGTGCTTCCTATTCGCGGAAAGATCCTCAATGTTGAGAAGGCACGCATCGATAGAGTCCTTCAAAATAATGAAGTCCAGGCGCTTATTACAGCGCTAGGTACTGGTATTCATGACGAGTTCGATCTTGCGAAGTTGCGCTACCACAAGATTATTTTGATGGCAGATGCTGATGTCGACGGCCAACATATCCGTACCTTGCTCCTCACCCTTCTCTTCCGCTTTATGCGTCCACTTATTGAGAATGGTTTTATTTATATCGCACAGCCACCTCTCTATAAGTTGAAGTGGGGCGGTAAAGAGCCAGTGCAATATGCCTTCTCTGATAAAGAGCGAGATGGATTTATTAAACTTGGAATTGAAGGCGGTAAGCGCCTTCCTAAGGATGACGGTATCCAACGCTTCAAAGGCCTCGGTGAGATGCCCGCAAAAGAGCTTTGGGATACAACCATGGATCCAGCGCATCGCGTTCTTATCAAGGTAACACTTGATGATGCCGCCGCTGCCGATGATCTCTTCTCAGTTCTTATGGGTGAAGATGTAGAACTCCGCCGTAGCTTTATTCAACGCAATGCTAAAGATGTTAGGTTCTTGGATATCTGATGAGCGATAACACAACAGAAGAGACTGGTCACGGCCAAGCCGATCGCCAGGAGACCATCGACCTACAAGTTGAGATGGCCCGTTCTTATCTCGACTACGCGATGTCGGTTATTGTCGGTCGCGCACTTCCTGATATTCGGGACGGCTTAAAGCCAGTACACCGCCGTGTTCTCTATGCGATGTATGACGCGGGTTACCGTCCAGATAAGGGCTATTACAAATCTTCCCGCATCGTCGGTGATGTTATGGGTAATTACCATCCCCACGGTGATACCGCGATTTATGATGCAGTTGTTCGTCTCGCGCAATTCTGGTCACTTCGCTTTCCGCTCATTGATGGAAATGGAAACTTTGGTTCACCAGGAAATGATCCGGCTGCTGCAATGCGTTATACCGAGGCGCGGTTAGCTCCACTTGCCATGGAGATGATGCGTGATATCGATGAAGACACTGTGAACTTCATTGATAACTACGACGGCCGCTCCCAGGAGCCAACAGTCTTACCAAGTCGCTTTCCAAATCTTTTAGTCAATGGCTCTGCTGGTATCGCTGTAGGTATGGCGACAAATATTCCACCACACAACCTCACGGAAGTTATTGCTGCAACAGCATGGGCGCTAGATAACCCAGAAGCGACACCTGCTGAGACCCTGGAAAAAGCAATGTCCTTTATTAAAGGGCCAGACTTTCCAACTAAGGCACTTATAGTTGGCCGCGAAGGCATTGAAAATACTTATCGAACTGGTCGCGGCTCAGTTGTTATGCGCGCCGTCGTTGAAGTTGAAGAGATCAACAAGCGCACCTGTCTTGTTGTTACTGAGCTGCCCTACCAAGTAAACCCAGATAATTTGGCTCTAAAAATTGCCGAGCTCGTTAAAGATGGCAAAATCAAGGGCATCGCTGATGTCCGCGATGAGGGTAATGAGCGCTTAGGTCAACGCCTCGTCATCGTTCTCCGTCAAGATGCCACACCCAAGGTCGTGCTTAATAACCTGTATAAACACACCCAACTTCAAGACTCGTTCGGTGCAAATATGTTGGCGCTCGTCGACGGTGTCCCGCGAACCCTCCGCCTAGATGAGTTCATTCGGTTCTATATCGAGCACCAAGTCGAAGTTATTGTCCGACGTACGAAGTTCCGCCTCGCCGAACGTGAGCGCCGCGCACATATTTTGAGGGGTTACCTCAAAGCACTCGACGCCCTTGATGCGGTAATTGCCCTCATCCGAGCCAGCCGCACACCTGAAGAAGCACGCACCGGTCTGATGAAACTCTTGGATGTAGATGAGATTCAAGCTAATGCCATCCTAGATATGCAGTTGCGTCGTATCGCAGCCCTTGAACGCCAGAAAATTAACGACGAGTACGAAGGTCTGATGGCCGATATCGTTCTTCTCAATGAGATTCTTGCTAGCCCTACTAAGCAGCGCGAGATCATTAAAGAAGAGCTCACTGAGATTGCAGAGAAGCATGGAAATGATCGCCGCACTCAGATCATTGCCAGCGATGGTGATTTCTCGGTTGAAGATTTAATTCCAAACCAAGATGTCGTAGTAACAATTACTCGCTCTGGTTACTCCAAGCGAACTAAGGCCGACCTCTATCGCGCCCAACGTCGTGGTGGTAAGGGTGTGAAAGGTGCAGCGCTGAAGCAAGACGATATCGTCGAACACTTCTTCACAGCATCAACTCATGATTGGCTATTGTTCTTCACTAATAAGGGGCGCGTCTATCGCGCTAAGGTGCACGAACTTCCTGATGCTGGCCGAGATGCGCGTGGACAACATGTAGCAAACCTCTTGGCCTTCAAGCCAGATGAGACGATTGCTCAAGTTATCGGGATAGAGAACTACCAATCTCACCCGAATCTTGTTATTGCCACTCGCTCTGGAATGGTGAAGAAGAGTCCATTGACCGAATATGACTCGCCACGCACAGGCGGATTAATTGCAATTAATTTAAAAGAGAGTGATGAAGTTGTATCGGCAGCACTTGTAAGCGAAGATGATGAATTGATTCTTGTCTCCAAATTTGGAATGTCACTTCGCTTCAGTGCAGCTGAAGCTTCACTCCGCGCTATGGGTCGTTCCACTGCTGGTGTGATCGGAATGAAGTTCCGTGAAGGAGATTCACTTCTTACGATGGCGGCAATTCCAGCCGAATCAATCTCACAATATGTCTTCACCGCAACTGATGGCGGATATGCAAAGCGCACCTCAATCGGTGAATATCGCCAACAAGGCCGTGGTGGCATTGGTGTGAAGGCGGCAAAGATCGATGAAGATTCCCGTGGCATGCTCGTTGGCGCGATGATTGTCGAACCGACCGACGAGGTCCTTGCCATCACATCTGGAGGAGTAGTCATTAGAACCCCCATCGAGGAGATTCGAGAGACAACCCGAGATACTTTGGGTGTTCGACTCGTTAACCTCGATGAGGGCACATCTGTAGTCTCAATCGCTCTCGTTCGTGACGTTCCAGCTGGAATTGAGGCGGTTGAGGCGGCAGATCCAGCATCGCCGATTTCGTCAACAGATGAGGTCAACTCGTAGATTTTGGGCTTACCCGTAAAGTCGGGTAACCTTCCCACTTCATCGTCCTGTTTTCGCAAGAACACCGGCCGCTGAGATGGGCCTATAGCTCAGCCTGGTTAGAGCGCTTCCCTGATAAGGAAGAGGTCGGTGGTTCGAGTCCACCTAGGCCCACGTTAGATTGCCAGTTCGTCTTGGTTGGTCAAAGTTATAGACGAACGGCTAGTATCTGACACCTCGTAACAACGGGGACCTAGCTCAATTGGTAGAGCACCGCCTTTGCAAGGCGGGGGTTAGGGGTTCGATTCCCCTGGTCTCCACTCAGAACCCGTCGATAATATCGGCGGGTTTTTTATTTCTCATTACCGGTGAATAGGGATGGAGTGGGCAAGAGATGAAGGAAGCGGCCGAAAAATATCGCCAAGCTACAGAAGAGCTCCTCACGCTTGCCCAATCAATTTCCACAACGGGTCTCGACCGAAGAGATGAAGATGGCTGGTCACCGCGACAAGTGATTCACCATCTTGCCGACAGTGAGGCCCAGTCGTATGCGCGACTACGACGATTGATAGCCGAGCCAGGGACAATGATTCAAGGCTACGATGAAAGTATCTGGGCTGAGAACAGCACACTTGGATATAAAAGTGAACCCATTGAGTCTGCTCTAGAAGTTTTCGCAGCTGTACGTAAAGCTTCCTATGAACTCATTCTTAGATTAACCACCACTGATCTTGAGCGATTCGGGGAGCACTCTGAATCCGGAAGGTATTCGATTAACGACTGGCTCACTAACTATATTAATCACCCAATCGATCACGCTAACCAAATGAGGAAGCAATTACGTGGCTAAACAATTTCTTATCTTTGTCATTGATAGTGCAACTGGTACCGCCGATGCGGGTGAAATGCTCGCTATTGATGCCTTTAATGAGAAGTTGATGGCGAATAACCACTACTAAAAGTTGGTCGTCTTAACCAATCTACCGTCAGCCGCAAAGGTGGCCCACTCACCAGATTGTTCGCCATCTTTAAATGAGCCACTGCGCATAAGTGAGCCATCCAGCCGATAGAACTCCCACTTGCCGTGCGGGTTTGATCCTTTCATCTTGCCTTTTGCCTTCACGCCACCATTGTCGTAAAACTCGACGAAGAGACCATTCTTCTTCGGGTAACTCGCATTAATCTGCTTAATTCGAGTGAGCAATAACTTCTTCAAGAGTGGTTTTGGAAATGGCTTATCCAGATCAAAATGAATGGTTCCTTTAGAGAGAACCATCCCCTTCAACTCTTTCGCGTGAACCTCTGCAACTGAACCAGAGGAGGGAAAGAGACTGTTATGGTTCTTGAAACCCATAACATGGCAGAGATTCTCATCTCCGATCTTCAGCGTCGGCATACCCCAGGCGATATCTCTCCTCGCATGAGGAAAGAGCGACTCAACGCTCTCCAGTGTCACCAAGAGCGCCTTACGCTGGGCTGGTGGGAATGCTTTAAGCGCGGCAGTGAAGCTATCCATATCGAAAAGGTTACCTCGCGCGGGTGAAAAATTGGTTCTCTTTGGCGCCCCTAGTACGCTTCCCCGCATAGTTAAACGAGAATTTAACCGAGAATTTAGGAGTCAAGATGAGCACAGCAACACTTCATACAAACCAAGGCGATATCGTCATTGAGCTCTTCGCCGATCAGGCGCCAAAGACCGTGGCGAACTTTGTTGAGCTTGCACAAGGAAAGCGAGAGTGGGTTGATCCACGGACCGGCCAGAAGTCTTCAGCTAATCTTTATGATGGCACCGTCTTTCACCGCGTCATTGCCGACTTCATGATTCAAGGCGGAGATCCACTTGGTACTGGCACCGGCGGACCTGGTTATAAGTTTGCTGATGAGTTCCATGGCGAACTCTCTTTTGACCGCCCATACCTTCTTGCAATGGCTAACTCTGGCCCAGGAACTAATGGCTCACAATTCTTCATTACTGTGGCACCAACTTCTTGGTTGACACGTAAGCACTCCATCTTTGGTGAAGTGAAGGATCCTGCTTCACAAGCAATCGTCGATAAGATTTCCAAGGTCAAGACCGGTGGCGGAGACCGACCAATTGAAGCGGTTGTAATCAACTCGGTAACAATCTCAGAGTAACTAGCCTATGTTGAAGAGTAGACCTTTACTTCTTACTGCCATTTTTGCACTATCGCTATTTACATGCACTGCGCCAGCACATGCTGATGCGCCAGCAACAGTAAAGGTCTGCTCATCATCGCCTCAGATATTTGGCATACTTGCTAATACTATAAATCCACCATGTAACGCCCCTGGCTTATTTAGCTCTACCTGGCATCTCTCCAATCAAGTGATTGATACATCAACTCTCACAATGAATGTCTGTATGAGTAGTGATCCCACTGTGCGCTACTTCAATGTGCAGAGCACCTGTCGATATTGGCAGAAGGCATACACCTACTCACGCAAAGCTAACTCCTCAGTACCGCCAACTCTTGGCCTGATTACTCCAGGTATTACCACTACTGATATTGCGCTAAGTGATATCCATTGGAATAGTGATGCACCGGTAAAATTATTTACAGTGAAGGCAATCAAAGCAGATAGTGCAACCAACACACCGCTTATTCAGAGCCTGCCTGCTGCGACAACTGCCAGTGGAGTCGAACTTCCACAAGTGTTACATGTGACTGGTTTGCTGCCTTCGACTCGATATACCTTTACAGTTTCTGCCACATCGGTTGATGGCACAACAAACGATTCTCCGCCATCTACGACCATTACGACACAGGATCCACTGCCAGCCGCGCCAGAGATCACCCTCTCTTCAGGCAGTGAAAACGTTTTTGCAACCACACCTCTTGTGGGATACACCATTACCAATAGCGGTGGTCCAATAGACCACTTCACAATCTCCCCTTCACTGCCGATTTTCATCGGCCTCTCTTTCGATCCGACAACTGGCCTCATTGCAGGAACACCAAATGGGGAGATACCGACAACGCCTTACTCCATCACCGCTGTTAATGCTGGTGGAACATCCACGGCCATTTTCACTCTGACAGTCACACCTATCATTGCTGGGCCGACTGCCACCACAGTTGGAACCCTCCTCCTCCTCACCTTCGCATGGGCGCTCTTTGTACTTATTCAACGTAGAAGATTTGCACGCTCGCGTTAATGAGATTAAGTCGAGCACAACGTTTAGCGGCGCTGCGTCTCGTCCTATCGGCAGTTGGTGTTCTCGCAGGCTTAACTCTGCCGATGTTCTGGCTTCGTAACTTTCATGTCGATGCCATCTCTTCTCTCTTACACTCAACAGGTGTTGCTACACATCGCACGGGCCACTTCATTTTCACAGTCAACTCAACTCCAATAGAAGTTACCAATGCCTGCACCTGTATTGAGGTCGCCTTCGCTGCGCTGCCCCTCATCTATCGATCGCAGTGGCGGGTTAAGTGGTCTCTTCCACTACTAGCAGTAGCGATTGCGCTCTTTGAAGCGCTCAATATCGCTCGTCTCTATCTCGGTCTCTTCCTCTATGCGTATGGTCTCTCATGGAACGTTACACATGTCATTCCTTCTGGCGTCTTTTATTTTCTTATTCTTTACCCGGTGCTGAGAGTTGGTGGTTGGGTTCGGAGAGACCCCGTGAAGTACATGGTTCTCTCCCTACCGGATTCCCCCAAAGGCACCTAGTTATACTCCTGGCATGGCTTACACAATGAGGAATCGTTCGATAACAGATTCGCTGATTATTGTTATTGCCGGCTTCTTTATTGCCGCTCAATATCTCTATCCACATTTAGAAGAGCATCTCTTCCTTATAAAGAGAGCTCTCTTATCAGATGGAGCTCCTCATGGGACCGCTTTCAATGAATGGTGGCGCCTCTTTACTGTGGCGCTCACCCATGCCAGTTGGATTCATTTGGTGATGAATATGCTCTTCTTTCACCAAATCGGCACAGTAGTTGAAGCCTATTTTGGAAGAGTTAAATATCTACTCCTCTTAACTCTCTCACTTCTTGGGGCATCACTACTCTCAAATTACTTCGCCCTCGATAACGTTCCGGCCGTTGGTGCATCAGGAATGATCTACGGCCTCTTCGGCGCCTTTATCGTCATCAGCAAGCGAGTAGGCGCAGATCAACGCTCTATCTACATCACCCTTGCGCTCAACCTGGCAATCAGCTTCGGCATCCCAGGTATCGATTGGCACGCCCACATCGGCGGCCTGATCTCTGGTGCGTTAGTTGCTTACCTGCTCTTGCTTAACGGACCGAAGCAGCGCTTGCGCAACATCTAGCACTTCAATCGAACTCTCTTTAGTGGTGACGCCATCACTAATCATGATGCGACAGAATGGGCAACCAACCGCAACCTCTTCAACGCCGGTTGCAATCGCCTCTTCCACGCGGTTCATATTGATACGAGTACCAAGCTTCTCTTCCATCCACATGCGCCCGCCACCGCCGCCACAACAGAATGAGCGATCCTTATTACGAGGCATCTCAGTGATCTGAATGCCAGTCGATTGTAAAAGTTCGCGAGGTGGCTGATAAATCTGATTATGGCGGCCAAGGTAGCAAGGGTCGTGATAGGTAAGGCTCTTCGTTGTCTTAGGCGGAACTGGCTTTAACCGCTTGGTCTTCACGAGCTCATTAAGCAGTTGAGTATGGTGCATCATCTCAAGTTCAAAACCTTGTTGACCATAATCACGACCAATTGTTGTGAAGCAATGAGGGCAGGTGACAACAACCTTCTTCACACCACGAGAACCAAAGGTCTCCTTTAAAGTCTCAATATTCTCCGCAGCCAGCATCTGATACAGGAATTCATTACCGGCACGACGTGCTGGATCACCGGTACATGTCTCACGCTTTCCAAGCACGCCAAACTTCACACCTGACATATGGAGCAGTTCTGCAACCGCCTTCGTTGTCTTCTTCGCTTTCTCTTCAAAGGCGCCGGCACAACCTACCCAGAACAAGTACTCCACATCCTCTGGAATCTCGCCATCGATGATGGTGATGGGGAAATCAACTTCTCTGGTCCAAGCATCGCGGTCGCTACGTGGTGAACCCCACGGGTTACCAGCGGTCTCAAGGTTTCTAAATGTGCCATTGAGCTCTGATGGGAATTCCGACTCCACCAATACCTGGTAGCGGCGCATATTCATGATGTGATCAACATGTTCAATATCGACTGGGCACTCTTGGACACATGCGCCACAGGAGGTACAAGACCAAAGAATTTCAGATGTTATAGCTGAACCAACAAGAGGCTCTTCCGATGTGATGTTAGTCAGCGCGTGATCGCGCATCGCCATTATGAGGAGTTTTGGTGAGAGCGGCTTCTCTGTATGCCAAGCGGGGCATTGTGATTGGCAACGGCCACACTCAGTGCATGAGGCCATATCGAGTAGGCCTTTCCAGCTGATATCACCAGCTTTTCCAACACCAAAGAGATCATCATCTGCTGGATCATCAAAGTTAACTGGTTTACCGTGTGAGAGCATTTCCGCAACTGGACCAAGTGAGTTGCGCTTATCTGGATAGCGCTTAAAGAAGATATTAAATGGTGCAAGGAAACGGTGCCATGCAATACCCATGGTGAGGTTCATTGCGATAACAATGAACCAGGCCATCGAGATAACAATCTTCGTCGTAGCAACAATCTGAATAGCTCGATCATTATGCAAGTTATGGAGAAGGGTTACACAGATGACGATTGCCAGAATTGTTGCTTCAACGTAGTACGCCTTCCACGAATAGGAGCCATAGAACCGGTTCCGCTGTGGAGGCTTGCGAAGTCGTTGTACTTGACGATAAATAATAAGGAAGGCAATTCCTAGACCTGTCATCAAAGTGATGAAGTTGGTCCAAAGTTTGTAAACTGCCCAGCTTCCAATAACAGGAAGTTCAAAGTGTGGATGTACAACTTCACCGTACGCCTGCACGAGTGTTCCGAAGAGGGAGACGAATCCCAACATGACGAACCAGTGTGCAACACCGCTCGCGGTGAATCGATTCATCTTTGTGTGGCCAAGAATTTCTTGGATCGCCCGCGTAAGCCGCTTGCCCTTATTCTCAAAGCGAGTTGGGTCTGGTTGACCACTGCTGATGATGGAGTAGATCTCCCGGGCCTTCACTGTGATGAGGACGAGGGCAACGGCGGTGATGCCATATGCGATAGCGGCGAGCAAGAAAGTCATGCGGCTAGGTTAGAGCGTGGCGGCCCAATTCGGGAGTATTCACGGGAGCGGCATGAGGCCTGGAAAATCTTGGGGGAGGCGGGAATAAAGCCCCCTGGTCTTCGGTTGAATGAGTACTAGCACTTGAGTCGAGTCGGCTCAATCTTTTGACACAACCCGACTCAAGGGCAAGAATTCAGTCATAGCCCGACATAAAAAGGGCTGAACTACCCCGAAAAGGAGCACCACCATGGCCAAGGCCGTAGGAATCGATCTAGGAACTACCAATAGCTGCGTAAGCGTTCTCGAAGGCGGCGAACCAACAGTTATCGCCAATGCCGAGGGAGCTCGCACCACCCCATCCATCGTTGCATTTGCGAAGAGTGGCGAGGTTCTCGTTGGAGAGGTCGCTAAGCGACAATCAGTAACAAATGTGGATCGCACCATCCGCTCGGTGAAGCGCCACATGGGCACAAACTGGAATATCGATATTGATAATAAGAAGTACACCGCACAGGAGATCTCTGCGCGCATCTTGATGAAGTTGAAGCGCGATGCAGAGTCTTATCTCGGTGACACAGTCACAGAGGCTGTTATCACTGTTCCGGCGTACTTCAATGACGCACAACGTCAAGCAACAAAAGAGGCTGGCGAAATCGCAGGACTTAATGTGCTCCGTGTTGTTAACGAGCCAACAGCGGCTGCGCTCGCTTACGGCCTTGATAAAGGCGATAAAGAACAGACGATTCTTGTCTTCGACCTTGGCGGCGGAACCTTCGACGTATCACTCCTAGAAATCGGAGATGGTGTTGTTGAGGTAAAGGCAACCAATGGCGATAACCACCTTGGTGGAGATGATTGGGATCAGGCGGTAGTTGATTACCTCATTAAGACCTTCCAATCACAACACGGCATTGATCTCTCGAAGGATAAGATGGCGTTGCAACGTATCCGTGAAGCTGCGGAGAAGGCAAAGATTGAACTCTCATCATCACAGCAGACTTCAATCAACCTTCCTTACATCACGGTTGATGCAGAGAAGAATCCATTGTTCTTAGATGAGACTCTCACACGTGCAAAGTTCCAGGAGATGACAGCAGACCTGCTCGAGCGTTGCAAGAAGCCATTCCAATCCGTATTGAAAGATGCTGGAATTCCAGTTGCCGATATCGACCATGTCGTTCTTGTCGGTGGCTCAACGCGTATGCCTGCTGTTGTAGATCTCGTTCGCGATCTCACCGGCGGCAAGGAGCCGAACAAGGGTGTAAATCCTGATGAGGTTGTCGCAGTTGGCGCAGCACTTCAAGCTGGTGTTCTTAAGGGTGAAGTGAAGGATGTTCTTCTCCTCGATGTCACACCACTCTCACTTGGAATCGAAACCAAGGGTGGCGTCATGACAAAGTTGATCGAACGTAACACCACCATCCCAACAAAGCGCTCTGAAATTTTCACAACCGCTGATGACAATCAACCAGCTGTGCAGATTCAAGCTTTCCAAGGTGAGCGCGAAATGGCAGCGTATAACAAGCGATTAGGCATGTTCGAACTCACTGGCATTGCACCTGCACCACGTGGAATTCCACAGATTGAAGTGACCTTCGATATCGATGCAAATGGAATCGTCCATGTCTCTGCAAAGGATCTTGGAACCGGTAAAGAGCAGTCGATGACCATCACAGGTGGCTCTGCGCTCTCTAAGGATGAGATTGATCGGATGATGAAGGATGCTGAGGCACACGCTGATGAAGATAAGCAGCGTCGTGAAGAAGCAGAGATCCGCAATACAGCTGACTCACTTGTCTATCAGACAGAGAAGTTCCTGAAGGATAATGAGGATAAGTTCACTGAGGGCGAGAACGCTGAGAAGAAGGCAGAGTTGCTCACCGCAATCGCTGATCTCAAGAGCGCCCTAGATGGTACAGATACTTCAAGCATTAAATCGGCAACCGATAAGGTAAATGAACTTTCACAGCAACTCGGCGCCGCACTGTATGCCGCAAATGCTGCTGCATCATCAGAGACCCCGACGGCTGATGATGGCGTTGAAGATGCCGAGATTGTGGAGAACGAGTAACTCACCATGAGTGAATCAACGAATTACGAGAACTCTGCAGCGGGCTCTGAAGAAGAGCTCGCTGCGGAGATCAACGAGGCGCTCAGTGATGTGGCGCAGGAGATTGATCAGGTAGCGGTTCTCACCAATGATCTCCAGCGCTTACAGGCTGACTTCTCGAATTACCGAAAGCGAAACGACCGGGAGCGAAGTGCTGCGCACGAACTCTCCGTTGCATCCGTCTTGGCAGAGCTCTTACCTCTCCTTGACGATATTGAACGCGCTGAAGCACATGGTGAACTCGTCGGTGGATTTAAATCTGTAGGCGATCGACTCATCAGTGTGACCGAGAAGCTTGGTCTTACGAAATATGCAGCAGAGGGTGTTCCATTCGATCCGCTTGTGCATGAAGCTCTCATGCATGAGACCTCACCTGATGTTACCGAGACAACGGTGACAAAAGTTCTGCAGCCTGGTTACTCATTTAAAGAGCGAGTCATTCGTCCAGCGCGCGTCGTCGTAAGCGACCCTGAGGCATAATTTATGGCAGCCAAAGATTTATATGAGAAGGATTTGTATCAGATCCTTGGCGTCAAAAAGAGTGACGACGATGCTGCCATCAAAAAGCAGTATCGCAAACTAGCAAGAGAGCTCCATCCAGATAAGACCAAAGGAGATAAGAAGCTCGAAGAGCGCTTCAAATCCGTCTCCGAAGCTTACGAAGTCTTAAGTGATTCGAAGAAGCGTGCTGATTACGACCAGATGCGTGACCTATATAAATCAGGTGGCGTGCCATCAGGTGGCATGGGTGGCGGTTATGGCGGTGGCGGGGCTAATTTTCAAGATGTATTCCAAGGCCAAGATCTCTTCTCCACACTCTTTGGAGGTGGTGGAAGAGGTCCACGTCGTGGCGCAGATCTTCAGAGTGAAACCAATATCTCCTTCCGCGATTCAATTTTTGGGAAAGAGATCACTCTTCGAGGAGATAAAGGCCCAATCACAGCTCGCATTCCAGCGGGAATCACCGATGGCGGAAAGATCAAATTAAAGGGCCGTGGCCAAGATGGTCCCGCCGGCCCTGGAGATCTCTTCGTTGTTGTACATGTAACGCCGCATCCACTCTTCCAACGTGAAGAGGATCATTTGAAGATGGTCCTTCCAGTGACCTTCTCTGAAGCAGCGATTGGTGCTGATATCGCCGTGCCGACACTAGATGGCGAAGAGGTGAAGGTTCGCCTTGCTCCTGGCACTCCAAATGGAAAGATACTTCGATTGAAGGGTCGTGGAGTCGCACGTAATCATCACACGGGAGATCTCTTGGTGACTATCGCAGTGCAGATTCCACAACGACTTGATGCAAAGGCAAAGAAGGCGCTGGAAGATTTTGCTGAAGCCACAGCTTCTGAGAGTGTTCGGAGTGATCTCGCACAGAAAGCGCGTGCGTAAATGGTCGAGCAGAATGACAATTACCAACCATCTGAAGATGAGGCGGTCTATGTCATCTCTGTTGCAGCACAACTTTCAGGGATGCATCCTCAGACCTTACGTCAATACGATCGACTTGGTTTTGTAAGTCCGGGCCGAGCATCTGGCCGCGGTCGTCGCTACTCACTCCGCGATATCGCATCACTCCGCAATATTCAGCGCCTGGTCGGTGAGGGTGTAAACCTGGCTGGTATTGCGCGAATAATTGAACTTGAATCTGCGGTAGCAAATATGGCGATTGAGGTCGCAAAGTTACGTACCGAGGTCGATGCACTTATTGTTCAAAATCCCCCTAAAGCCCTTGTTTTACGGGATTCTCAAGAAGTTGTCGTATTAGAGAAAGATAAATAGGCTTATATACATGAGTTCAAAGGATGCGCTAAAAGAAGAGATTCTCTCCAAAGCAGTTGTTCATGGAAAGGTAATCCTCTCCTCCGGTAAAGAGGCTGATTACTACGTTGATCTTCGTCGCGTCACACTCGATGCAGTAGCAGCACCACTGGTCGGAGAAGTAATGCTCGACTTAACAAAAGATTTAGATTTCGACGCAGTTGGTGGCTTAACACTCGGCGCCGATCCCGTGGCAACTGCGATGATGCATGTGGCTGCTCAACAAGGTCGCACACTTGATTCGTTCGTCGTCCGCAAGGCAGAGAAGGCTCACGGTTTACAGCGCCGCATCGAAGGTCCAGATGTTAAGGGCCGTCGCGTTCTTGCCGTTGAGGATACATCCACAACGGGTGGATCAGTAATGACAGCAGTAGAAGCTTTGAAAGAAGCGGGTGCAATTGTGGTTGCAGTCGCTGTTATCGTAGAACGTGGCGCAGCACCATTAATCAAGGAGAACGGTCTTGAATACCGCGCCGCCTATCAGTTAAGCGATCTCGGTCTCTAATTACGAGAGATGTTTACGAGATCTCCACTCTTTAAAGATCTCCAGCGCTAACGGAATAATTGTTACGCCTGCGATCGTCAGAATGATATAGGTCAGATATTTACTGATCGTGTCAGCAAAGGTATTTCCAATAACATAACCACCCCAGATAAAGCTCTGAGTCCAAACGATGGATCCGATGAAGTTCCACTTTGTGAACTCACCCAGTGGTACTCGAACCATTCCTGCGAGTGGATTGATGAGACCACGAACGACCGGAATAAAACGTCCAAGAATGATTGCCTTACCGACTCCGTACTTCACCATATAACGTTCGGCAGAGCGGATCTTCTCGGCATTGAAGAATCTAGATTTCTCACGGCTGAAGAGTTTGGTTCCGTATCGCCCGCCAAACCAGTGGCCAAATTGTGATCCCAGAAATCCGAAGATGGGTGAACCAATGGCGACGACGACGATTGAGATGTGGTGGCCGCTACTTCCATTTTGACCATGTACTCCCACGCCTGCGGCAAAGAGCCCGGCGGTGATCAGCAAGGTATCACCCGGTAGGCCGATAACCAGCGGGAGCCCAGTCTCTAGAGCCAGGATGGCGAAGACAATGGCCAGGGCGTAGTTGGAGTTGAGAATCGAGGCTACATTTACAAAGCTCATAGTGGTTGAGCCTATCGGGGTGGGGTCGTGAGCGTAAGCGCAGGGGTGACCTTGCGCTAATAGGTATGTATATGTGTAATCTTTCGCAGTCAGAAACCTTTAACCCAGTACAGCTAATAAAAGGTACCGCTAACTCATTGAGGAGTTCTTAGTGTCAACTGTTGAAGTTATTGGTTCCAATCTGGTCTACGTCTATGTAGTCCTTGGAATCTCCCTCGTAGCACTTGCAATCGCTTGGGGCCTTCGCGCCCAGGTACTCGCTGCCCCAGAAGGCACTGAGAAGATGAAAGAGATCGCGCGCGCAGTTCAAGAAGGCGCAGCCGCATATCTCAATCGCCAATTTAAGACTCTCTCCTACTTTGTAGGAATCGTCTTTCTTCTACTCTTCGCACTCCCAGGAAACCTCGATATCCGTATCGGCCGCTCAATCTTCTTCCTCGTCGGAGCAGCATTTAGCGCACTCGTCGGATACAACGGTATGTGGCTCGCGGTCCGGGCAAATGTGCGCGTAGCTGAAGCAGCTCGTCAAAACTCTGCACCGAACGCCGTGAAAATCGCATTCCGTACAGGTGGCGTTGTCGGTATGACAACTGTCGGTCTCGGACTTGCTGGAGCTTCACTCGTTGTTGCAATCTACCGCCAAGATGCCCCATCCGTCCTTGAAGGTTTCGGCTTCGGTGCGGCAATGCTCGCGATGTTTATGCGCGTAGGTGGCGGTATCTTCACTAAGGCAGCAGATGTCGGGGCTGACCTCGTCGGTAAAGTTGAACAAGGAATTCCAGAAGATGACCCACGCAACGCAGCAACAATTGCAGATAACGTCGGCGATAACGTCGGTGACTGTGCTGGTATGGCTGCAGATCTCTTCGAGTCCTATGCGGTAACACTTGTTGCTGCTCTTATTCTTGGTAAGGCTGGATTCGGTAACGCCGGTCTGATTTACCCATTGATCGTTCCAGCAATCGGAATTCTCACTGCAATTATCGGAATCTTCATCACTAAGTTGCGTTCAACTGACAAGTCAGCAATGCAGGCAATCAACCGCTCATTCTTTATGTCGGCGATTATCTCTGCAGTTCTCGTTGGTTTTGCTACCTGGACCTACCTCAAGGGTTCAATCAAGCAACTCGATGGCCTTGATCAGAGTTCAAGTGCATTTGCTGAACTCGCGAAGAGCGGTGTCAACCCGCGGGTTCTCGCATTTGGCGCAGTTCTTATTGGTATCGCACTCGCTACTTCAATCCAGCTTCTCACAGGTTTCTTTACTGAAATTGGCAAGCGTCCAGTAAATGATGTTGCCGCATCATCTAAGACCGGCGCCGCAACAGTGATTTTGGCTGGTATCTCCGTTGGTTTTGAGTCTGCTGTCTACTCAGCACTTCTCATTGCTGCCGGCGTATTTGGCGCATTTCTTCTTGGACATGGCTCCATCATCCTCAGCCTCTTTGCAGTAGCACTTGCTGGAACTGGGTTACTTACCACCGTCGGCGTTATCGTCGCCATGGACACCTTCGGACCTATCTCCGATAACGCACAAGGCATCGCTGAGATGTCTGGTGATGTTAAGGGTGAGGGCGCACAGATCCTTACTCAGCTTGATGCAGTTGGTAACACAACAAAGGCGATTACTAAAGGTATCGCGATTGCAACAGCTGTACTTGCAGCAACTGCTCTGTTCGGCGCATTTACTGATGCAATCAAGAATGCAGTAATCGAAACCGGCAAGGCAGTCACTGATATTCAATTCAGTGGTGTTCTCGATGTAGCAAATCCACGTAACCTCGTCGGTCTAATTATCGGTGCAGCAGTTGTATTCATGTTCTCAGGTCTTGCTATCAACGCGGTATCGCGTGCAGCTGGCGCGGTTGTTCATGAAGTACGTGAGCAGTTCCGCCTTCACCCAGGAATCATGAATGGAACCGAGAAGCCAGAGTACGGTCGCGTAGTAGATATCTGTACACGCGACTCACTCCGTGAACTCGTTACCCCAGGGTTACTTGCAGTCATGGCTCCTATTGCAGTTGGCTTCGGTCTTGGCGTTGGTGCACTTGGTGCATACCTCGCTGGTGCAATTGGAACCGGAACTCTTATGGCGGTATTCCTCGCTAACTCAGGCGGCGCATGGGATAACGCGAAGAAGATGCTTGAAGATGGTCACCATGGTGGCAAGGGATCGGAAGCACATAAGGCAACAGTTGTTGGCGATACCGTTGGTGATCCATTTAAGGACACTGCAGGTCCTGCTATCAACCCATTGATTAAGGTCATGAACCTTGTTGGTCTCTTGATTACCCCAGCAATCGTTAGCCTCACACTCAATGGCCACTCAGCAGTGAACAAGATCATTACATTGATCGCACTCGTGGTAATTGTCGGAGCAATGCTCCGTTCCCGCCGCGGTTCAACTGCTATCGCTTAAAGGAGTACCTTCCCCGGTATGGGTATCAAATTAGTTATCGTCGAGTCACCCGCCAAAGCACGCAAGATTGGCGGGTTCCTCGGTGACGGTTATGTTGTTGAAGCGTCGGTAGGTCACATCCGTGACCTACCGCAACGCGCTGCTGATATCCCTGCTGAATACAAGAAAGTCGCCTGGGCTAAAGAGGGCGTAAATATTGAAGAAGACTTCGCCCCGCTCTATGTCATTAACCCCGATAAAAAGGCGAAGGTGAAAGAGCTCAAAGAGTTAATGAAAGATGCAGATGAGATTCTGCTGGCAACAGATGAGGACCGTGAAGGTGAGGCGATCGCCTGGCACCTGATTGAGGTACTTCGCCCTAAAGTTCCTATCCGCCGGATGGTCTTCCATGAAATTACCAAGGAGGCGATTCAGAAGGCGGCGCAGGAGACTCGCGATTTAGATTATCAACTCGTTGATGCGCAGGAGACTCGTCGCGTATTGGACCGACTCTATGGCTATCGCCTCTCACCAGTCCTCTGGAAGAAGGTAATGCCACGTATCTCGGCTGGACGGGTGCAATCTGTCGCTACCCGATTGATTGTGGAGCGCGAACGCGAACGCATGGCCTTTATCTCTTCTTCATGGTGGGATCTAGCAGCAAAGTGTGAACCAGGATTTAACGCCCGCTTGCTTACACTTGATGAGAAGCGTGTGGCGACAACAAATGACTTCGATGACACTGGCGCGATTAAAGAGAAATCTGCCCAGAACATTCTGCTTCTTGATGAGGCAGGCGCGAACGAACTTACTCACTCATTACAAGGCCAGAGCCTCGTTGTTAAATCAACAGAGGAGTCACCTCGTACTGAACGACCTAAGGCACCATTCACCACATCAACAATGCAACAAGATGCCGGAAGTCGTCTTGGTTGGGGCGCTCAGATCACGATGCGCGTCGCACAGCGTTTGTACGAAAATGGTTACATTACTTATATGCGTACCGACTCGGTAACGCTCTCCGCCTCTGCGATCGATGCAGCGCGTAAGAGTGTACGTGGCCTGTACGGTGCTGAATATTTGCCAGCCTCACCACGTTTTTACGAAGGTAAGTCAAAGAACGCTCAGGAAGCGCACGAAGCTATTCGCCCGGCAGGAGATATATTTAAGACTCCAGGTGAACTTGCACCAGAACTCTCGCGCGATGAATTTGCGCTCTACGATTTGATTTGGAAGCGAACCATTGCATCTCAGATGGCGGACGCTAAGAAGATGCAGATGCGCGTTGATTTTGATGTAATAACCAAGAGCGGCCAAGCAGCAGTATTTCGCGCTAATGGCAGCGTTATTACCTTCCCAGGCTTCCTTGCCGCATATGAAGATATTGTCGATGTGGATGATGCAAAGAGTGATGATGACTCTGCCGATAAGCGCCTGCCTCCGATGGCTGTTGGCGACAGCATCAAGGTAAATGAGTACACATGTGAAGGTCATGAGACTAAGCCACCAGCACGCTACACCGAGCCAACTTTGGTAAAGAAGTTGGAAGAGTTAGGTATTGGTCGCCCTTCAACCTTTGCATCCATCATGTCGACTATTCAAGATCGAGGTTATGTTGTAAAGCGCGGCCGTGCACTCGTTCCTACCTTCTTAGCATTCTCTGTTACTGGTCTGCTCGAGCAACACTTCAGTAAGTTGGTGGATTATGAATTCACCGCTTCCATGGAGGCAGACCTCGATCGCATCGCTAACGGAGAAGAAGATCGCGTTGCCTGGTTAACGAAGTTCTTCTACGGTGAGGGCGATCAACCCGGTCTTCAACATCTCGCCGATGATCTCGGTGCAATTGATGCTCAACAGATCAACACCATGAAGATGGGTCAAGATATTGAGATTCGTGTGGGTCGGTTCGGCGCCTACATTCAGCAGGGTCAGGGCGATGAGCGAAAGTTTGCAAATATTCCTGAGAATATCGCACCAGATGAGTTAACACTTGCTCTAGCACTAGAACTCTTGGCAAAGCCTTCCGGTGAGCGTGCTCTAGGGATTGATCCAACAACACAATTAGAATTGATTGCGAAGTCTGGTCGCTTTGGTCCATACGTTACAGAAATCTTGCCAGAGCCAGAGATGGTCGTCGATAAGAAGACCGGTGAACTGAAGAAGCCGCGTAAGAAGAAGGATGCGCCAAAGGCGAAGACTGCATCCTTACTTTCTTATATGTCACTCGACACCATCACGATGGATGATGCGTTGAAGTTATTCTCACTGCCTCGCACCCTCGGTGAATATGAGGGCGCTGTTATTACTGTGCAGAATGGTCGGTATGGTCCATACCTCACCCATGGCAGTGATTCTCGAACGCTCACCTCAGAAGATCAGCTCTTCTCCATCTCACTAGATGAGGCGATTGAGATTTATAAGCAGCCAAAGGTACGTAGGCGTGGCGTTGCCAAGCCACCGTTGAAGGAGCTCGGCAAAGATCCTGCCAGCGGTAAAGATGTCATCATGAAGGATGGCCGCTTTGGCATGTATGTCACCGATGGCGAGACAAATGCGACCTTACGCCGAGGCGATACCTTGGAATTTATGACGCTGGAGCGTGGGTTAGAACTCCTCGCTGGCCGTCGAGCCTGGGAAGCAGAGAACGGTGGGGCGACCCGCGTAAAGAAGAGCGCCAAGGCAGGAAAGCGGGCCTCGAAGAAGGCTGCCCCCACCCTCACAAGTAAAGTCGTGAAGGCAACCGGCACTGCGAAGAAGAAAAAGATGGCTACCGGCACCGGTTCGGCCAAAACCGCCTCCAGTTAGACTCACTCCTATGTCGACCCCGCTGCCATACCCGAGCGCCCCTGCCCAGGCAGATACCCGGAGCGTTCTATCGTATCCAGCATTTCGACGGCTCTGGAACTCTATGGCCTTCTCCTCCTTTGGCGATTGGCTTGGCCTACTAGCCACAACTGCGCTCGCTCAACAGTTAGCTGGCGGCAACTACTCCAAGGCAAATTTCGCGATCGCTGGCGTCTTCATCGTTCGACTTCTACCCGCAGTCCTTCTTGGTCCAATTGCCGGCGTCTTTGCCGACCGCTTCGACCGCCGCAGGTTGATGATTCTCTGCGACATCCTCCGCTTCTTTCTCTATCTTTCCATTCCACTTGTGGGAAATTACTTCTGGCTCTACACAGCTACCGTCCTCGTTGAAGCGGTCACTCTCTTCTGGTCGCCTGCGAAAGAGGCATCAGTTCCGAATCTGATTCCAAAGAATAAATTGGAATCTGCAAATCAAGTGACGCTTCTAGCAAGTTATGGCACGGCACCGATTGCGGCGATTGTCTTCTCGCTCCTCGCACTCGTGGCTGGACCACTTTCGAAGGCCTTCTCAGAGCGTTATGCATCAACAGCAAATATTGCGCTCTATATCGATGCGCTCTCATTCCTCTATACCGCTTGGGTTGTCTTTGGTATTAAGGGTCTCCCTAAGGGACCGGCAGTTGGCGCCAAAGGCGAGAACATTGGTAAATCTCTTCTCGGTGGCTTCTCCTTTGTCCGTAAATCACAAGTCATCAATGGGCTGGTTATTGGAATGCTCGGCGCCTTCTTCGCAGCCGGAGCGGTCATTGGACTTGCGAGAACATTTGTCGGTGACCTTAAAGCCGGAGATGCCGCTTATGGTGTTCTCTTCGGCTCCGTCTTTACTGGTCTCGCTCTTGGAATTTCACTTGGGCCAAAGATCTTCTCTCAATTCTCCCGTCGACGTATCTTTGGCGCCTCATTAACTATCTCATCAATATTTCTCATCTTGCTCTCTACTATTACTAATCTGGTTCTCGCACTTATAGTCACTATTATTTTGGGAGCCTTTGCTGGATTAAGTTGGGTTACTGGATTTACCATGCTCGGTCTCGAGGTTGAAGATGAGATGCGTGGTCGAGTATTTGCCTTCGTCCAATCTCTAATTCGCATCAGCTTGGTACTCGTTTTAGCTATTGCACCAGTAGTTGCAGCAGCTATCGGTAGACACTCATTCCAGTACAGCAGCTATACCGTTACCTACAACGGTGCTGCCTTTACGCTCTTATTAGCAGGTGTAATAGGCACTGCTGTTGGCGTAATTAGCTATCACCGGATGAAGGATCGCCCATCAATCTCACTCTGGTCAGATATTCGTAACGCCTTCCGTGGTGAACTCGGTGGTATCACTGGGGCAACACATGCCGGAATCTTTATCTCCTTCGAAGGTGGCGAGGGTTCTGGAAAATCAACCCAGACAAAGTTGCTCGGTGAATATTTGGAATCAATCGGTGAGACCGTTGTACTCACTCGCGAACCAGGTGGTAGCCCGATTGGAGTTCAACTTCGACAGATTCTGCTCGCGAATGAGACCGGTGTTATTAGCCCTCGTGCAGAAGCGTTGATGTATGCCGCAGATCGTGCACATCATGTCTTCGCTGTTATTCGTCCAGCGCTAGATCGTGGTGAAATTGTTATTACTGATCGCTACCTCGACTCATCCATTGCATATCAAGGAGCTGGCCGAGTGCTCCAGCCATCGGAGGTCGCACGTATCTCCCGCTGGGCAACAGAGAGCCTTACCCCGACACTCACCTTTATTATGGATATTCCTGCTGAGATTGGCCTTGGTCGCCTCGAATCACAGGATCGTTTGGAATCAGAGCCGTTAGCATTTCATGAAAGAGTCCGTCGGGAATTTCTAAATCTGGCGAATATTGATCCAGAACGCTATGCCGTTATTGATGCAACGCAGAGCGTTGATGCGATTCACGCCCAGATTAAAGAGCGGGTAAACCACCTTCCGTTACTTAAAATTAATAAGAAGAATTAGCCATGAGTATCTTCGACTCTCTCATTGATCAAGATGAGACAGTTGCAACTCTCCGTGCAGCTGTAGCCGCTGCGCGTAACGATGAAGATGAATCACAAGATATGACGCATGCCTGGCTCTTCACTGGGCCTCCTGGATCAGGTCGAAGCAATGCCGCACTCGCCTTCGCTGCCGCACTTGTATGTGAGCAGGGTGGTTGTGGCGAATGCGTCGATTGTAGAACCGCGCAGAATGGCTCGCATGCGGATGTTGAATTACTCCGCACCGAAGGCCTCTCCATCAAGATTGATGAAGTCCGAGAGTTGCTTACACGAGCATCATGGTCAGCATCCGTTGCTAAATTCCGAATTATCATCATGGAAGATGCCGATCGCCTCACGGAATCAGCGGCAAATGCCCTTCTTAAAGCGATTGAAGAGCCCTCTGGCCGCACCATCTGGCTCCTCTGTGCACCTACATTGAGCGATGTACTGCCAACAATCAGATCGCGTACCCGCAATCTCCTGCTTCGTACCCCATCAGTCTCAGCAGTAAGCGCACTCCTTCAACGTGAAGGCGCCTCATCGAATCAAGCGGAGTTCGCCGCTCGCGCGTCTCAAGGACATATTGGTCGGGCTCGATACCTGGTGAACAGTGAAACCGCCCGCAATCTTCGAAACGATGCTGTGAAGTTAGCAGTCACAATCTCGGATATCGCGAGCGCCTTTAACGCCGCCGGAAAACTTGTTGATGCGGCAAAGGAGCAGGCGACAGTTGATGCTGAAGAGAAGAACGAGAGAGAGCTAAAGGCGCTAAAAGAGGCGTGGGGTCAACAGGGTAGCAAGTTAACTGCAGGTGGCAGTAAGGCCGTCAAAGAGTTGGAGAAGGAACAGAAGTCGAGACAGACTCGCATGGTCCGCGACTACTTAGATCGCGCCCTCCTTGATATCGCTACCTTCTATCGAGATGTACTCCTTGTTCAAAGCGGATCCGTCGATGAGATTATTAATATCGATATGGTTGATTGGATTAATAAATATGCAGAGCACACGACTGCCGAATCAACGTTAAAGCGGTTAGAGGCAATTCTTAAGGCGCGCACGAACCTGGGATATAACTCGGCGCCTCTGCTTACCCTTGAGGCAATGATGGTCTCACTCGCGCCATGATGAACCCTCGTTTCGTAAAGAGAGTAGCAGTGGGAATTATCTTCTCTTTCCTGCTCTTCTTCCTTGTTTCGGCAAAATCACATGCAGCAACAACGCTTATGAGCTATCGGAATCAAAAAATCTCATGGAATAACTGTTCTGATGGATTTCAATGTGGAACTTTCCGCGTTCCGGTTGACTACTCTCACATCACAGCAGATCACTTCACGCTTCGGGTGATTCGCCGTCCCACTTCAAACACACTGCGCATCGGTACCCTCATTGTGAATCCGGGCGGCCCAGGCGCATCAGCGATGGAGTATGCGGCGGCAGCGACCTCGATTGTCTCTAAAGCCATCTATGAGAAGTTCGATATTTTGGGCTTTGATGAGCGTGGAGTTGGCCAATCTGAGCCCATCCGCTGCCTCACAGATAGAGAAGAAGATGCAATGCTCGGCGGCGATGGAACTGTAAATTCTACTTCCCAACTCGCAGCAGTTATCGCTTCCGCTAAATCCTTCGCCGCTTCGTGTGCCAAAGCGGCAGGTTCACGCCTTGGTCATTACTCCACATTGGAATCAGCAAAAGATATGGAGTTGCTCCGAATTATTCTCGGCGAAAAGTCGCTCTACTTCTTGGGAAAGAGTTACGGAACCTACCTAGGAACAATTTATGCTGCGCTCTATCCGAAGAGTGTTGGCCGGATGGTCCTCGATGGCGCGATGGATCCGCAAGAGTCAGTTCGTAATCAGGCGCTCTATCAAGCTAAGGGTTTTGAGATTGCGCTAGATGCCTATCTCAAAGCGAATCGGGATTTTACAAAGCAGACCATCGATAATTTCCTAGCAAAGCTACGGAAGCGACCAATGGCTGCCGGCAAAGGTCGATTCTTAACTGAAAGTTTTGCCATCACTGGAATTGCGAGTGCGCTTTATGACAACAGCACCGGTTGGCCAGATCTCGCCACCGCCCTTAATGAGGTAATTAAACGGAATAATCCTTCACCGCTCTTGGCGCTCTCTGATAATTATTACCAGCGAGATAGCAACGGAAGATATACCAACAATCAGAACGATATCGCGGAGATAATCTCCTGCCTAGATTTTGTAGATAATAGAAGCGCTGAGACGATGTATGCCGACCGTGCTAATTTCGCAAAGGTAGCTCCGACCTTTGGTCCATATCTGGCCTTCAGTTCACTCGTCTGTGAATATTGGAGAGCGAAACCCCAGGTACTTTCCAACTACTCAGCTCTGGCTAGCTCCCCGCCAGTTCTGATTATCGGTGTTACCCGTGACCCAGCTACCCCCTACAGATGGGCAGAGAGCCTGCACGCCGACTTCTCCCGATCCACCCTATTGACCTATGACGGCGATGGGCATACCGGGCATAACCGTGGGAATGCGTGTATCGACTCGACCGTTGACGCATATCTCCTTACGGGCGCGCTGCCCAAGGGCGGAAGTGGTAAAAAGAAGTGCTCGGCATAGGGCATTATTCCCCCATGCGTTTAGATCACGTCTCCTATGTCGCTAGCCACGATCAGATCTCTGATGTAGTTCAGAGAATCGGATCGCAGATTGGCACAGCGTTTCAAGATGGTGGAATCCACCCACGTTTCGGCACTCGTAACTTCACAGCGCCACTTCTTAACGGCCAATACATCGAAGTTGTCTGCCCACTCGATCACCCAGCGGCGGAATCAACTCCATGGGGCAAAGCAGTAACAAAGAAGGCTAACGAGGGCGGCGGCTGGCTGACTTGGGTCTTCGCAACTGATGACATCACTCCTATTGCAACAAAGTTTGATCGCCCAGCGGTCGATGGACATCGCAAGCGTCCAGATGGAACCGAGCTAGAGTGGAAGCAGATCGGCGTAAAAGAGATTACTGATTCGCCAGATTTACCATTCTTTATTCAATGGCTCACACCATCACATCCGTCGCAAGATGGAAAAGCAGCAGCAAAGATTGAGAAGATTGAGATTTCGACAAATGATGAGCTCGGTCACTCCTGGTTTAAGGAAGAGATTGATTCAGCACTTACCGGAGTTGAAACTGAGTATGTAGATCCAGCAACAAATGATGGCGAGAGCGGAATCGTTGCCGTCTCATTCGTTGTTAATGGCGGTCTTGTTAACATCAGTTAATGATGCAACACGACCATCTCGCCTCAGTGGCTCAGTGGTAGAGCAGCCCACTCGTAATGGGCAGGTCGCCGGTTCAATCCCGGCCTGAGGCTCCAGTGAAAGTGAGAGGAGAATGGCAATGAGTTCTGAGAAGTCAGCGCTGATCACCGGTATCTCTGGCCAAGATGGAATGCATCTCGCCAAGTTACTCCTCGAGAAGAATTACACCGTCTATGGAATGGTCAATGGACAACGTAATGACCAGTCAGACCATGTCCTTGCAGAGTTTCCTGATGTTCAGCTCCTTCGCGGCGATCTCGCTGATTCCAGTAGCCTCGCATCGATTCTTCATCAGACTAAGCCGGATGAGATTTACAACCTTGCTGCAATCTCATTTGTTGGCCTCTCATTTCAACAACCAGAGTTAACAGCAAACATCACTGGCCTCGGCGCCCTACGTCTCCTTGAAGCGGCGCGACTTACCGGAGTCTCGGAGACGACCAAGATTTACCAGGCATCAAGTTCTGAGATGTTTGGTCGCGTGCGCCAGACGCCACAGACGGAAGAGACGCCCTTTCACCCGCGCTCGCCATATGGCGTTGCCAAGACCTTTGCACATTACGCATCTGTAAATTATCGCGAGGCATACGACATGTTCGTAGCTTGTGGAATTCTCTTCAATCACGAAGGTGAGCGACGTGGACATGAATTTGTTACTCGAAAAATCACTCGCGCAGCCGCTCGCATCCGCCTCGGTCTCGATAAGCAGTTGTTATTAGGCGATCTCACACCACAGCGTGACTGGGGTTATGCCGGGGATTACGTTGAAGCAATGTGGTTGATGTTGCAACAGGAGAGAGCAGAAGATTTCGTCATTGCAACAGGTGAGACGCACTCTGTTCGAGAATTTCTTGAACTCGCATTTGCACATGCCGGACTGGCAGGTCGCGAGCTGGAATATGTGAAGCAAGATGAGCGCTTTATGCGTCCGAGCGAAGTTGATCTCTTAGTCGGCGATTCCACCAAAGCGAAGACGATTCTTGGTTGGGAAGCAAAGACTAAATTCCCTGAACTTGTGAAATTGATGGTGGCAAACGATCTTCGTGTTGAGGCTAAGGCTGCAGGTATTGAATTACCTGATGCTCCCGCTCTTCACTGACTTTACAATCTCCGCTGCATATTCTTCAAAAGTAGGAAAGACTTTCGGTTCGCGCTTGACAAAATTAATGGTCATGGCGCTCTTCCAGATATCTATATCACCTAGTGGCAATAGCTCTTCCTCTGGGTGAAGCTCACGGTGCACAGCAATATCACTCAGTAAAACGGGGAGACCAAACTGCTCTGCCTCACATGCAGGGATATTAAATCCTTCAGAGAGTGAGGGCGATAAGAATGCATGTGCCGATGAGTACAACTTCTTCAACGCACCATCGCAGATATATTCCAAGTAGGAGATGCCAGGAGTAGTGCGAAGATTGTGGAGCGTCTCCTCACTCTTCCAGCCAGGGCGGCCAACGACCGCAATCCGAAACTGCGGGTATTTTCGAACGAGTGAGATGAGGAATGGATAATTCTTCCGTGGTTCCACTGTTCCGACAGAGAGAAAGAACTTACTTGAGAAGTCAAAGGTGCAGCCGTGGCAGGTCCCACATTCGAGCGCACTCTTCAACGGCGGGATATAACAGTGAACAACCCCGAGAGATCTCGCTGCCGGGTAGAGGCGAAGGAGTTCAGACTCGCTCGTCTCTGAATCACAGAGAAAGTAGGCGCCGTTACGAACCAGGTTTCGTAACGAGTGAGCGAAGAGTTTTACTGACCGATCTGTAAACCACTCTGGATTGGTCAGTGGAAAGAGATCATGAAGTCGAACAACAATGGTGCCACGACCAGTGAACGGCAGAACCTGTGGGAGCAGGAGCACCGATCCGCTCGGCGTGCGCAGTCGCCACGATCTTCCAGTCACATAGGTGAAGGCCATTGCAAGCTTTCGAGATATCCGCTGTTTCACCGCTGGTTCTAGCTGAGAATGGCCATCGCGCCAGGTGAGGGCGATGACCTCATCGGATTGCTTGAGTGCAGCGAAGAGACTTATTGCCTCCCGGCCTATGCCGCCATGTCCAACACCTAGTAGGCCGGTCTCAAATGCAATCACAACGCATTTTATTACTGTAAAGGCTCGCTACGCTTCACCTTATGAGTTCTATCCGCCTGCGATTCGCCCTCATAGTGGCGAGTACAGCTGGAATTATCTCCCGCACACTTCTTCGGCGCCCTGGTGAAACCCTTCCGGGCCGGCTTCTCCTGCTCATCGCTCCTGACGCTTTGAAGCAGTTAAGTAAGAATCGGCGCATCATCTTGGTCTCCGGAACTAATGGAAAGACATCCACTACCCGAGAGATTGCCACCCTCTTACGCCCACTTGGACGGATTGCGACCTCGCCATCTGGTTCGAACCTCACTCGAGGGTCTGCAACGGCGATGATGAAGCGCAGTGCGCTCGCTGTGCTGGAGGTTGATGAACTACATCTGCCGGAAGTCGTAGCGGCGACGAATCCTGAGTATGTCCTCTTGCTCAACCTGACTCGTGATCAACTTCATCGCATGCATGAAGTAAAGCGGGTCGCCGATCGTTGGCGGAGTATGGTGGAGAGTGCGCCGACTACTGAGTTCATTGGAGATATTGATGACCCGTTCATCAATTATGTGCTGCAGGGTGCTCATAAGCTCACCACTATCTCGTTTGGCGGCCGAGCTCACCAAGATGGCGCAGTCTGTCCGCAATGTGGCAGATATATGGAATGGAGCGCCGGTAATTATTCATCAGATTGTGGTCTAACTAATTCTGGCGCAGATATCACTCTTTCTGCTGGAAACGCCTCATATCGAAATTCAGAATTAGCACGCGTTGTGGCGAAGAAATTTGGTATCGATGATGTGCCAAGTACCGATTTGCATCTTATGGAGCGCCGAGTGAGCAAAAAATTTGGCGCAGTTAATGCCTCATTCCGCTTAACAAAGAACCCTGCCTCATGGAGTGAGGCACTTGCAGGTCTTCGGAGCAATCGGATAACACTTATTTTGAACGCTCGCGAGGTAGATGGCATTGATACTTCGTGGATTTGGGATATCTCCTTTGCAGCTCTTGCTGGTAAAGAAGTTGTAGTTACTGGCGAACGCGGAATTGATCTTGCTTACCGTCTCCATGTGGAGGGCGTAAAAGCAGTGTTAGTCACTACCTTTGATGAGGCCATCGCTTACTTCGCTGAGGGCGAGATTGAAGTTTTGGCAGCCTATACCGCCTTCCACGGGTTGGTGATGTGATGCCAAAGAGTGAACTCTCTATCGTGCGAGTGCACAATGAACTTTTAGGCACTTATGGCGATCGTGGAAATTCCGATGTACTTGCGTTTCGTGCTCAAGCTCGAGGTATTAGCGCCGATGTCGTTGATATTTCTTATCGAGATGCGCTCCCTACGACAGGTGACATCTATCTATTAGGTGGCGCAGAGGATGCAGCACAAGTTCTCAGCACCGATGCCCTTAATCGAAGCCTCTTCGCTGCAACTATTGAAAATGGCGCAGTGCTTCTAGCAATCTGTGCCGGCTTTCAAATTATTGGCACGAGTTATTACGCACAAGGCAATCGGGTTGATGGCATCGGCCTACTTGATATGGAGACTCTTCCAGGTGATCGACGTTATGTTGGCGATATCAAGATTCACTCGCCGTGGTGCGAGAGTGATATCACTGGCTTTGAAAATCATGGTGGAAAGACAATTCTCGGCAGAGATATCTCGCCATTCGGTGAGGTAATCACCGGTTTTGGAAATGGTGAGAGCGGCGTAGATGGAGCAGTTGTAGGAAATATCTTTGGCACATATCTACATGGACCTATCCTTGCCAGAAATCCAGAGTTTGCGGATCTACTTTTGGCACGTGCTGTCGGTAAGGCCTTGGAGCCATTCGATGATGAACTTGCAAAGCGCTATGCATCCGAACGAAGGAAAGCGGTTCGGTAAGTGCTCGCCACAATTCCTGCCTTTGCACTCACTGCACTCATCTTGGCGATGGTTCCCGGACAAGGTGTTGCGATGGTACTTCGCCAATCATTGGTTGGGGGGCGAAGCGCCGCGTTCTACTCAGTAATGGGAAATTCAGTTGGTCTGATTATCTGGGGAACACTCTCAGCTGTTGGATTATCAGCAGTCTTTGCTCAATCTCCCTTCGCCTTTAACCTTCTGAAGTGGGCCGGAGTTATCTTCTTATCCGCACTTGCCTTACAGACGCTCTGGCAATTGCGAAAGGAATTTGGAAAGTTTGATGTCACAAGTGGGGCTAAGCGGGATTTCTTTCCGGCTTTTAGGTTAGGCCTCATTACAAATTTAACGAATGTTAAAGCTGCAGTCTTTGCTGTGGCCTTCATTCCACAATTTGTGCCGAAGGGCTTCTCACTTGGCTGGGGAATCCTCCTACTGGCATCTGTTCAGGCCTCGGTATCTACGTCGTGGTACAGCACGCTAATCATGGCGGTAGATAAATCTTCACTCTTCTTAGCTCGCCCAGTTGTGCGTAGAACCCTGACAGCTATCAGTGCGATCGGAATTATTGCTCTTGCACTAGGTCTCGCCTTCACCTCTCCGCGTTAAAGCTGGTAAATCGCCGAAGAAAGGTGAGTTACACTTAAGCAGTTGCAACCGCAACATCCCCATTTAGAAGAGTGCTTTGAATAAATACTCTTCTCACGCGAGTCTTCGCTAGCCCACTGTGGCCAGTAGTGATTTTTATAATCAACTTCGAGACGCGCTTGATGTCTCGATTGGTAGAACTATGTCATTTAAGAGCCTAGGCGTTCACCCTGCCCTCATTGATGCACTCGCATCTGAAGGTAAGACCGCTCCATTTCCTATCCAGAAGGCAACACTGCCTGAAGCAATCGGTGGTCGCGATGTACTTGGTCGCGGTCAGACCGGTTCAGGTAAGACCCTCGCATTCGGACTAGCAATGATGACCCGCCTTGCTGGCCGTCAAGCACATCCACATCGCCCACTTGGACTCATCCTCGCGCCAACTCGTGAGCTTGCAGTTCAGATCAGCGAAGTAGTTGCACCACTTGCACGCACCGTTCAATTGAACTCACAAGTTATCGCCGGTGGAATGCCATATGCCCGCCAGATTCAAGCGTTGAAGCGCGGCGTTCCGATCGTTGTTGCAACCCCAGGTCGCCTGATGGATCTCCTCGATAAGCGCCACATTGAACTTGAAGATGTTGAAATCACAGTTCTCGATGAGGCAGATCAGATGGCCGATATGGGCTTCCTGCCTTCAGTGAAAGAGATTCTTGAGCAGACCAAGCCAAATGGCCAACGTCTACTCTTCTCAGCAACACTTGATCGCGATGTTGACTCACTAGTAAAGCGCTTCTTGAAGAATCCAGTAACTCACTCACTTGAAAATGAGAAGTCAACCGAAGGAAACATGGAGCACCATGTACTCATCATGGATCAAGCTCATAAAGATGTTATTGCAACCCAGATTGCTGCGCGTGAAGGCAGAACAATCTTCTTCGTAAAGACAAAGCATGGTGCAGATAAGCTTGCAGAGAAGATGTTGCATGCTGGTGTTCCAGTCGGCGTACTTCACGGCGGAAAGTCACAAGCACAACGCACACGCGTTCTTGCTGCCTTCAAAGACGGACGCACTAATGCACTCGTCGCAACCGACGTTGCCGCACGTGGAATCCACGTTGATGGCGTCTCACTTGTTGTGCATGTTGATGCACCACAAGATCATAAGGATTACTTGCACCGAGCTGGTCGTACTGCACGTGCAGGTGCGCGAGGAACTGTTGTCACTCTCTCTACCTCAAAGCAGAAGAAGGGCATCCACGGTCTTGTATCGCGTGCTGCAATCAAACTAAAAGAGGCCTACATCCGTCCAAATGATGAAGAGCTGAACCGCATCACTGGCGCACAAGAGCCATCCGGTATTCCAATCCAAGCTGAGGCAGAACCAGCATCTCGTTCACGCGGTGGAGATCGCGGCGGAGATAGAGGTCGTCGTCCGGGTCGTTCCGGTGGTGATCGTCCATCACGCCCTTACCGTGGCGATCGCGAAGAGCGCAGTGAGCGCCCAGCACGTTCCGAACGCCCCGCATATGTAAAGAGTGATCGCCCTGATCGTGCAGATCGCCCAGAGCGCCCATCACGTCCCGCACGGGAAGAGTGGATTAAGAAGCCGGCTTCGCGTAGCGAGCGTCCGGATTTCCCTAAGCGTGAGGCAGCGCCTACCCGCGACCGTAACTCCGCTCCTGCTCGAGGTGGACGCCCAGTCCGCGAAGAGCGCAGCGAGCGTCCAAGCTTTTCTAAGAGCGATCGCCCAGTCCGTGGTGCTCGCACTGAGCGTCCGGCACGCGATGAGCGCTCCAGCTTTTCAAAGAGTGAGCGTCCAGCACGTGCTGCTCGTGAAGAGCGTCCAGTAAGAGGTGAACGTCCCACAAAGTTCGATAAAACTAAGTTCGACAAGTCAAAGTTTGATGGACCAAGCAAGAAGAAGGCGGCAGCTAAGCCATTTAGATCAAATAAGTTTGATCCAATGGTAGAGAAGCCATCGGATGGTTTTAGAGCAAAGGCAGCAGCGAAGAAGACTGCAAAGAAGAGCGCTCCAAGTAAGCCTGCTTCTAAGAAGAAGGTAGCTGGAAGTAAGCCACGTACTAAGAAGCGTTAAAGAGTTATCGAGTAATCGAATAAGGAGTGCATGTTCTCAGCGTGATGGCTGATAACAAGCACTCCTTTTCGCTTTGCAATATCACGCAGAAGTGAGAGCAGCGCCGATTCAAAGTGTGAATCTTGCGCACTAAATGGCTCATCGAGCAGATAGAAATCACTCTCTTGTATCAGCGCAAGTGCAACACTTACTCGCTGCTGTTGACCTAGTGATAGTTCAGTGACCTTTGACGCTAACAGCGGTGTTAACTCCAGCCGTTCAATAATTTCAGCGCGCAGATGTGATCTGATTTTCACGATCGCGAGTATCTCTTCGACTGTAAATGCTAAATCAAAGGATCGCTTCTGTGGCGCAACTGAACGGAGCTCATGAGGTCGCTTCTGATCTGAATAGGCAATAGCGCCACTCGTCGGTTGGAGAACGCCAGCCAATAACTTTAAGAGCGTTGTCTTGCCACGGCCGTTCGCGCCGGTAAGTAAGGTCATCCCAGGTGATTGAATCTCAAGAGAGAGGCGATCAATAACCGGTGTGCCTTGATAGGAGAAGGAGAGATTTTCTACCTTAATCATTGCCCACCCACTGTGCTCTGCTGGTGCGGATTAAAATAATAAGTATCGGAGCTCCAAGTAGCGATGTCACTAGACCGAGGGGAATCTCGTGCGGTTGGAAGAGTGTGCGGGCAAGAAAGTCAGCAAAGAGCAGAAGTGTTGCACCGATGAGCGCACTCAACGAGAAGAGCTGGCGATGAGCCGGTCCAACTAATAGCCGCACGATATGTGGAACGAGTAGTCCAAGGAAGGCAATCGAGCCGACTGCGCTGACCGAGGCTCCGACGAGAAAGGCCATCGCGATGATTGCAAAGAGGCGTACTCGCTTGGGATTAACGCCGAGATACATCGCAGAACTCTCACCCAGACTGTAAGCATCTAGGCGGCGAGAGACGAAGAAGGCGGTGATGATGCCAACTTCGACAAATGGTGCGACGAGCGAGAGGGTGTGGCCATTCAACAAGGTAAGTGAGCCAAAATTCCAGAAGGCAAGTGATTGAACGCCGGGCTTCGGCGAGATAGAGATCAGAACACCTGCGAGCGCGGTAAATATCGATGAAATTGCGATTCCAGTGAGCAGAAAGCCGAAGCCTCGGTTAGGTGAGAGCCATTGAACGAGTAGCGCAGCACAGAGTGCGATTCCAATCGCCGCCATTACATTTGTTCGAGTTCCGTAGGTTGCTGCGCCAGTGGAGATGACAGCGATACTTCCGAGTGTGGCGCCACTGGAGAGACCAATCAGAGTCGGTTCGGCCAGCGGGTTACGAAAGATTGCCTGTGCGAGCGCGCCGGCGATTCCTAACGCTGCACCAATGATGACTGCACCGAGCGCACGGGGAAGGCGAATCTGCCAGACCGTCATTCCATCCACAGAGTTATGATCTGATAACAACGACCAGAGCGATGAGTGAATATGAATAATTCCTGTTGTGAGCGAGAGGTAGAAGAGAACCACAAGAAGGAGTGAGCTTCCAAGATAGATGCCAGCGCGCTTCATGCTGCCACCTTCACAATGTTCTTACGCAGCGCTTCGATGAGCCCTGGTGTGCGTGGCCCGAAGGCGAGCAAGAGTGAGTCATCAACAGTTACAACTCTGCTCTCTTTGCCAGCGCGCGTCTGAGCGATACCAGGAAGTGATGCGAAGCCACTCAGACCGCCAACGGATTGGAGGCCTTTACTCATAAGCAGGATGACATCGGGATTTAATTTCACTAACTCTTCCGCAGTCATCGCGCTAAATGGTCGAGATAGATTCTCCGACCCAATATCGCGCAGCCCCATGGTTCTCAGTAGCGAATCAGCACCGCTGCCCTTGCCGCCAATCAGATAGATGGAGGCAGTTCCACGTAGGTAGAGAAAGAGAACTTTAATATCTCGTTTTGGATAACTTATTGTGGTGATGAGCCGTTCTAGAGCGGCTGTTGCCCGAGGCAGACCAAGGAGTGCACCGATTGCTCGCTCTTTTGTGAGAACGCCAGCGACATCAAAGGAGTCTTTAATAGTGGCGATGCGCACTCCCGATTTCTCAAGAGTGGCGATTGCAGTTGCAGGCGAGGAATTTGCATCGATAATGATGAGATCAGGTCGTTGACTCAATACTAATTCTGGTGAGATCGAGTGGCCTGGGTTATCAATGGGAATTGAAACAAGAGCGGGAAGGGTCGATGCGACATCGCGTCCGACTAGGTTCTTCGCGTATCCAAGTGCTGCGACTACCTCAGCGCTGCCATTGGCAAGGGCGACGATGCGAGAGTAGGTTGGAACCTCACCACTTGAAATGATTGGCAGTGTGATTGTTGCCTCAGAGATATCTAACACTGTGCTCTTCTGTGTCTGGCAACCAGTGAGAAAAAGCATTGAGATCAACACGAATACGCTCAACTTTCTCACTCGCGAATTCTCTCACTCCCACAACACCGCCGTTCCCGACTGATGAGAAGTAACTGTCGGTGAAAGTGGTGAATACTCTCGCTTAGATTTAGCCCATGTTTACCAGGGTGAAGGTTATTGGCGCAGTTGCACTCGCCATCTCACTTGTAGCAACCCCTGTCCTTGCCGTCACTGGTTCTCAAGGTGAATCCCTCACCGTCTCGCAATCGAAAGCCATTAAGAGCGGCTCAACGATTATCGTTACCGGTCGGCATTACGACGAGACGATTGGCATCTACGTAGCCTTCTGCAAAGTTGTGCCGAAAGGTCAGTTGCCAACACCATGCGGAGGCGGTGCGGATAAATCTGGCGCAGCAGGTGCGTCACAGTGGATTAGCTCAAACCCGCCACCTTATGGAGCCGGTCTGGCAAAGCCATTTCTTCCTGGTGGAAGATTTAAGGTCGCCGTAAAAGTGGCATCAAAAATTGGAACGATTGATTGCAAGCGGGTGAAGTGTGCAATCTATACCCGTGCCGACCACACGCGCGGTGAGGATCGCTCCTTCGATTTATATATTCCGATTACCTTTAAATAACGCAAACTAAGAGATGAGAGAGTAAATGAAGAGACTCCTAGCACTAACCGTTGCAGCAACTGCCTTCGTTGGCGTCGCGCCAGTTCATGCGGTGGACTCACCGTTGATGTTCACCGAATCCACTGGTGCTCCTATTTCGGGGACACCTACATATAAGGCTGGCGATACCGCATACTTTGTCATTGCTCATTTTCCAGCAGCTCCGGCGGAGGGTGTCTACATCTTCCAAGCAGTTCAGCCAGCAGCTGGCGCAAAGCCAACGACTGAGAACCAGAGTGGCGCAATCTGGGTCTCTACCCAAGCTGGTGCCTCATTTGCTCCTACCTCGATCCTCTCTCTCAAAATTGATAATGGAAATAAGTGGGGAGCCGATTGCGCTCATCAGCAATGTGGCATCTGGGTCGAAGGTGCACACGGCACAACTTCTGCTGCACAACAGTTCGTGCCATTTACTTTTGCAGCCGGTGCAACACCAGCACCATCTGCCAGCCCAACACCTACCGCCGCCGCCCTTCCTAAGGATGTTGCTGCTGTAACAATCAACGGTATGGCGACTTCTGCAAATGGCTTAGGAACAATTCATTATCGTGAGGTACTCACATTCGCCGCGACTTCACCAGCAGGTGCAGTTATCTCGTATAAGTCGTACACACCAACGCTCTGCCCAGTAACAGCTACAGGTGAAGTAACTGCCCTCAAGGGTGACGGGCAGTGCGATATCGCAGTGGTCTCCGCCGCAACTGCAACTACCTCAGCTTCAGAGTCACACTTCCCATTCCAAGTAGTGGCTGGCGCCCAGAGCCTCACTGGAAATAAGTCGGTAGCAAAGGTAAAGAAATTCTTAGGGCTAGTAACCGAGACAAATTTCGGCGAGAAGGTTACTTATAAGAACACAACTCCAAAGATCTGCGGATTAAAGGCATCGGCAATCGTTGGACTCAAGGCAGGTTCATGTGTTCTGACTGCGACCGCTATGGGAAGTAGCAATTACCCAGCGTTGAATACGAAGGTAGTTATTAAAATCAGTAAATAAAGTACTAAGAGATTAAGCGAGAGCTCGGAGTCCAGCGGTTGCAAAACGTACTGCTGCCTGGATTTCGAGCTCTGCTTCATTTCCAGCATCAATTCGAATACTTGCAGCATCAGTCACAGCCTGCAACATCGCACTTGCTGAGGATAAATCTTTAATACCGGTCTCACTCAACGCCTGACGAAGTGGCGCCATGAGGCGTCGGTGGCCCTGAGAAATCTCTTCCTTACGATCTTCTGGCGTGGAGATAGTGTTGAGCGACTTCACCAACATATGCCGGCCATCTGCAACATAACGAAGACCTTCTGCAATCCATCTTTCAATCTTCTCGTAGGGATCATCAACATCCTTGATGGCATCGCTTAACCGGTGGGCATAAGTACCAAGTTCTTCAATGACGAGATCGGCAACGAGATCAGCAGAGCTAGCAAAGTATTCATAGATTGAGGTGCGGGCGAGCCCGGCCTTCGCCGCTACAGCGGAGACGGTAACTGCCTGCGCTCCTTGCGTCAGCGCCAACTCCATTGCAGCGCTAATCAATTGGCCACGGCGAAGTTCGCGGTGTTCACCAATCGAAGCGGCGGAGATCTTTGGCATGGCTAAATTATGCCCCTTTACCGAGGCGACGAGAACCGTCGAAGAACCGGCTGATTGCGATAGAGCCAAGAGTTATCGCCGTTCCGAAGATGAGATTTGCGCTCACTGTCGTATGAGCGGCAGGGGCGAGCCAATCGAGCAGGAGCGCGCCGGTTAGCTGTCCGGTCACACTAAAGAGGACAAAATTGAGAACACCGAGTGACTTAACGACATGTGCCGAAGTGGCGATGAAGATAAGTCCGATGGTGCCACCGGTGTAGACCCAGAAGTTATGTGGCATTGGACCGATGCTTCCACCATTAGCAAGATTTACCGAGAGCGCTATCAATAGAACAATCGTTCCCATGAGAAAGTTGAGAAAGGCAGTTGCTAGTGGTCGTCGAGTAACTACATTGACTCGTGCATTGAGCGCCTGTTGAAAGGCAACGACGATACCAACGATGACTGCAAAGAGAACCGGGAGCGCTTTAAAATTCCCGTTCGCTAACTTTGGGTAGACCGCAATGGTTACGGCGAAGAGGGTCATCACTGCGGCGAAGACGCGCGGAATAGTGATCTGCTTCTTGCCGCTTGGGCTAATACCCAACTTATCTACGACGAGGGAGGCCACAGTCTGGCCACCGACAGTTGCAATGGTGAAGATGGCAACACCGATAATGGGTACCGCGCCACTTTGGGTTGCGACAAAGAAACCACCGCCCATGCCACCGACTAGCTCCCACCAACCGAGTTTGCGGGTGCGGTAGCCCTTATAAAGGGCTTTAAGTCCCTCACGCTCCTCTTTAAAGGCGAAGCAGAGAAACCAGAGCACGAGCCAGCCCGAGAGAAAGGAGATAACGGCAGCAGCAATTCCGTTATGAATATCTTTCGAGAGTTGACCATTCAAGCGAGATTGAAGAGCGGTGAGCGCCCCGACGACGAGGGCAAGTAGACCGTTAAGCATCTCTTAATTCACGCAAGGAATGGTGCCACCGTCAACGCTCTTACCGTTAGCAAGGTGGGCATAATTAAATTTAGTTGGCTTTGCAGATGGTGTCGCACTTGGCGTTCCCTTAGCAGTGGATTTAATAACAGGCGCTGGATAGAAGAGATCATGCACAAACTTCTGAATCGTAGGAAGGTCAACAATATTTACACTTTGGCGATTACGCATCGCATATCCCTCGATCGGCAGAGTATTGAATTTAATCTTTCCGCCGGTGAGCGCCTTCGCTTGTGGCAAGAAGCCGAGCACATCAAAGCCTGCGTCGATAACGACATCTTTCTTAGCAACACCCATCAACGCATTTAACTTGGCGAGATCTCCGAAGATTCCTTGACTTCTAAACTTAGTAATAACGCCAGTAATGAATGCTTGCTGGCGATGTGTACGGTCGAGATCACCATTTGGCAATCCATGACGCTGGCGAACGAATTTCAACGCATCTACGCCAGAGATTGTCTGTAGTCCGGCAGGAAATACTGCTCCAGAATATTGGCGATCATTTACCGCGCGATTGAGACAGACTTGAATTCCACCGAGAGCAGTTGCAAGATCGTAGAACCCGACTAAGTTCACTTCAGCGAAGTGATCAATGGGCACATTGAATAAAGAGGTAACGGTCGCAATCGTTGCGGTACGACCCGCCTCGCGGCTCTGTGCCTCAAGGGTTGCGCCACGGATACCCTGCTTGTACAGCTCGCTCTCCTTCATATATTTCGCGTAGCCGTAGGCCTCTTTAATCTTCTTCATTCCCTGGCCTGGGACATTGACATAATCATCGCGCGGAATCGAGACGGCAACTGCGCTCTTTCCGTCAGCAGGTATATGAATGAGAATCAAAGTGTTGGTGTTATATCCACCAATCGAACTACTCGATCCAACGTGCATCAAATCCAAAAGTTTGCGAGGGAGGTTATTCCCGTTGTTGTCGCGCCGAGAATCAAGACCGATGAGGAGAATATTGGTATCGCCATGTACTGACTTCTTTGTGCCTTGGAGAGCACTTGAACGTAGGAAGGCACCGCCGGTGAAACGAACTCCAGCAAAGAGAACGGCAGAGAGAAATACTGTGGCTATGGAGAGGATTGCTAAAGTCTTCGATGTTCTACCGCGCATTTGGTAAATGATACCGCCCCTGCCCCATCTCGATTAAACTCATAACATGAGCAGAGTGAATGAATTCAACACGCGCCTAGCTAAGAAAATCACCTCGGGCGTGGCCACTATGTGGTGTGCCTATATCTTTGCTGCCATCGCCCTTATCTCCCTGCCACAAGCGCTGGCCAGTAGAAACGCCATCACGATCGTCTCCTGGATCGCCCAGACCTTTCTTCAACTTGTATTGCTCTCCATCATTATGGTGGGTCAGAACGCATCCTCAGCAAATGTTGAGCAGAAGATCACCGAGACACATACTGCGAGCCTGGGTGAGTTTGAACTTGCCAAGGAGGCTCGGACGATTGCGCATCAAGAGCTCGCCGAGTTGAAAGAGCTTGCAAAAGATATTCATAAAATCATCTCGGATATTGAGGGTACTAAGTAACTCCCGATGTCCTCACTTCGCACCCTGTTCTCCCGCCGATACTTCCCTCGCTATGTTGCTGCCCGATTTATCTCTAATTTTGGTAATGGAATGGGAACTATCGCTCTCACCTTTGGAATTCTCCATCTCAAAGGCGGAAGTGCAAGTCAGGTAGGAATCGTTCTTGGCTCATCCATGATTGCATTTTTGGTCATGAGTCCACTTGGTGGCGTAATTGCAGATCGTTACGGTCGCATCCGAGTTGCCGCGCTGACAGATATTACTGGTGGCGCAGTGCTTCTCCTTCAGGCCTATTACTTCAGCACTGGGCGAGTCCCTCTTCAACTGATGATTGTTGTAAATATTATCTTTGGTATCGCTTGGGCGCTCTTCTGGCCAGCACTTACCGGCGTCATTCCATCTATTATTAAAGAAGAAGAGTTGCAGCGTGGAAATTCAGTAGTTCAATTCGCCTCGAATCTGGCAATTATTAGCGGCACAGCAATTGGTGGCGTCATCATCGCCGCGTTGGGAAGTACAACTGCGCTAGTTATTGATGCGCTCTCCTTTATTGTCAATGGCGTAATGATTGCAACTTTTCGCCACCTCACTCCCCGCCCTACCGGTGAGATCCAATCAGTCTTTGACGACTTAATTCATGGCTGGAAAGTCTTCCTCTCATTTCGTTGGATTGTTGTCATCGTAGGTGCCTTCTCATTTATCGTCATGTGTTGGGCTGGAGCAGAGAATGTTTTAGGTCCACTCATCGCGAAAGATAAATTTCATGGCGCATCATCATGGGCCTTTGTGCTCTCGTGGGAATCGGTTGGATTTCTTGTTGGCTCTTTGATTGCAATGAAATATCACCCGAAATATCCGATGAGATTTCTGATGTTTGGCACCTTCTCGATTGTTCTCTATATCGGCTCACTCGTTGGGCCACTCTCTATTGCCGCGATATCTTTCTGCGCCTTTCTTTGGGGAGTCTCACTCGATCTCTGGGGTGCCATCTGGGGCTCAGCGCTACAGCAGATGGTCCCGAAGGATTCACTCTCTCGCGTCTCCGCCTTTGATGGCATGGGCTCACTTCTCTTTCGCCCGCTCGGGCTGATGTTGGCCGCTCCGTTGAGCGAATGGGTTGGAGTGCCCGCTGCGCTCAAAATTTTTGCCGCTATCGCCTTTCTCGTCACCCTGGCGCCGCTCTTTGTGCGAGATGTCTGGATGATGCAACTCTCAGAAAACTCTTAGGAGACGTTAGCCCGCTTCCAAGCCAGATACCGTTCAATAAGCACCTGAAGTAGATACCCCGATGAAAGGTTAAATGAATGAAGATGACGACCACCTTTGCAAAGGTCACCCTAGGCTTTGTTGCCGGAGCGATGACCGTCGGCGGGATCGCAACAGCAGCTGTGACTCTCACCTCCACTTCGACCGTGGTCTGTTCCGATAATCGAACTGGCGCTCTATACCAGAGTAAGAATGGCGCCTGTGCCTCTACTCGCACCGCACTCAATATCACCAGCGGTCAGGGCTCAATTAAAACGATCGTCGCAAAAGTTTCACCAGCTGTTGTAACGGTAGAAGTAACAACTCCTTCCGGTGGTGATACTGGCTCTGGCTCTATCATCCAGACAACATCTACTTACTCTTACATTCTTACCAACAACCATGTGATCGATGCGGCGATGAATGGTGGCGGAACAGTTTCCGTGGAACTCAATAACGGCGACTCACTGGACGCAACTATCGTCGGTCGCGATGTTAATTACGACTTGGCAGTTATTAAGGTGGATAAGGGGAATCTTCCGACAATTGCTATCGGCGATTCAACGGCGATAGCTATCGGTGATCCGGTCATCGCTTTTGGTTCACCTCTTGGGCTTGCTGGCACCGTTACAACAGGAATCGTCTCCTCACTCAATCGCCCCGTCACAACCCAACAGACGGGTGGCGTGAACTCTTACGTCGATGCGATTCAGACCGATGCCGCAATTAATCCCGGAAACTCAGGCGGACCGCTGACCGATGCTTCAGGAAATATCGTTGGAGTTAACTCTGCGATTGCTTCTACCGCTACCGGAAGTTCGGGTCAGGCCGGAAATATTGGACTTGGCTTTGCTATTCCAATCAATGAGGCGAAGCGCGTCTATACCGAGATTATTACCAATCCAAACCATCAAGCCGCCCGGCCATTCTTAGGCGTCGCCTTTGATAACAACTACACCGGTAAGGGCGCGAAGGTGCTCTCACTTGTTGCTGGCGAGGCGGCGGAGAAGGCTGGTATTCCAGTCGGAGCGGTGATTACAACTATCGATGGCGTTCGCATTCCGGATGCAGAGACGGCAATCGTGCGGATCCGCTCCCATGCACCTGGTGAGAGCGTCAAGATTCTTGCCACACTCGCTGATGGTTCAACGAAGAGCTTTACCGTTGTGCTGGGTAGCACCTACAACTAAAAGCTATCGCGGATCTTCCAGAGCTCTGGAAAGACGGGACGGAATAACGTGGAGGCGAGATAATCCACTCCGCTTGATCCACCTGTTCCACTCTTATGTCCAATAGTGCGTTCCACCATCTTCACGTGGCGATAACGCCATTCCTGTAACCCCTCATCGATATCCATGAGGCGTTCAAAGAGGATAGAGATCAACGCATCTTTGCGGTGGATATCAAGGAGCAGGGTCCGTACTTCTTCACTAGGTTGATAGTGCTGCGAGAAGTCACGGTCGATGTACTCAGCAGGAACGGCATAACCAGCGATCGCGATATGTTTCAGGACGCAATCCCAGACCGACCGATTATTGATATGAACCTGAATCTTCTCTTGGTCTGCTGGGGCTAGATGGCTCCACATCTTCGTATCACGCCGTCCAAGGAGCGCCTCTACCTGTCGGAATTGTGCCGATTGGAATCCTGAAGATGCCGCGAGATACTCTCTAAATGAGTTGAACTGCAGTGGAGTCATTGTCTCTAAAATATCAATCTGACTTACGCAGACCTTAAAGATGGTACGGATACGTCCAAGAACTGCCAGGGCGCGATGGATCTCACCGCTCTCTAACGCACGTTGGGCTTCAGTAAATTCATGAATGATCTGTTTGAACCAGAGTTCATATGTCTGATGGATAATAATGAAGAGCATCTCATCATGTTCAGGGCCAGTACTTAATGGGCGCTGCAGTTGAAGGAGTTCATCAACTGCCAGATATGAGGTGTAGGTAAGTGCTGACTCGAACTCACTCATGAGACACGGAGAGTATTCACGTGAATCTCCTCGTACCTCTTTGTCGCCACGAGGTCGCGCAGACGTTGGAAACCATCCCAGACTTCTACATAACTGGTGGCAAGTGGACTAATTGCAACGCGAATGGAGTTGGGCATCCGATAATCTGGAACGACATTAATAAGTTCGCGCATCGCAACCGAGATTCGCTTCGCCTCTGGATGTACGAGAGAGATATGGCCACCGCGCTCCTTCGGATTGCGGGGAGTATTGAGCGTGAAGCCGAGCGGTGCTAGCCACTCATCAAAGAGGGCGATCATCATCTCAGTTCCCAGTGCACACTTCTCAGCAATCTTTTCGATGGTCGCTTCCTCAATCATCTCAAAGGAGCTCTTCACGCACCGAAGGCCCATAATGGGCGGACTTGCAATCTGGAAGCCACGAATATCAGCGCTCTTCTCAAAGATTGCACCCATCTCAAATTGATTTGCTTGGGCAAACCACCCTTGAATCGGTACGCGCAATTCAGCTTGTACTCGCTTACTCACATAGAGCCAGGCGGGAGCGCCTGGTCCGGCATTTCCATATTTATATGTGCAACCAACAGCAAGATCAACTCCGCTTGCATCGAGATTCATCTCAATAGAGCCGACCGCATGACTGGCATCCCAGACAACATAAGCGCCGTATTTACGGCAGAGATCTGTGATTGCTTTAATCTCATTGCGCGCACCAGAGCGGTACTGGATGACTTCTAGGGTCACAACTGCGACATCGTCCGAGAGATACTTCTCGAGAATCTCAGGTGTGATGCGCTCACAATCAGCGCTACCAGGAGTCTCATTATCAATGGTGATGAGTTTCAAGCCGTGTTGCTCTGCCAGACCCTGCAAGATAAATCTATCGGTTGGAAAATTCGCCGCATCGATAATCATTGTTTTACGGTCAGGGTTTGCTCGGAGAGCTGCCCCGATAAGTTGGTAGAAGTTGATTGATGTTGAATCGCAGGCCAGGACCTGTCCAGGGCCAGCGCCGAGAGTGGCGCGGCCAATCAGGTCGCCAATCGGTTGAGCCTCGTCAATCCAGTGGCTCCAACCCTCGACCATCTCTGGTCCCCATTCATTGACCAGGTAATCATTGATTGCCTTGATGGTGCGATGTGGCAGCCGGCCAAGTGAGTTTCCATCTAGGTAACAGAGTTCTGGGTTAGTGATAACAAACTCCTCGCGATACTTCGCGAGCGGGTCTTGAGCATCGAGTTCGAGGGCGTAGGAACGATCGGTGATAGCCATTTACCTACTCTAACCTGAATGAAATAGAGTTCGGAAGTGGCGACTCGCAATCTTATAAACCTAGAAGCAGGCCATAAAGCTTTTGATATTCGCCCCCTCCTTGCCGGCGTCAGCCTCGGAGTTAATGAGGGTGAACGGATTGGAATTGTCGGCCGAAATGGTGGCGGCAAGAGCACACTTCTCAAAGTTCTCGCTGGCGAAGAGCCACTAGATTCAGGTCGCGTTGCACACTCAGGCGAACTTCGATTTGGCACGTTAACTCAGAATGACACAGCTCCTGCAAACGCCACGGTTCGAGAAGTTGTTCTCGGTGATCTTGATGAACATGAGTGGGCCGGAAATAGAAGAATCCGTGAAATTCTTCTCGGGCTCTTCGGCGGATTTAATGAAGAACTCTTTGCGCGTAAGTTTCACTCACTCTCGGGTGGAGAGCGCCGCCGAGTAAATTTGGCAAAGTTACTCATCTCCGATCTCAACTTAATCTTTCTTGATGAGCCTACGAACCATCTCGATGTTGAGGGTGTTGCCTGGCTCGCCGGATATCTGAAAGAGCGGCGCGATTTAGCGATTCTGGTCATTACCCATGATCGTTGGTTCCTCGATGAAGTTGCGGAACAGACGTGGGAGGTTGTCGATGGCGAGGTGCTCGCCTATGACGGGGGCTACTCCGCCTTTGTTCTCTCCAAGGCCGAGCGTGCGCGCCAAGAGAAGGTCGAGGCGACGAAGCGGAATATGTTGATCCGCAAAGAGCTCGCCTGGTTACGCCGAGGTGCACCAGCAAGAACCTCAAAGCCAAAGTTCCGGATTGATGCCGCAAATACCCTGATTGAAAATGAACCACCAATCCGTAATGCCACACAGCTTCTGAACTTTGCACAGAATCGACTCGGTAAGACGGTCTATGAGTTGCATCAAGCAGATATTGAGATTGCCGGTAAGAAGCTACTCCAGGATATTTATTGGAATGTTGGCCCAGGCGATCGCATTGGAATTGTCGGTGTGAATGGCGCAGGAAAGACAACGCTTATTCGTACCCTATTGGAAGAGATTCCAGTTGCTGGCGGAAAGCTGGTCACAGGCGTCACTGTTAAGCCTGCTTATCTATCACAGCATTTAGAGGAGTTAGATCCAACGTGGCGCGTCCTTGAGGCAGTTGAGAAGGTTGCTACCCGAGTGGAGTTAGGTGATGGCACCGAGCTCTCTGCCTCACAACTCTGTGAAAAATTAGGTTTCTCACCTGATGCACAGTGGACTCCAGTGGGCGATCTCTCTGGTGGCGAACGACGTCGCTTGCAACTGACACGGTTGCTGATGGATAGCCCCAATGTATTAGTCCTGGATGAACCGACGAACGACTTCGATGTCGAGACGCTGACATCGCTAGAAGATCTGCTCGATAGCTTTGGTGGATCGCTGCTGGTCATCTCGCACGATAGATACTTCCTAGAGCGAGTCTGCGATCGCTTTGTAGGTCTACTCGGAGATAAGACGCTCCGAGATCTTCCGGGTGGAATTGAAGAGTATCTCGCCCTTCGGTTTGCACAAGAGGGCCAAGAGATTAACTCCAAGCCAGCAGCGAAACAATCGAATAGTGTGCAGTCGCGCGAAGCGAGGAAGGAATTACAAAAAGTGGAACGCCAGATGGCGAAGTTGCAAGAGAAGAAGCGGGAACTTGAATCAGTACAAGCAAGTGCTGGCAGCGATCATGAGCAGTTGATGGTCTTCATGCACGAGCTCACCATTGTAAGTAACGAACTTGAAGCGCTAGAAGAGCGTTGGCTAGAGCTATCCGAACTTACGGACGGCCTCAGCAACTAACGTCACAACGCGTGGATCAAAGACGCTCGGAATAATAAAGTTTGCATTGAGCTGCTCTGGCGATACACAGTTCGAAATAGCCTCTGATGCCGCCACCAACATCGCATCGGTAATCTTGGTAATGCGCCCATCTAATAGTCCGCGGAAGATGCCTGGAAAAGCTAGGACGTTGTTAATCTGATTTGGCTGATCACTTCTTCCTGTTGCTACAACTGCGGCATATTTACGGGCAATATTTGGATCAATCTCTGGGTCAGGATTTGCAAGGGCGAAGACGATTGAGCCCTTAGCCATGGAAGCGACCGCCGCCTCACTCAATACATTTCCGGCACTCACACCAATAAAGATATCGGCACCGACCATTGCATCTGTCAACGTCTTCGGGGCGCCCGGATCAACCGCTCCATCCTTGTCATAAACCAGAATGTTTGTTGCGCCAGCTACGCGCAAGAGATTAGCGACGGCGGTACCGGCAGCACCTGCACCACTCATCACAATTCTGCTGGTTGATAACTCTTTTCCGACCCACTTCAAGGCATTACGAAGTGCTGCCAACACGACGATTGCGGTGCCATGTTGATCATCGTGAAAGACTGGAATATCTAGGAGTTCACGTAACCGCGCCTCAATCTCAAAGCAGCGTGGCGCAGAGATATCTTCGAGGTTGATGCCACCGTAGACCGGCGCAATAATTTGCACGGTACGGACAATCTCATCGACATCCTGGGTATCAAGGCAGACCGGCCAAGCATCGACATCAGCAAAGCGCTTAAAGAGCGCCGCTTTTCCCTCCATGACAGGCAGCGCCGCTTCTGGACCGATATTTCCAAGTCCTAATACTGCGCTGCCATCAGTTACTACTGCAACGGTATTTCGCTTAATTGTAAGTCGGCGCGCATCTGATTTATCTGCCGCAATTGCCTGACTAATGCGAGCAACACCTGGGGTATAGGCACGCGATAGATCATCCCGAGTCTTCAATGGCACTTTCGGTGTTACTTCAATCTTTCCACCGAGATGGAGTAGGAAGGTGCGGTCAGAGACTTTGCGAACCGTTAAATTCTTATTCTCCGAGATCTTCGCGGTAATGCGTTCTGCATGGTCGGAATCAACGGCATCACAGGTAACATCGATAACAATCTTGTCGAGTGATGATTCAACTACATCGAGTGCGGTGATACTTGCGCCCGCTGAGGTAATCGCATTTGTAACCTCTGCGACCGGCTGTGATGCAGGGGGGCCATCAACGCGGATGGTGATGGCATAGCCCGGACTAGTAGCGCTCATTACACAACTCCATACAAGCGATCGCCGGCATCTCCCAGGCCTGGGACGATATATCCCTTTTCGTTTAACTTAGTATCGAGTGAGCCGGTAACTAGGTTGATGTTGTAGCCCTTGCCTTCGAACGCTTCTTCAACTGCCTTTATTCCCTCAGGTGCTGAGAGAATTGTGATTGCCGTGACTTCGGTTGCGCCCCGATCAAAGAGATATTGCATCGCAGCGATTAGCGTGCCGCCAGTTGCGAGCATGGGATCTAGAACGTAGCACTGGCGACCTTGGAGATCTTCAGGCAGACGATTGGCATATGTTGAAGCTTGGAGGGTCTTCTCGTCGCGCACCATTCCAAGGAAGCCAACTTCGGCGGTAGGTATCAGCTTCACCATTCCCTCCAACATCCCAAGGCCGGCGCGCAGAATCGGAACAACGACGGGGCGGGGTTTTGCGAGCGCGAGGCCCTCAGCGTTAGCAACGGGAGTCTTCACAGTTACTGGAATCGTTTTTACATCACGCGTCGCTTCGTAGGCGAGCAGAGTGACAATCTCCTCGACCAACTGGCGAAAGGTTGGTGATTTTGTATTCTCATCACGGAGCACGGTGAGTTTGTGAGTGATGAGCGGATGGTTCGCGACGTGAATTTTCACAACCCCTACCTTAGTTCACCATTACAGGCTTGTCGCGTGCCGGTTTAGGTGTCACTATGGGGCATGGCTACCAACGAGAACTCAGCCGATATCGGGATTATTGCGTGGCATGAAGATGGTCGTTGGAACGTTGCCGAACTTGCTGATCCGAGCGATATCGGTGAGGTAATCGAGCGACTTAAAGCACAGAATACAAATGGCGGCGCAATTGCACTCATTGCAGTTGAGGATGAGTTCTTTGTGATCGCGCGATCACTCGGTCAACATCAGCAACTTATGGTGAGCGATATTACATATGCGCTCGAATATGACTTGGTCGCAGATATCGTCGACATTCTGGATCTGCCATTCCCAGAAGAGAGTGATGACTCTCAACCTGGTGGCGATATTGATTTACTCACTGACCTTGGTATGAATTCCATGGAGTTAGAAGCGCTCACAGGTGATCCCGAGCTCTACCCGGATGAACAGATTCTTGCTATCGCCGCACGACTTGGATTTGGCGAACTCGCCGAATCACTCATTGAGGATGGCGATGGCGATTGATTACGAGGGTGCAATGCGTGAAGCGATTGCGATTGCAGTAGAGGCAAAGAAGTCTGGTGATGTACCAGTTGGCGCAGTTGTATTAAATGAATCCGGTGAAGTAATCGGAGTTGGACATAATTTACGGGAAGCAGATCGTGATCCCACAGCCCATGCTGAGATTGTGGCGATACGAGAAGCGGCAGAAAATCTAGGTAACTGGCGGTTAGATCACTGCACAATTGTGGTGACGCTTGAGCCATGTGGGATGTGCGCCGGAGCTATTGCCCAATCACGCATCTCTCGCGTTGTTTTTGGCGCTTGGGATGAGAAGGCCGGGGCGGTCGGATCGGTATGGGATTTACTCCGAGATCCACGTGCGCCATTTACTGTTGAAGTGATTTCAGGTGTACTCGCCGCTGAGTGTGCCGAACTCTTGACTGATTTCTTCGAGAGTTTTCGTTAATTCCGCTCTGCGGTATCGTCACCCTCGGTGGCGTGTCTGAGCGGCCTAAAGAGCACGCCTCGAAAGCGTGTGTGGGGGAAACTTCACCGTGGGTTCAAATCCCACCGCCACCGCCACTTACTAGGCTGAGAGTTAGAGAACGATCTCGTAACTTGGATTGAGAATCGTCAGTACGCCATCGGTCTCGCCCACCATGCCCTCGGCACAGATTGTTGAGCCGACATCAAGTCCGATAACTTCGCGCCGACCTAAGAATTGCAGCGTAATCCCGCCACTCTTATCCCAGACCTCAATATCAACGCGTGGTGCGCCACCAGATGGCGCGGTACGAATTGATGCAACGGTTCCGCGTACATGTGCACGCTTACGCCAGACCGCGCTGCCGATTGGAATGATCAACTCTTCATAATGCTTTATCTCTTCGGTATCACCGATTGGTGTCGGAACAGGCGCCGCAGGTGTTTTCTTAACCGGTTTTACCTCCGCTTTAACAGCAGGTGCGACGAGATGAGATTTTCCGGAGATGATGCTCTCGACATCGAATGGAACGATGGTCGCTACTACACGAGCAAGTTCTGAGATTGGGCGAGCAATATCTTCTGCGGTCTGGTCATGCAGGAGTCGACCAAGGAATTTGGAGTATGAACGACGCGGCAAGAGAAGTGTGAGCTCTACATCAGGTGATGCGGTTACTCGGGTTGCATATTCAAGCGCAGCATTGGGAAGTCGACGATCTGGGCAATCGATGAATTCAAGTGGAACATCACTTAGCGCCGCATTTTTTGCCCACGCCTCTTTGATGCCATCAGCACGTTGATCATCGATAACAAAGTGCACAGCTGTTAATTTGCGCGGCTTCAGACTTCGCGCATAACGCACGCTTCCGACAGTTGCAATATCAACTGAGTCGACTAGCACTGCGACATCATGTCGAGTAATTGATGTTGCGCGAGAATCATGTTCCCGAACACTCAGTGCTGCCTGTTCACGTCGATACTGTCGGTTCAATCTATGTAGTGCGGCGGTTGCAATCGGAGTAATTGCAAGAATTACCCATGCGCCCTCAGTAAATTTAACGACGGCAAAGATAATGATGATTGCAGTAGATACGACGCCCGATACCCAGTTGACGATCGCCTTATAAACCCAACCCTTGCCCTTATTTGTGAGAGCTCGACGGCCCATGCCAAAGCCAACGAGTGCAAAGCCGGTAAATACACCGAGTGCATAGAAGGCGACGAGGTGATTGACGGAACCGCCAGTGATAATGACAAGAAAGACCGCACCTGTTGCAAGTGCGATGATGCCATTAGAGAAGGCCAGGCGGTGTCCGCGTTTAGATAACTGACGAGGCAAGAAGCCATCATTTGCAACGAAATTCACTAGATATGGGAAGCCGCTAAATGCAGTATTTGCACCGGTTATCAGAATCAACATCGTCGCGCCCTGCACGAAGTAGAAGCCGATATTGCCAAATGTCCCCGTCCCCAGTGTTGCATGTGCAATCTGCGAGATAACAGTTGGTGTACCGGTCTCAAATGGTGTCGCATAAGTACGATGTGCGAAGTAAGAGACGCCAAAGACCAGCGAACCCAGAATCGTGGACATGATGACGAGCGTCTTACGTGCATTCACACCTTCTGGTGTGCGAAAGAGTGAGACGCCATCAGAGATTGCTTCCAGCCCGGTAAGGGAAGAGCCGCCGTTAGCAAAGGCGCGGAGCAGAATAAAGATCGCGGCAAAGTTGAGTAACCCCTTTGCATGGCCGATTGCGACCGCGCCATGCAATCCATGTGGATCAAAGTGTGGAAGGGTGCCATTAATGAGTCGATAGATACCAGAGGTAAAGACCAAGACCAAGCTAAGAATAAAGATGTACGTTGGAAGCGCGAAAGCTGCACCAGCCTCTTTTACACCGCGGAGGTTTCCGTAAGTGAGCAGTGCGATAACGGCCAGCGTCATCCAGACCTTCCACGGCTGCAACCCATTAAAGGTTGAGATGATGGCATCGATACCGGCCGAGGATTGAATCGCCACCGTCACGATGTAATCGAGCATCAGTGCGACTGCTGCAATTTGAGAGAAGACAGGTCCCAAATTATCGCGCGAGACGACATAGGCACCGCCGGATTTTGTATAGACCTGTACAACTTCACGATAAGAGAAGGTGACGATAACGAGTACCGCGAGAACGATTGCTGTCATCGGCATCAAAATATTAAATGCTGCAAGCCCAAATGCCGGTAGCAGAGCCAGCAGAATCTGCTCGCTGCCATAGGCCGATGAAGAGATGCAATCGGAGGAGAGAATGCCGAGGGCAAAGGTCTTACTTAAGCGTTGATGCGAGAGCGAGTGACGGTTCAGCGGATTACCAAGGAGCGCCTTCTTCACCTTGTACGAGAAGGGATCCTTCAACTGCGCATGTTCACCTAAAACTTGTGGTGCGGGCGCGTTATCGCTCCATGTCTGTGGCACGTGGGTTCCTCTTCACCGAAACTGCTTGATAGTCCTTCTGAGGGGCTCATTTTAACTACCTACGCGGGCGTATGCTTAGGCTCATGGAGTTTAAAACCGACCTTTATATAGATGGCGCATGGGTAAAAGGCGATGGAGTGCTCGATGTGCATGATCCCAGCACCGGCGCAGTAATTACCCAGGTGGCAACAGCAGGCGAACGCGAGTGCGATGCTGCCGTTGAGGCCGCCCACCGCGCCTTCCCATCATGGTCAAAGACAGCGCCCCGCGTCCGCGCTGAAATTCTCCGCAAGGCCTTTGAGCTCGTCGTCGCCGAGGCAGACCACCTAGCAACGCTCATCTCGATGGAGAATGGCAAGGTCTTTACCGATGCTAAGGGTGAAGTCCTCTACGCAGCAGAGTTCTTCCGCTGGTTCTCAGAAGAGGCGGTCCGCACACCGGGTGATTTCAGAAAGTCACCAAGTGGGGATAAGCGGATACTTGTGACGCATCAACCAATCGGCGTCTCACTCCTTATTACTCCGTGGAACTTCCCAGCTGCAATGGCAACTCGAAAGATCGGTCCGGCACTCGCTGCTGGTTGCACCATGATTCTGAAGCCAGCAGGAGAGACACCTCTGACTGCGCTCGCTCTCATGGATATTTTGGAGCGCGCTGGTGTTCCTAAGGGCGTAGTGAATTTTGTTCTGCCGTCGAAGACTGGTCCAATGATTTCTAGGATGCTGCACGATCCACGTGTTCGCAATCTCTCATTCACTGGTTCAACTGAAGTAGGCAGAATTTTGTTGAAGGAGGCCGCAGATAGCGTCATCCGGACATCGATGGAGCTCGGAGGTAATGCGCCATTTGTTGTTCTTGATGATGCCGATGTAGATGCTGCAGTAGCCGGTGCGATGTTGGCAAAGATGCGCAATGGTGGTGCGGCATGTACTGCAGCGAATCGCTTCTACGTTGCGGCATCGATTGCGGAAGAGTTCACTACAAAGTTCAGCGCGGCGATGGCAGCGCTGAGGATGGCACCAGGTCTAACTGATGGTGCACAACTTGGCGCGAGCGTCTCTCTTAAAGAGCGCAACAAAATTGCTGAACTTGTTGATGCGGCAGTGAAGAGCGGTGGAACAGTACGTACAGGTGGTGCAACCCCCGATGGTGAAGGCGCCTTCTACCCAGCTACCGTCATCGCTGTTGATGCTAATAATCCGATTTTGGGCCACGAAGTCTTTGGTCCAGTCGCACCTATCGTTACCTTCACAACAGATGAGGAAGCGATCTCACTTGCTAACGCATCAGAGTATGGGCTTATTAGCTACGTCTACTCCCGCGATCTTGCGCGCGCGATTCGTACCGCAGAGGCGATTGAATCGGGAATGGTGGCGATCAATAAAGGCGTTATCTCAGATCCAGCAGCGCCATTTGGTGGCGTCAAGCAGAGTGGTCTTGGTCGCGAAGGTGGCTTCGATGGTATTCACGAATTCCTTGAAACTAAATATATCGGCGTAGAGATTTAAGAAACGGCTTGATGCGCTCGGGAAGAAATTTCAGAGCGATAGGAGCTGCAACTGCAAAGAATCTGCCCTCACCCGCGAGGAAATCGCTGCTACAACGATATCGAAGCAGCGTCCGCATAAAGGTTCTGCCATCTCTCTTATTTGCCGAGGCAGTTAATAGCCGGCTGAAGTGAATCACGGTCTTACCACCACGAGACAACTTCGGTGTTGCGATTTCACCACTCCACGAGGGCGCTAAGAGCGCCGCTACGTCGATACCAAAGTATGGAAAGAGCCTTGCCCAATGGCTTGCCCGTAGATCACATTCAAAGATGTAATGCACCTTCTCGTCGGGTGAGTAGAAGAAAGAACAGTTTGCAAAGCCATGTGCTCCGGTTGCCTCACCTAGCGTTTGAAGTTGTTCTACGAAGTCCAGCGCTAGTGGTGCTCCGTAGTGGCGAACCGTCGATGGCGCAAAGGGCGTGATTGTCTCTTGATTATCGCAATACATCCAGGCAGCTAGCCGACCGTTATTAAAGAGCGCCTCAACACCGATTACTGGAAATTCAACGAATTCTTGGATCACACCAGGAGCGAGATCATGAAGGCCGTCGGTTGAAGAGAGCGGTATATCTAATCGAAGTACGGATACTCCTCCACCACCTGCATCTGCTTTCGCGATAGCCGGAAGTGGAAATCTCTGCGACAACTCAATCAACTCATCTGGGCTTCGATAAATCTCAGTGAGCGGAGTGCGTAGGCCGAGTTGATGTATGGCGCGAGTAAAGCCCACTTTAGAGGCCATCATCGAGAGACCTATATCGGTTGAGATTGGAAGAATGACTTCCTTCTCTAACGTCGAGAGCGAACTCTGCACCACCTCACTGAGATGATCATCAGAAGAGAATGAGATGAAATCTGAGGAGAAGAGCAAGTCTTGATAATTTGCTAAAACTGTTGCAATGAAATTTTGGTTTTTCTCAATGATATGCAACTTCTCAAGGCCGGCTACGCGAGTAAGCGATGAGCCTGGTGTTGTGAGTGCTGAACATTCCCATCCCTTACTGATGAGTTCGCGAGCGATGGCAGAGATGTGAATTCCCTTTTCGCAGATAAAGACTGCTCGTTGTGGCTGGGTATCCATGAGGGAGAGTCTAAGTCGCAAGAAATAGCAGTGTGCACTGCGTGTGACCCTTGACCCCCTTCGCTCGAGTCAGGACTATTGACCCATAACCGTTCTACGAGAGGTATTAGATATGAGTAAATTTATTAAGAAGAATGAGAGAGCCCTTCTAGGTGCTTCACTCTTCTCGCTCGCCCCGTATGCCTTCTACTTTGGAAAGATGTCGGACTGGGCGACCTTCAGCTCTGCAATCACGCAGATTCGCACCTATGCCTTCTATTGGATGCCGATTGCAGCGTATCTACTCCTATTCTTCGCCTACTTTGTAAAGCGTGCGGCGAAGTGGCATGACTACTTCATTGTCACTGCCTGGCTCTTCTTCGTAGGTGGCATCGTCAACTTGGTTAACGCCTGGCATATGACCGGTCGCGCCGCGCAGACAATCCTGCGCAATGTTTTTATTCAGATCAGTGGAAATTGGCCAGTGGGCATCTTTATGTCGCTCTCGCTCATCCTCTTGACCGGCCTTGCTCTAAACGCGGTCTCCACGGTTGCTGAAGATTTGGAAGAGATCTGGTCTGATTTCATCAAGAGCCTCAAGAACCCACTTGTCCTTCTTATGGGTGCAACCAGTCTGATCCTGGTTGGTTCACTTATGTTTTGGCAGATTCATCGCACGCGCGAACTTGCTACCACCGCTGCTGGCATGGGTTACAAGGGTGGCGCGTACTCCATCTGGATTTATGGAACTTTAGTTCTCATCATCTACACCTTGATGGTACTTACCGGAATCACCTTCTTCTTTGCCACAGTTGATAACTGGTGGAGAGAGTTCATGCGCTTCTCACGTCAACTCCGTGACTTCCGTTTGAAGAAATATATTTATCGCACCCTCTCTGGCTACATTTACACAGTCACATATCTCGGCGTTGTTGCCTTTGCTGCGGTTGCAGTTCCGGCATACACGATGGCTGGCTTTGAAATCTCCCGCAGTGGTGATTCAAGTGGAGTACATCTGCTTCACTGGCTCTTTATTCCAGGTGCACTTCTTCTTGGTTGGATTGTGACTTATGTGGTGCTTCTTGCAGTTCGCATCGTGGTTGAGACCACTGTTGCCCTCGTTCATGTTGCACAGAACACTTCAAAGTTGCGATAACTCGTAAATAGGGGCGAAAGCCCCATTTATAAAGGAATTGTTACGAAAGAAAGGCCTATTAAGCGCTCTTCGGAGTCGCTTAATAGGCCTTCTGTATAGCAAAATGGAGTTACTCGCTCGATCCCTTACACCGCCAGCAATGGTGAAGTAAGAGTGTGAGAGCTTTCCAAAACCACTCCATGGAGGACATAGATGAAGAAGAAGAGCTTAGTTGGCGCACTCGCCAGCGCAGCACTCGTTGCATCTGCTGTACTTGTTCCAAGTGCACACGCTGCAACAAAGACAATCATCGTCTGGGCTGATGACCAACGCGGTCCAGCACTTAAGAAGATTATCGATGGCAATACAACAATTGCTAAGGGTTATGTAATCAAGGTTTCAACATACGCAAACTACGATGCACTAGATGGTGCATGGCAGAAGGCAACCGCTGCTAGCGGCCCAGATATCATGTTCAATCCAGTCGGCGACGGCGTTCGTTACGGTAAGAGCGGAAAGGTTCTCCCACTCTTCCTTTCATCACATGCTAAGGGTGTCTTCTCGAAGACAGCTCTCAAGTACGGTCAGTACCAGGGCAAGCAATACGCTCTTCCACTAGATCTCGATACAACTTCTATGTACTGGAACACAAAGTTCGGTCCAGTCCCAACAACATTCGCTGAGCTCGCTGCAGATTTCCAGAAGGCTAAGACAGCTGGAACAGCAACAGTCGGTTTCTGTGCTGGCGACGGCACATGGGGCGCACTTCCATTCCTCACCGCTCTTGGCGGCGGCGCATGGGGCGTTAAGGCTAACGGCACACCAGATATCACAAAGAACAACTTTGCTAACAAGGCACTTGCTACAAACATCAACAAGTACGCACTTGGTTCAGATGGAAAGAGCAACGGTCTCTTCGCATGGGATGGTTGGGATGGCTGCGGTCAGGCTTGGCTAGCTGGCAAGGCACTTGCAATCAACACCGGTTCATGGCGTCTAAGCGCAACAAAGGATGCAAAGATTTCATACAGCATCCAGCCAACACCAACAATTGATGGCACCGGCCTAACACACCAGTGGACAGGTTTCGGCGGAGCTTGGATCTCAACATTTGCTGATGATCACCAGGTTTCAGTCGGTGCTCGTAAGGTAATTTCTTACCTTGCATCAGAAGAAGGCGCACTTGCATACGCAAAGGCAACAGGTCGTCCATCACCAAACACAGCTATCACAAGCTCACTCTCTTCAGATGTACAGGGATTTGCTAACGCTGGTGCGAAGAACGGTTACGTTCAGGTTGATGCTCTCCTCGGAGACTCAACAGGTGGTTCAAACTGGTACGACGTACTTGATGCAACATTCAAGGACATCTTCAACAACGGTAAGGATGCACAGACAACACTTAACAAGGGCGCAAAGATCCTTGCTGGTGACTGGGCAGCAGGAATCACAAAGCTTTAATTCCTTAAAGCTGCGTGACAACTAGTTAGTCACTCTGGGGTTGGGTTAGAATTCGAAAGAATTCCTAGCCCAGCCCCAGATGCTTTTCTAGAGGATTTAACTGGTTAACTAGTAAATTGCTAATGGCGCGTTGGTAAAGGCAGAGATAGAGGTGGCAGGTGCATAAGCTCTTCGGTTCGAATTTCGGACTAGCAGTGAAGTTGCTCTTCCTCTCCTCTTTTACCGCCCTCTTTACCTGGATGGCATACCTCGCAATTCTTAAGAGCGAATGGGCGATCGCGGTTGTACTCATTGCAATCATCCTCTCAGCAAATTACATCTATATGTCGAAGAAGCCGGTCGCAGGTAAATTCTTACTTCCCGGCGTTGTCTTCCTTATTCTCTTCATGATTGTTCCGGTTATCTACACAACGTATATGTCAGGCTTTATCTATAAGGCCGGAAATATCATTACAAAGCAAGAAGCTATCCATCAGATTCTTACCAATACCGGTATGCAACCGGATGAGAACAACACCACCTATGACATGGTGCTCGGCATCGTTGGCACGCAGTACACCGCAATCTTTACTGATCAGACCTCACACCAGGTCTACCTAGGGCAGAACGGTGTGGCAAAACCACTAACTACAGGCCAGTACCATCTCAGCGCCGATGGCATCGCCGACTCAGTTCCCGGATTTAAGCCATACAGCGATGCTCAACTCGCTACCGCAGATCAACAGATTGCAGATACGAAAGATTCACTCGGGAATAACAGATACATTCTCGCGCAGGACGCCCAGACCGCAGCGCTCTTTATTCAGACGTTGACCTATAACGCGAAGACAAACTCCCTCCTGAATCCGGTCGATGGCACTGTCTACGTTGATGGCGGTAAGGGTTACTTCGTTAATAAGGTCGATAGCACTCAACGAATCTTGCCGGGCTGGCGCCAACCAACCTGGTTAAGTAACTACACATCTATCTTCACCAACGCAAAGTTACGTGATCCATTTATTAAGGTCTTCTTATGGACCTTCGCCTTCGCCTTTATCACCGTCATCATGATGTTTGGTTTCGGTCTCATCCTCGCAATCGCCCTAGATAAGAAGATTCGATTCCGTAACTTCTATCGGGCGTTATTGATTCTGCCTTACGCAATGCCATCTTTCATGTCGATTTTGATTTGGGCGGGAATGCTCAATCGAGATTATGGCTCCGTTAATACCCTGCTCGGGCACCATATCGATTGGCTCGGCCAAGTCTGGTTAGCGCGCGCAGCGGTCCTGATTGTTAACTTGTGGCTAGGTTTCCCATACTTCTATCTCATCTCAACAGGTGCGATTCAGGCGCTACCGGGTGATCTCGAAGAAGCGGCTGCCATCGATGGCGCATCTGGTCCACAGATCTTCTGGCGCATTAAGTTGCCACTAGTTCTTCAGATTCTCTCGCCGATGTTGATTGCATCATTTGCCTTTAACTTCAATAACTTTAACTTGGTCTACTTGCTTACTCGTGGTGGACCGACAAATGTTCTAGGCGGTGAGACTGCGGGCGGAACGGATCTGCTCATTACATATGCCTATAAGACGGCCTTTGCGACCAATGACCAGAATTATGGCCTCGCCTCCGCTATCTCAGTTGTTGTCTTTGTGATTGTCGGTGCAATCTCTATGTGGAGCTTGCGTCGTTCCAAGGTATTGGAGGATATGAGATGAGCCGCCACGTAGCGAAGCGAAATCCATCAAGTGCATGGCGACATATCTTCATCATCTTCATGATTGTCTTTGCACTCTTCCCGATCTACACCGTTCTCCTCAGCTCGGTTAACGGCTCAGGCGCCCTTGCAACCGCCTCTCTCTGGCCAAAGCACATCGTCTTCAAGAATTACACCAAGCTATTTAATGATGCATCGATTCCATATCTTCGTTGGGTAATCAACTCCATCGTTCTGGCAACGACCAATGCCATCATCTCAGTCCTCATTGGAATCTTCGCCTCATATGCCTTCTCGCGGTTGAAGTTCAAGGGCCGCAAGGCGAGCCTTCGCCTCTTGCTCTTGATTCAGGTATTCCCTAACTTCTTGGCACTTGCAGCCATCTACGTCATCATGGAGCGGATTTATCACGTCTACCCACATATCGGTATCGGAACGACGTGGGGACTACTCCTTGTCTATCTCGGTGGTTCGATGGGCGCTAACGCCTGGCTCTTGAAGGGCTTCTTGGACTCCATTCCGATGGAGCTCGATGAGGCGGCGAAGATTGATGGCGCATCACCGTCACAGATCTTCTGGTTGATCTTCATGCCACTTACCAAGCCAATCATTGTGGTCACGATGCTCTTGACCTTCATCGGAACATTTAATGAGTTCGTCCTTGCAAGTATCTTCTTGCAAGAGGTGAAGGCGCGCACTGTCGCGGTCGGCCTGGAATCATTCGTGGGATCGAATTTTGGTGCTAACTGGGGTGCATTCGCCGCCGGTTCAGTCGTTGCCGCTGTTCCGCTGGTCACGCTCTTCCTAAGCCTGCAGCGCTACATCGTTGGCGGAGTCGCAGCCGGCTCCGTAAAGGGATGATTAATCGCCGTAACATCATTGCGCCAACAGCAGTTGCCCTGTTGTTGGCCACCCTTACAGGTGTGCATGCCTCCACTCCACCTGCGAGCAGCGCGCCAGAATCAATCTACTTCGTTGTCCTTGATCGCTTCAATAATGGCTCAACTGCAAATGACCAAGGTGGTTTAACCGGTGACCAATCAGTTACTGGTTATAACAACACTGATAACGGATATTTCCACGGCGGCGATATCGTCGGCCTGGATCAGAAGTTGGAGTACATCAAGTCGATGGGCTTCACATCCATCTGGGTAACCCCGGTCGTAACTCAGAAGACAGTGCAAGGAAATAGCGCGGCGTATCACGGCTACTGGGGCCTTGATTTCACAAAGATCGATCCACACTTTGGAACGTCTGAAGAATTTAGCAAGATGATTAACGATGCCCACGCGATGGGTATGAAAGTGATTTTAGATATCGTTGTGAACCACACCGCTGATGTGATTCAGTACGACGCATCCGGTAAGGCCGTTATTCCAAGCAACGCGCCCGCAAAGAGCCCTGCCTGGCTAAATGACCTCTCGAATTACCATAATGTAGGAAATCTCAACAATGGAAAGTCCACCCTCTTGAGTGGTGACTTTTATGGACTTGATGACATCAAGACCGAGAACGCAGTGGTCCAGAAAGGCTGGACGGCGCTCTGGTCTGATTGGATTACAAAGTACAAGTTAGATGGCTTCCGCATCGATACTGCGCAATACGTTGATGCCGGATTCTGGAATTACTTCCTGCCAAAGATTCAGAGCGCCGCTAAAAGCGCGGGCATCTCAACTTTTGAAGTCTTCGGTGAGATTGCAGAGACGGATCCGACATTTATCTCCACATTTACAACCGAGCAGAGCTTCCCATCAGCTTTGGACTTTCCACTTCGCCAAGGCCTGATTAACTTCGTGACCTCAAATAGCAAGGCGCAAGATCTTGCAGAAGTCTTCAATGGCGACGATTACTACACGACCGCAACTAATAGCGCCTATAACTTGCGAACATTTATCTCCAATCATGACGCCGGCCGAATCGGATATTTACTGCAATCGCGCGCCTCATGGGCTGGGACTGAATCAATCCAGAAGCGTGATCTCTTGGCGCAGGAGATGTTGTTACTGCTCCGTGGCGTTCCAGTCATCTATTACGGAGATGAAGTTGGCATGGCCGGTGCCGGTGGGGATAAAGATGCCCGCCAGGATATGTTCCCAACATCGGTCGCCAATTGGCAGAGTGAGAGTCGTATCGCGTCTGACCCAATTGGCAACGGTTCAAGTTTTGGGCTTACTAGCCCCATAAAGAGCGAGATAACAGATCTTCAGGCGCTTCGAGCAAAGTACCCAGATCTATCAACCGGTGCGCAGCAAGTTCTCTATGCGCAAGGCAATGTTATTGCGCTCTCCAAGTATGGCCACGGCAATGAATTCATTGAGCTCTTTAACTCTGGTGAAGCTGAGACGACTGTTCAACTCAACCATGTAAACACAACCTGGGAGAGTTTGTATGGGCCAGGGACGTTTACCTCCGCCGGGAATTCGTTGACACTTAACGTTCCTGCGCTCTCATCTATTGTCATTCGCAACGCTGGGAAATTCAAGGATGCGGTGGCAAAGCCAGTTGTAACGTTAAAACAGCCGGTGGTCGCAAATGCAGTAGCTTGGATTCCACTTGAGGCGACAGCGACAGGTGATATCAATCAGGTTGCGTTCTACACCTCAACCGATAAGAAGAAGTGGATACTGCAAGGTACTTCTCTGCATCGTACGGTCGAGACAGATAACACCGCAGCGGGTCTCTACCGGATCTTTCTCCACCCTACGTTAATCAAGGCAAAGAAGATTTATGTGAAGGCCGTTCTGAAGAGCGCCACTGGAGCAAGCTCGACGAGTAAAGTTCTATCAGTCAATCTGAGATAGGAGCCGGTGAATGTCCAAGCCCGCCTTTCTCATATTGGCTCATGAGGATCAACCACTTTTAGAGCTCCTCACGGGCCAACTGCTCCAATTCGGAACGGTCTATATTCATCTTGATACCAAATCATCAATCCCGGAGAGCTTCTTAGAGAACCGTCCGAACCTCCATATCTATAAGGAGTTCTCGATCCGTTGGGGTCACTGGTCGATGGTTGAGGCCACAATGTTCTTGGCGGATAAGGCAGTTGCTGATGGCGCAACATATCTAAGTTACCTCAGTGGAAATACTCTCCCAGTTTGCTCGAAAGAGGAGTTCCAGGAGTTCTTAGACGAAGAGGGCGATTACTTCGAGGCGAATCCGATTACCGATGAAGAATTTGCAAACCGGAACAGAGCATTTCAACGCCGTTTCACCCATCGTTATATCGCCTTCAAATCGCGCCGCAACTTTGCAGGTCGCCTGCAACGGCGCCTTATGCGTGAGGCCTTTGCGCTCACACCTAAGTTAAATTACAAAAAGTCCCTGGGTGACATGACTCTCTGCCACGGTATTGGCTTCTGGTCGGTAAAAGCCACGACTTACACCCGAGCAATTATCGAGGCCCATGGAAGACCAAGCCTCATGAAGTATTTCAAAGCCACAGAGATCAGTGATGAAAGTTTCTTTCAGACCGCGTTTCGATTCATTACAGCGCCTAAGGCAAATACAGCACGCACGTACGTTGATTGGATTGGATCGGGAACGCCAGCCTTCATCACAAAGGACCACTTGAAGGCGATACAAGATAGCGATTACATATTCGCTCGCAAATTCCGAAGCGGAGATGGTGAGCTGCTAAGCGTTTTCCAAGAAAATTGGTCTCAGGACTAAGCTACGAAATTTGTCGAAGGAAACTGTTGTCACGCTCATCATTTGCTAAATACAGCATCAGCGCCTGACTTACGTACTCACTATCTCCGTCTACAATGCCAGTATTTACAAGAACTTCTTTGGAATCCTTATAAGTAATATTGCTTACTAAGCGTTGCTTTCGAAACTTCCATGGTCGGTGCAGGCGGTATTCGATGGTTTTTTCAGAAAGTTCAATTGTCATCTTATGGTTATGCAGTAGAAAATCTACTTCACCTTGGAGGCGAATATGATTTTCACTCAGAATTCGAGAAAGTTCATAATCAAGTGATTGATTCTCCTTCTCATCCATAGAACTAGGATAATCGATTCTTCTTGACTTTCAATCAGATTAAGTTCCACAACTGAGTTGGACAGACTCTTCGGATTTCACCTCACGAGTTCGATAAATATTTACGAACTACTTGCGGCGACGAACCTTATTCATGGCACGCGATGCGTGGCGCTTAGTCTTGTTAAGGAGAATTTCTGCCCAAGTGAATTCCGTTGCCAAGATCGCTAAACCGGCAATGATCAACGGGATGCCTGGACCAGGCAACACAAGGAAGATCAGGCCAAGTACAACAAGCGTCGATCCAACCGTAGCTGCAATCACCCAACGAATGGGATGCGGCAGACTCTTCCAATACTTCTGAACCCAGTGG
>CAINVP010000023.1 GCA_903854185.1 uncultured Actinomycetes bacterium
GCCAATCAATCCAATGGCAAAGAGATCTTTTGCAAGCGTTCCCGCGAGCGGTTTTAACGCTGCCGCAGCTTGAGCCGCATCAGTGATATTGAAGGTGCCTTCAGCATGAAGGGTCGCGGCGCATGTGATGATGACAAAGAAGCCAATGACACCTGTGAGAAGTGAACCAATCCACACATCGGCACGGAGTAACTTCAAATCATCACGGGTGAGTCGTTTATCAACTGCATAGGACTGGATAAATGCCAGTCCCCACGGAGCTAACGTTGTTCCAAGTGTTGCTGTTGCAATATAAATCGCATCCCGATTGAGTGGCATCGTCGGTACGACCATGCCGTGAAAGGCACTGCCCCAGTCAGGATGTGCGAGGAAACCAGCAATCACATATGCAATGAAGACGCCGGCGAGAGCAAAGAAGACCTTCTCAACACGAGCAAATGAACCTCGAAGTACGAGTGCAGAGACAACAATCGCTGCGAGTGGAACAGTGAGATATCTGGAGTAACCAAAGAGTTGACCCGCTGCCGCAATTCCTGCGAACTCAGCTGTCATCGTTCCAATATTTGCCAGGACGAGGGCGCTCGCACTGAGCACGCCAGAACGGGCACCATATTTCTGGCGGACCAGTCCTAAGAGTCCTTGGCGAGTAACAACACCGATTCGCGCTCCTAAATCCTGGAAGAGGATAAGTGCGATGGTGGAGATGCCGAGCGTCCAAATAAGTGAATAACCATACTTTGCACCTAGCTGGGAGTAGGTCGTGATACCAGCCGGATCATCATCAGAGAGACCAGCTAGAACTCCCGGTCCCATGACGCCTAGAAATGCTGCCAGACGAAGCTTCTTTACGCTCTTCTTCGCCTTCTCTTGCTTAACCGCCATTAGAGCGAACCACCCTGTGCAAAACCACGATTCTCCGTGGAAGTTAATGAGTCAACTAGATCATCAGCGAGGATTCGACCGACTGGCTTTGATTTCTCATCTGTAACAATGATGGATGAGCCGCGGTTATTAATAAATTCTTCAACGACTTCATCAAGTGGAGTATCGATTCGAACTGCTGTTGGATACGGCGGTCCAACAAGTGTGGCTACTTCACTAGAAGCCTTTCCCGCAACGAGCTCAATGGTCTGAATGTGGTCGACCAATCGCCCTTTGAGATCGACAACCACAACTCCATCCGAGATATCTCGTTCGCGATTATCTACAAGAAGTTTCAACGCACTCGCAATTGTGTCGCTCTCTTTTACTACAAGCATATGAGTCGTCATCATTCCGCCGGCAAGGGTTTCATCGAATGAGACGAGCTCGCGAAGTTGAGAAGCTGTGCCCTTCTCCATTGCATTGAGAATGGATTCACGGTGCGTATCATCGAGATCACGCAGCACTTCAGCAGATTCATCCGGTTCCATACGAGAGAGCAGCTCTGCTGAGTGTTCAGTCGTGAGGCCACGGATCAACCCCTGCAATTCATCATCTTCCATCTCTTCCAGTGCATCCGCGGCCAGATCTGGATCGAGCATCTTGACCAGTGCGCTCTGTTCGCGTCCTGCAAGATCTTCAATCAGGTCAGCCAAATCTGCCGGGCGAAGTTGACTGAGCTTTGAGCGAGAACCTGAGGTGCGGACTACTCCCGAACTGTCAGCAAGTGATGCCACTGTCGCCCAGTCAACAACACGCTCTGGTGTTGGGCGCCGACTAAATGAGCCCGGGAAAATTCTGCGAAGGAAGGAGACGAATGAGATATCTACTCCGACGACCCGAATCTCTTTATCTAACGGGGCTAGGTAGAGGTCAGAGGAGCGAACCACTCGGAGGCCATCGACATCGACAATCTGATGATCTAACACATCTGCATCAAGCAAAGATTCGCCATCGCGACGAACATAATCAGTAAGGTTGATGGTCGTTGACGAGAGTCGGATCTCATTATTTGTAAGGGTGGAGATACGGGCGCCGTTAATAAAGGATTTGCGAGCGCCTACTTTGACAATCAGTCCAGAAACCGGTGGATAGGTCTCTTCACCGTGGCGAACGACGACATCAACCAGCTTGCCGATATCTCTACCGTTCTCATCTCGAACTGGGCAACCAATCAGACCAGCAAGTGAGACAAGTGATTCACGAATGCTCTTACGCGCCAGGACGGAATCGCGTCGCCCAACGATGCGCTTAGCCGCGCGGATTGGGGCTGCGGCTTGGCTCTTCATGGGCCAATCCTAAGCGTTTGCCCCTAATTGGTGTGGAGTGAAAGGGGTACGCCCACGATTGATTTAGGGCGAACCATTAACTTCTCGAGGAGTTCATAGATCGCCTTGCTGGCTGGGGCATCAGGACGAGCGAGAGTGATGGGATCGCCCTCATCCCCACCTTCACGAAGGTGAACATCGAAGGGAATTGAGGCTAACAATGGAACTGGTGCACCGACGAGGGTGGTCAGGCGATGTGCAGCTTCTGCACCGCCGCCGCTTCCGAAGATAGAGAGCGCCTCGCCGCAATGTGGACATGGCGTATCGCCCATGTTCTCAACAACGCCAAGAATGTGCTGCTTGAGCTGATGCGCAATGCGACCGGCACGTTCTGCAACCTCTGCTGCTGCCACTTGCGGAGTTGTGACAACGAGAATCTCTGAAGCTGGGATGAGTTGCGCAAGGGAGATAGCGATGTCACCCGTTCCAGGTGGCAAATCCAGAAGCAAGAGGTCAAGATCTCCCCAGTAAGCATCACTTAAGAGTTGCTCCAGAACGCGGTGAAGAAGTGGTCCGCGATAGGCAACCGGATCAGAGCGCTCTGGTTTGAACATCTCCATCGAAACTATTTTCACACCAAATTTTTCAACTGGGATAAAGGTCTGATCAATAGCAGTGGGACGCTGCCCAAGCACGCCCATAAGTCGTGGCACAGAGTGGCCATAGACATCGGCATCCAAAATTCCAACTTTAAGTCCTTTAGCCGCTGCAGCCACTGCCAGATTTACCGTGACGGAAGATTTTCCGACGCCACCTTTTCCAGAAGCGATACCAAGAACCCTAGTAAGAGAGTCCGGCTGTGCGAACGGAATAAATTTCTCTTTACCGCCACGAATGAGGGAACGAACATTTGCACGTTGCTCTTCGCTCATAACGCCGAACGAGAGGTTGAGATCCTTAACGCCCTTAACGCCCATGACCGCATTAGTAACATCGGTGCGCAGGCGATCTTTCATTGGGCAACCAGAGATGGTGAGGAGAACGTTGAGAGTGACCTTGCCGCCCTTCTCTTCCAGGGTATCGACCATGCCAAGTTCAGTAATCGAACGATGAAGCTCTGGGTCAATGACCTTGCTTAGGGCCTCGCGAAGTTCAGTTGTGAGATCTTTACTCATAGGAGATCTGGATCAATCTTGGCGCTCTTGCCGATCTCTTTAATCTCTTCCGTAGGATTGGCTTCATCTAGCGCATTTCCAATCGTCTTCTTAATGAAATTCTTTGGGCGAAGATCTCCAACTTCAAGATCCTGAAATTCTGGCCCGAGGCTATCTTTCAACTCACTCGTTGCATTATTGGCAATCTCTTTAAAGCGCTTGATCCACTTCGCTGCATCACGAGCTACATGCGGAAGGCGATCTGGACCAATCAGAAAGAGAGCAATCACACCAAGTGCGATGAACTCCCCCGCGCCGATATTGAACATGGTTGGAAGCCTACCTCTACTGCTTGGAAGCGACCAAAGTTAGTGAAAAGACCTTCTTAGTTCTGCCTCGAAGCACGGTGATGGAGACCCGTTCGCCAACGCTGTGCGACCGGATGGCCACAACTAACTCATCAGAGTTTGTGATCTTCTTCCCTGCAAATTCGGTGATGATGTCACCTGGCTTTATGCCAACCTTTGCAGCGGGGCTGCCAGCGAGCACGCCCCCAGCAATCGGTGCCACTCGGGCGCCATCGCCTTGATAGGTAGTATCAATCTTTACTCCCACAACTGGATAGGTCGCCTTTCCAGTCTTAATGAGTTGATCGGCAACCTTCTTCGCCTGATTAATTGGAATGGCAAAGCCGAGGCCGATGGAACCAGATTGTGATGAAGCGAAGGTGCTGGTGGTATCAAGCGATGCGATTGCTGAGTTGATTCCGATAACGGCACCTGTCATATCCACGAGCGGCCCACCTGAGTTACCAGGATTAATAGCTGCATCGGTCTGAATGGCATTGATAAAGGAGCTCTGAGTCGATGAACCCGTTGAGACGGCACGATCTTTTGCAGAGATGATTCCAGAAGTGACGGTGCCGGCAAGGCCGAGGGGTGAACCAATTGCAATCACACTATCTCCGACGACCACTTTCTCACTATTGCCAAAGGTGAGAGCTGGTGCGCTCGATACATCAATTTTTAATACTGCAATGTCATATTCTGGCGCACGACCAATAACATTTGCCGGGTAACTTTCGCCACTTGAGAGTGTGACCTTAATCTGACCACCACTTGTCGCCGCAGATTCAATGACGTGATTATTTGTAAGAATGTAACCGTTGCTATCGATAAAGAACCCAGAGCCAGTATCGGCAGCTTGCGCACTCGATGCATCGATATTAACGACGGAGGGCGAGACCTTTGCCGCGATTGCCGCAATCGAACCTGGAGCACGCTCAATCGCTGACTGAGTTGAAACGACATTCGCACTATGAACGTTGAGTAACCGATCTAGCCCCGCACCAGTTGCGCCGGCGAAGAGCGCAATGGCAAGTGCGATGCCTACTGACAAATTTCGCGGGCTCTTCTTCGGCTCCTGGGAGAAGGCTGCTTGGTGTGAACTCATCCACCACGGCTGTTCATTACTCATGTGCTGATTTTAGATAGCGCGAGGGGGGCGTGTCGCCCCGCGTTGCCTAGAGATTACTGTGAGATTAACGCTTCGTCGCCAAGAGAACGCCTGCACCCAGAGGAAGTACCGTCGAACTCCATCTGGAATCCTCTTTAATGGCTCGGATGGCATCGCGACGGGAAACTGAATCGAAGTCACGTTGAGTGGGGTCAGCAACCTTGCCGCCATCGAGGGCATAATCAATGACGAGCGTTCCGCCTTCCTTCAACATCCGGTAGCTCTCATGCACGATGTCGAGCAGATCCGGTGCAACGCGAACGACCACCAAGTCATAGTTTGCATCAGCTAACTTTGCGATGATGTCGATGACATTTCCCGTGATTAATCTGAAACGCTGAGCGCCGATACCGCTTTCATCAAAGATAGCGCGAGCATTTGTCGCATGTTCCCTCTCGGTATCGATACTCGTCAGGACAGCATCAGCGGGCGCGCCTTGAAAGAGCCAGAGTCCGCTCACGCCAGAACCAGTCCCAATTTCGACAATCGACTGGGCTTTGCAATTTGCGGCAACGAATTGAAGGAGGCCTCCTACGGCCGGAGTTGGATCAATTGCGCCGACCTCCACACCGTTGGAGCGCGCTTGTTGCATGAAGAAATCTTCACGGACATAACTTTCAGCGAAGGCTCCCATGTCGCCACGATTTGTTAAAGCGGTCATAGTGATGAGATCCATTCAGTAAGAAGGCGAACACCGAAGCCGGTTCCACCTTTCACATACTCGCCCGCATCCACCTCAGAGCGACCCGTGCCAGCGATATCAAGATGAACCCAGGTGCGCTTTCCAACGAACTCTTCCAAGAAGAGTGCGGCGGTCACAGAGCCGGCGCTAAAGCCATCTTTATCTGCAGTGTGGTTGATATCTGCGATATCAGAGTGAAGTGAGGATTTGTAATCATCGATGAGCGGCATATGCCAAACTCGATCACCGGAGATCTCTCCTGACTCGTATAACTTTTTCGCAACTTTCTGATTGCGGGTATACATCGCTGCATACTGACGCCCGAGTCCAAGAGTTGCTGAACCGGTGAGTGTCGCAATATCTACAATGTAATCTGGATTGAGTTTGAGATCTGCATATGCCAGACCATCGGCTAACACGAGCCGACCTTCTGCATCCGTATTGAGAACCTCAACCGTCTTTCCACCAAAGTGAGTAATGACATCTGATGGTCGTTGCGAGGTAGCAGAAAGTGCATTCTCTGCGCACATCATTAGCGCGGTTACTCGTACCTTGACGCCGAGTTCAGCAAGGGCGAGAACCGTTGACATAACAGCCGCAGCTCCAGCCATATCGCTCTTCATGGCCATCATGGTGTCGTACGGGCGTTTCAAGCTAATTCCACCCGTATCAAAGGTGATGCCCTTACCCACGATGACCACGTGCGGAATCTTTGTGCCGCGAGGCTTATATGAAATCTCAATGACTCGCGGGCCAGGCTTGGGAGAAGAGTTTCCAACCGCGCGCACTCCACCGAATTCGGCGAGCTCTTTTCCTGCTCGAACGTGAACAGTGAGGGCGGAATTCTTTGCCTTTGCTACCGCGCTCTTTGCGAACTTCGCTAGGTACTCTGGATTTTTAATATTTGATGGCGTATGAACCAGATCGCGGGTATTCCATACCGCCTCACTGACTATTCGCGCAGCTTCTAGGTCGGCCTCGAGTGAAGGGATTTCTCGCTCTGCGATAATCGAGAGATGAGCGACCTTCTTCTTTGGATCGCTCTCACTCTTTAAGTTCCACGTGTATTGAGAGAGAAGGAGAGCACTGACAAATGTTGAAATCTGCTTTGAAGCAGTGAACTCTTTTGGTAATCCCAATGCAACACTTTTGCCGCTTAGCTTTACCTTGCGCCCAATCGCGGCACCCGCTTTACGTATCGCATCTCTAGAGCTATCGCCGGTACCCACTAAATAGATGCGGGTAACTTTTGGGAAGTTCTCTCCTGAATACGTTATTTCGAGAATCTCACCTGCCTTGGCGGCGAACTCTGGCCACTTTCCCATCTCTGCCTCGAGTTCGCTTGATCCGGACTTCCCTAAAAATTCGGACAGCGCGGATTTAGCCATCTTCTTCTCAGGCGTCACACCGATAGCGAGCGCATCGATCTGGCCAAAGCCGATACCCTTTCTACTCTTAGCGCTGGTTGAGGTTTTCTCAACAGCGAGAGAGAGAAGGTCGATTAGGGGCATCTCCTTGGAGTGGCTGCTTTTCACACTTCAGACGCTAACGAATAAAGGGGTGGTTTGTGAACTTGTGGGAGGGTGTCGCGCATCTCGTTAGCCATTCCGCCCTCGGGGCAGGATGGCGCGAGCAGTTGCTCAATATCCTCATGCCTATCTTCTTCTTCTATGTTGGCCAAGAGATTCGCCTCGCCACAAAAGAGAGTAGTTCCTCGTTGCTCTCACCGGTATTTGCTGCGATTGGTGGAATGGCCATCCCGGCTGCGATCTTTCTCGCCTTAGCTGCAACCTTTAGCCTTCCGGCTCGCACCTTCGGCGTTGTGATGGCAACCGATCTTCCCCTGGTACTTGCAGCACTTGCGCTCTTTCCAAAGGCGACGAGCGCCAAAGTTCGCCATTACATTCTCGTCTTGGCTGTGGCCGATGATGTGGGCTCCATCATTGTGTTGGCACTCGGATTCAACAAAAACTTCAGCGCTGCGTGGATTACCGCCCAGGTTGCACTCATCGCCCTGCTCTATCTGGCTCGGAAGAAGTCGATCGCCCTGCCACTTGTTCTGGTGGGCTGGTGGATCTCACTGCATTCGGGGTTTCAGCCAACTGTTATCGCAGCGCTCATGGGTGTAATCGTTACAACATCGAATAAGCGTTTCTTAGTAGTCCTAGAGCGCATCTCATATTTCATCTGCATCCCACTATTTCTCTTTGCGCTTCTTAGTAGCGGCCTAACACTCCATGGTCTCTCAATTACTTCGATGAATTCATATTCCTATGCGCTACTTGCCGCCCGCATCATCGGTAAACCTATTGGGATATTTTTCGGCGCATGGGTAGCGCAGAAATTTTGGCGCGCACAAGGTTTAGCGATGAAGGATCTCTGGCTAGTAGGGACGCTAAGTACCTTTGGACTTTCCGTATCGTTGCTCTTCTTGCATATTGCAACGAAAGATCCGGAAGTAATTGCCCACGCAACGACCGCCATTATTTATATTAATATGCTAGCGGCACTTGCCGCGACGTGCTGGCGTTACTTCTTAACGAGGGCTACTGCCGCCTGAAGAACATTGCCAAGATTTGTTGCTTCCTCGAAATTAAGTTCAACTACGAGCCGGCCGCCACCCTCTAATGGGATTCGCATAACGAGACTGCGGGCTTCCTTTGTGACTTCCATTGGACCGTCACCAGTTCTAGGTTTCATCGCTGCCATAAGGAGAAGTATCCCGTATTAGCGGGTAGGTAGGGAAATCGAGGCGGAAGTTGTGTGTAAAAAGCGGCTGTTTTGGGCTATTCCTGCACTGCTTGTAGGGCTTGCAAGATCCGAGCCCGACCGCTAGCGATGACGGAAGATACGGCTCTCTCTGGTACTCCTAGGGCGCTAGCAATTTCTGCTGCCGAGAGTGACTTTAAATAATGCATCGTGAGTATCGCTCGCTCCTCTTCAGGCAGGCTTGCGAGCAGCTGCGAGATCGATGGCGAGGACACGGGTTTAGGCTACTAGCAGGGCCGTGCTTCTAGTGACTTTCAAGCGCGTTAAGCGCATCTGAAACCGTCGTAGTCCAGGAAATTAACTCGCTCTGACCACTCTTCATCAGATTTAACTTTGTGAGATGGTCAAGTGCTGCCTGAAGCGGTAGGTATGCCCCAATCGAATCACAGACCACGATCGGCTTGTTATGAAATTTCAAGTAACGCCCAACCCAAATCTCGAAGAACTCTTCAAGAGTTCCGATTCCACCTGGTAAAGCGATAAATGCATCTGCTAACTCTTCTAACTTTCCTTTACGCTCTCGCATATCCTTAACAATAAACATCTCAGTCGCATCTCTATCTTCAAATTCGTGGTTCAACAGTTTTGAAGGGATTACACCGATTGTCTTTCCGCCGTGATCGCGGGCGCCTCGAGCCACAGCGCCCATCATGGAGATTGAGCCGCCACCCCAGACCAGATCCCAACCCCGTTCGCCGATTCCTTTACCGAGCTCGTAAGCTAAATCAATCAGCTCTTGTGAGATGGAGGGAGATGAGGAGCAATAAACACTTACGCGAAGTTGAGACGACATAGGGCGAAATTGTAGGCGTTTACCGCCTTCAGGGTAAGTTACCGTCTATGAGAAGCGCATACGGCTACGGACTCACAACTCGCGCAGCGAATGGTGACCATTTAGAGACCTTCTATCTCACACTCGGATTAGGTGAGTTAGCTGGCACCACTGCACCACATCGTTCACCGCTTGTAGTGAATGATGAGATTCGCTCTGTTACCCGCGAAATTACCGATATTGAAATTGATCTTGATTCGCCACCTAAGAGTCCAGAAGATGCTTACCTTCGCCTCCACCTTCTCTCCCACCGTTTCATTCAGCCTCATGGTGCAAATCTTGATGGCATCTTCGGATTGCTAACAAATGTTGCATGGACAAGTGCTGGTCCAGTCTCACTCGTTGATTACCCTGCAACACTTGCAAAGCTCCGTGCCCACTACGGAGTCCTGACGGTTTACTCTGTCGATAAGTTCCCTCGCATGGTTGATTATGTAATCCCAGAAGGTGTTCGCATCGCAGATGCAGATCGCGTTCGTCTTGGTGCTCACCTAGCAAGTGGCACAACTGTTATGCATGAGGGCTTCGTCAATTTCAATGCCGGCACTCTCGGCAAGTCCATGGTTGAGGGACGCATTAGCGCTGGTGTCGTCGTTGGAGATGGCAGCGATATCGGTGGCGGAGCCTCCATCATGGGAACACTCTCCGGTGGCGGAAAAGAAGTTATCTCTATCGGAGAACGCTCACTACTCGGGGCAAATTCTGGACTCGGTATCAGCCTGGGGAATGACTGCATCATCGAATCCGGCGTCTACATCACTGCAGGATCCAAGATTGCACTCCCTGATGGCAGCGTAGTTAAAGCGCGTGAATTAAGCGGAGCAAACAATTTAGTCTTCAGACGCAACTCAGTAAGTGGCGCGCTAGAAGCGATCCCAAAGACAGGACAATGGGATGGGCTTAACTCCATCCTCCACGCTAATTAATTAAATTACGCCGTAGGTTTAGGCATAATAAGTTTCAACTCCTCCATGCCCGCTGCACATTCCACTGTGCTTTGTGGCGAATGAATAAGTGCCATCTTTGCACTTTCCAGTTGCACCGACTGGTCTGGAAGGAGAAATTGCTGGGTCAGGGGTTGGTGTTGGGGTGACTACCGGAGTTGGTGTTGGGGTGACTACCGGAGTTGGTGTTGGGGTGACTACCGGAGTTGGAATCGCTACTGGAGTTGGTGTTGGGGTGACTACCGGAGTTGGAATCGAAGTTGGCGATGGGACTCCCAAGACGTATTTGTAGTAAGCATCTATCCAGTTCGTAGCCAAGGCGCCTTGAGCTTCACTTAAGGGAATCTTCTTGGAACAGACTGAAAGGTGAAGTTTATTTTCTAATACATCTTTTTTATGTGCGCCCCAATCACCATCCCAAAGCTCTGGCCATAAATTCCTCTGATCCTTTGGACTACCGCCAAGTTCTAGAGGAATGAGATGATCCTCCTCTACGAGTGAAGTTTGGGTGGATGCATAGCGTGAATAAGTCGACCCGAGTTGGACCTTCTTCAATTTTGTCGTGTAAGAAGAGGATGGGCGGATTTTCTTTGTGTATCCACTTACGCATATCGTTTTAGCGAGATTGGCTTGGGAAACCAAAGGATTCAGAGCTCCCGGAGTTACAGCATTAATTGGTAGCCACTCTGAAAGGTCTGTCGAGTTTCCGACATCAGGTAGAAACATAATGAGGACTGCTCCGAAGACGCCTATAAGCTTTAATTTCATACTAAAACCATATTCTGGAAGGCAGCAAAAGCCCCTTCATTTGTAGGCTATTTATAGCTATTTCAAAGACTAAAAATTAACCGACCATCTCGCGATCGCGTTGAATGCCCGTCGGTTCGTGGGTGCAATTAAGGTTGCTTTCAATTTTGTGGCAGTCATCGCACAGTAGGACTAGTTCAGGGCAGGCGATGCGAGCGCAGTCATATATCCGCTTCGTCGCGCCACCACATTTCTCACACTCACCAATCAGCTTTGTCTGATCGCTAAAGTCAATCGCCATTCGACCATCGAAGGTGTAAAGCGAACCTTCCCAGTAACTTTCATCGCCAAATTTCTTTCCGTAACGGGCGATGCCACCGTCAATCTGGTAGACCTCTGTAAAACCACGTTTCACCATAACCGCAGAGAGAATTTCGCATCGGATACCCCCGGTGCAGTAAGTAACCACAGGGCGATCTTTCAGGTGATCAAACTTTCCACTTTCAATCTCACCGATGAAGTCACGAGAAGTTTCAACATCAGGGACAATTGCATTTTTAAACTTGCCAATCTTCGCTTCAAAGGCATTACGTCCGTCAAAGAAGACAATCTCCTCCCCGCGGGCTTCAACAAGCTTATTAACATCGTATGGCTTCAGATGCTTGCCACCATTTACAACGCCATTTTCATCGACATCAATCTCATAAGGATTGCCAAAGGCAACAAGCTCAGAACGGACGCGAACTTTAAGGCGTGGGAAGTCATTTCCAGTTCCATCAGACCACTTGAAATCTATCTTTCTGAATCCTGGATAGACCTTTGTTGCCTTCACATATTTTTTGAGCGCTGACATATCCCCACCGAGGGTGCCATTAATACCTTGGTGGGAGATAAGAATTCTTCCCTTGATTCCGAGGGTCTCACAGAGTGTGTTCTGCCAGAGGCGGACTGCTTCAGGATCGGAGATAGGCGTAAATCCATAAAAGAGGATTACCTTCTGTAGCTCCATGTGAAAATCTTAATATCCGACGGAAGCGAGCTCAAACCATGAGGAGGGAATCTTCAACTTGCTCTTGAATGTGCCAACGGGGAGAGTCGCACTCACGCCCGCGCTCGAAGTTCCCACAAGAGTGAGCGCGCTATTTGTTGGAGAGCGGGTATCGATACGCAGATTCACGATATCTGTGAGCCCAAATGCGTTCGCCATATCTGACTGGTTAATTACGCGTTGCCAGTGGGAGTACGAAGGGTTGAGCACCAGGTCGAGGGAGTAAGGATCAGGAACACTTACTAGGTATGGATAAGCGGTTCCCCAAACGTCAGCGCTGTTAGCAGTGACTCCACCCGTTGATGCCGAGAAGAACGTGTTGATTGGTTGGCCGTTATAAAGAACTGCTAATCCGTGTGAGCTGTCGGCCGTTGTGGAATCAACTGCGGATTTCCACAGCGCTCCGTAGGTAGCCTCCATCTCTTTTGACGCTCCAACATAATTTTGATCATAGATTGTGTTGTAGACATTGCAATCACAATCTTTCCGAAGCTTTCCGATACGTGACAGGGCATATGTTCGTGAAGCGATTGCTTGGGCTTGAAGTGAAGCACTCGGCCAAGACGAAGATACCTCGCTCACTCCGTAAATGTATTGGTTATGCAATTTCATGGTTGTTGTAAGTTCAATCTTTGGAGTTGATTTCGTTACTGGTGTTGCTCGCAAAGCAACAGAGCCATATTTGAGTACCAATTTATTCACCGTCAGATTCCCATCCCAGGTGAACGACCAAAGCGTTGATGCTGGCAAGATCACGGGCGCTTGCTTTGGTGCGACGATTGAAACTGAGATCACTTTCCCAACCATGGCAAACTTAAGGGTTGCAGTAAGTGGGATTTGCGTTATTGCCCCAGTTATATCTCCTTGATGAAGTTGGATTCCCATCGTTGAGCTTTTATCAGCCTTGAGCGAAAGGTAAGTCAATTGGTGCCCGATATTTACTCGAATATCCATGTCATCTTGCACCGGGGCAACTGTTGTTCCAGTGAAGTAGTAGTTCAAAATATCTGATGCGGATTTACCTTCTAGTGCCATTCCTTTCGCGCCGATCTGGCTTAGTCCGACGCCGTGGCCATATCCAGATCCGGTAATAATAAAGTGCGCAGGAAGTGCATCGGCGAGGGCGGCAGGAGTAATCGAAAGGAGAGCGATGATGAGTAGAGCTAGCCGCTTCATCAATCTCCCGAGAGCAGATTACGTGGTGAGGTAATGAAGCCAATTCCCCATGAGATGTGCATCGTTGCAAGTACTGCCGGAAGAATGATTTTCTCTGCCAGAGTCTTCCCAATTACAAGGGATCCAACTCCGATTGCAACAAGGTAAGTCGCGGCTGGAATAAAGAGCCATCGCGAGAGAAGAGCGCCAAGGAAGAGTGAGAGTGCGATAACGATTGTTGCGGCAGGCGGAGCTAAGTATCTGTAGTTCGCGGTGCCCTCGTGAGTCCGAATAACTTGGCGGCGCCATTTTCCATATTCAAAATACTGCTTTGCTAACGCCTTTAAGTGTGGGCGCGGGCGGTAGATAACTTCAAGTCGAGGATCGAACCAGATAGTCCCGCCCGCTTTACGCAGGCGAAAGTTCATCTCCCAATCTTGTGCTCGAACGAATCGCTCGTCGTAGCCCCCGATCTCAAGGAGCTTCGCCCGATTGAAAGTGCCTAAATAGACGGTATCTGATGGGCCGGCGGAGCCACCGACATGGAAGCGGGCGCCGCCGACTCCGAGAGGTGAGCGCATTGCTGTTGCGACCGCTCTCTCGAACGGAGTTCTTCCAACTGCAGCCATAACGCCACCAACATTTACCGCACTTGTCGCTTCCATAATTTCTACGGCGTCGGTGATGTAACTCTTAGAAATTTCAGCATGGCCATCAATTCTGGCAATGATGGGATATCGCGATGCGTTGATGGCAATATTTAATCCGGCCGCTGTCTTACCCGTCGGGTTAGAGAGCACTTTCACTTGACTATAACGAGTGGCTAACCCCTCAGCGATTTCCATGGTGCGATCTTTTGAAGGACCAACAGCGAGAACAATCTCTAACGGCCCGGTGTAATCCTGCTCAAGAATCGCTTCAATCGCCGCAACGAGGTAGGGCTCTTCATTTAATATCGGTAGTACAACCGACACACCCGTTACGCTCGAAGTCACAGAGAGAACTTTACCCTCCATCAAGGTGGACTATCATCTGAACAATGGCTCTGAAACTCTCTGTTATTGGCACCGGGTATCTCGGTGCTACGCATGCTGCCTGCATGGCAAGTCTCGGCTTCGACGTAGTTGGCATCGATGTTGATGAATCAAAAATTTCACAGCTCAAGCTGGGGAAGGTGCCCTTCTTCGAGCCTGAATTAGAGCCACTTCTCGCCGAACAGATTGCTAGCGGTCGACTTACCTTTACAACGGATTTCTCCGCTATTGCTGATTGCGATGTCCACTTTATCTGCGTGGGAACTCCGCAGATGAAAGATGGTCTTGCTGCGGATATTAGTTATGTGAATGCCTCGTTGGATGCAGTTGCAAAGATTGTTAAATCCGGAGCCCTCGTTGTTGGAAAATCAACTGTGCCAGTGGGAACCGCGATGCGACTTCGAGAAAAGTTGCTATCGATAAATCCTGCAGCTGACCTTGCCTGGAACCCTGAGTTCTTGCGCGAAGGCTTCGCAGTTGAAGACACACTGCATCCATCCCGCTTAGTCGTGGGTGTGATGAGCGATAGCGCAGAGAATATTCTTAAGGAAGTCTATGCAGCGAACCTGGCTGAAGGAACTCCTTGGGTTCGTTCTGATCTTCCTACGGCAGAACTTGTAAAGGTTGCCGCGAACTCTTTCCTTGCAACGAAAATCTCCTTTATCAATGCCATGGCTGAGATTTGCGATGCTAGCGGTGCAGATGTAACGGTCCTAGCACAGGCGATTGGTTATGACCCACGCATCGGTAATAAGTTCTTACAAGCTGGTATTGGCTTCGGCGGCGGTTGCTTACCAAAAGATATTCGCGCATTCATGGCCCGCGCGGGCGAGCTCGGTGCAACCGAGTCATTAGAGTTCTTGCGCGAAATTGATTCAATCAACAATCGCTCACGGAATAAAGTTGTTGAGATGGCGAAGCGAGAGCTTGGCGGCTCCTGTGAGGGCAAACGCGTTGCCGTACTCGGTGCTGCATTTAAGCCTAATAGCGATGATATTCGTGACTCCCCGGCGCTTTACATCGCATCCCAACTCAAGGTCGCTGGTGCAGACGTTGTTGTACATGATCCCAAGGCGATCGAGAATTCAAAGAAGAAGTACCCAGAACTCTCATATGTAGATAGCGTCGATGAACTCCTTGCTGGTGCTGATCTCGTTCTCCACCTCACTGAGTGGAAGCAGTACCGAGAGATTGATCCCGTTCATGCGAAATCCCTTGCACATGGTGCGATTATTATCGATGGCCGCAACGCGCTCGATATGAACGCGTGGTCTAGCGCCGGCTGGCGCATTCACGCCGTAGGTAGGACTTCCCGCTAATTAAAAGCCGGTGCGCTTTCCACGGGAGGCGTTGAGGTTTCTCGCCTTCTCTAAGGATTCAACTCGGGCCTTCTCCATAAGACCGGCAACTTTCACACTTACTGCCGCATCTGAAGTTGCGAGAATTCGCGCTGCAAGTAGACCTGCATTCTTCGCATTACCAATACCCACTGTTGCTACGGGAATTCCTGCAGGCATTTGAACGATAGAGAGTAGCGAGTCCATGCCATCGAGATATTTGAGCGGTACTGGGACGCCAATCACAGGCAGGGTCGTCCCTGATGCAATCATCCCTGGCAAGTGTGCCGCTCCCCCTGCGCCAGCGATAATCACTTTAATACCTGAGCTCACCGCGCTATGGGCGAAGTTCAACATCTCATCCGGTGTGCGGTGAGCGCTCACTACATCGACGAGGTACTCGATACCGCATTCATCAAGAACATTTGCCGCCTCTTGCATAATTGGCCAATCAGAATCTGAACCCATGACAATCGCGACTGTCTTACTCATCGATAGCTCCACTCATGTAGTCAACGGCATGAGCAACTTCGCTCTGCAAGAATTCTAAGTCATCACCAATCAAAGTGATATGGCCAATCTTTCTTCCGGGCCGCACTTCTTTCCGGTATTGGTGAAAATTGAGCGCGGGAGTGCGTGCCATGAGGTGAAGATAAGGCCGGTACATATCGGTTTTCTCACCACCGAGCAGATTTCCCATGACTGCCCACTCTGCATTTAAAGCCGTACTTCCAAGAGGCAGATCAAGAATCGCTCTTAGGTGCTGTTCAAATTGCGAGGTCTGCGAGCCTTCAATCGTCCAGTGTCCAGAGTTATGTGAGCGCATCGCCAGTTCATTAACTATGAGTTCGCCGTCGACCTCGAAGAGCTCGACCGCCATTACACCGACCAACTTGACGCCATCTGCAATCTTTAGCGCAATCTCACTGGCGCGGACCGCTTGCGCATCCGAGATTCCTGGAATAGGTGTCACCGTCATTGTGCAGATGCCATCACTCTGAACAGTGAGCGTAGGTGCCCATGTTGCCGCCTGCCCGTGTGGAGAACGGGCGACCATGATGGCGAGTTCACGAGTGAAGGGTAACTTCTCTTCAATTAAAAGCGGTGCCCCAACTTTGCCACGTACCTCTCTCAACTCCTCCATCGAGTTCACAACAAAGACGCCACGTCCGTCATACCCACCCGAGGCGCTCTTTGCGATTAATGGGAATGACAATTCAGGAGTATGTGAATCAAAGATCTCCCAAGCAGGATTACGAATACTGAGTTCATCCATCTTTCTTCGCATCTCAATTTTATCTTGCGAGTAAATGAAGGTCTCTGACCGTGGATAGACCTTCACCCCTGCGCTCTCGAGTGCTCGAATCACCGATTGCGGGACTAACTCGTGCTCGAACGTTACGACATCGCATGCCTTTGCAAAAGCAATCAGCTCTTCGCTCTTGGTGTAATCACCAACAATATGAGATGAAATTTGGGCGGCACTCTCAGAGGGTGCGCCTGCGAAAAGTTTGAGATTAATTCCAAGAGCAGTCGCAGGGGCGATTGTCATACGAGCCAATTGGCCAGCGCCGATGATTCCTACCGTGGGAAAGCTCACTCTGGAAGTTTACTTGAGATGAGTTATATCCCCGACGCTCACGGTTTGGCCGGAGTCCAGGATCAGCTCGCCCCGAGATGAGACTGATTGCGCCCTGCCCTCCCAGACCTCACCTGACGGCAGGAGTGCGCGGACTTTGGAGCCAATCGTCGATGAGCGGCGAGAGTACTCCGCGGTGAAATCTACTCCTGACTCCCATAGTTCGAGCTCCTTCTTAATCTGAGAGAGAAGAGCTACCAGTAAATCGTTTCGATCGGGGGCGTTGCCGGTTGCGATAAGGAGAGAGGAGGCCGTCGCTACTGGCAGTTCGTTCTGCTGCATCGCAACGTTAATTCCAATTCCTACAATCACACCATCTGCGGCAAATTCACAGAGGGTGCCTGAAATCTTTCCGGTTGCATGCAAGATGTCATTAGGCCACTTTGTTGAGAACTCATCTCCAAGGAGTTGGGCGATAGAACTACCGACAATCAATGCGGTTGCTCCCCACACATCACGAGATCTCTTTGGTTCGTAATAGAAAGAGAGAAGTAGCGATGAAGATTTAGGTGCAATAAAAGTTCGATCGAGTCGACCTCGTCCTGCACTTTGAAATTCTGCGAGCGCCACATCGCCTGTGCGCAGGTCAGCGCCACGTTGTGCAAGATAACTTTGCGTTGAATCAATTTCATCAAAGAGTTTTACTCGCCAGTAGGTATCTACTAGCGCGTAATTGATTTTTTCCTCGTTCAACAGCGGAATCAAGCTATCTCACCTCTTAATTAGCGCATTTGGCTAGCAGTATTAGCGTAGAGGCTAGTACCGTAATCCCCGTGACTGACGATACTTCAACGACATCCGGAAAGATCAGCGACCTCAAGCGTCGTAATGATCTTGCACTTAACTCTGCAAAGCCTGAAGCGCTTGAAAAGCGAAGAGCTGCTGGCAAGAAGACTGCACGCGAGCGCATCAACCAGCTCGTGGATGAGGGATCGTTCGTTGAGTTTGATGCATTTGTAACCCATCACTCCACCGCCTTCGGCATGGATAAATCCCATCCGTATGGCGATGGCGTCGTTACAGGTTATGCAACGGTCGATGGCCGCACCATTGCTATCTACTCCCAAGATTTTCTCGTTCTAGGCGGCAGCCTGGGCGAGGCGATGGGAAAGAAGATTGTAAAAGTTATGGACTTCGCACTTAAGAGCGGAATCCCACTCGTTGGTCTCAATGACTCAGGCGGAGCCCGTATCCAAGAGGGCGTCGCATCTTTAAGCCAGTATGGCGAAATCTTTAAGCGAAATGTCCGCTCATCTGGCGTTATCCCCCAGATCTCGGTCATCCTCGGACCATGCGCCGGTGGCGCTGTCTATTCACCGGCAATCACCGACTTCACCATTATGGTGAATGAGACCTCAAATATGTTTATCACTGGGCCAGATGTCATCAAGGCAGTGACCGGTGAAGAAGTTGCCATGGAAGATCTTGGTGGCGCATTTACCCACAGCTCGAAGACCGGAAACTCCCACTACCTCGCCGAGAATGAAGATGACGCCCTAGATTATGTAAAAGCGCTTCTCTCCTTTTTGCCATCCAATAATTTGGATGACGCCCCAGTATTTGCGCCAACAGAATCCATGGATATCGCACCATCTGATCGCGCACTTGATTCATTAATTCCAGATAATCCAAATAAGCCGTATGACATGCGCGTTGTCGTGGAGGCGCTCCTTGATGAAGCCGACTTCCTAGAAGTTCATGCCCTCTTTGCCCCGAATATCTTGGTTGGGTTCGGACGAATCGATGGCCGTTCTGTTGGAATCATTGCAAATCAGCCGCAACAATTTGCCGGCACACTTGATATTGATGCCAGCGAGAAGGCGGCGCGCTTTGTTCGCCTCTGCGATTCATTCGGTATCCCAGTCGTCACCCTCGTCGATGTCCCTGGCTTCCTTCCAGGAACCGAGCAGGAGTGGGATGGCATCATCCGTCGCGGCGCAAAGCTCATTTATGCATATGGCGAAGCCTCTGTGCCACTTGTTACTGTCATTACGCGCAAGGCTTATGGTGGCGCATATATCGTGATGGGCTCAAAACATCTTGGTGCGGATATCAATTTGGCATGGCCAACGGCTCAGATTGCGGTCATGGGTGCACAAGGCGCAGTTAATATCCTTCATCGTAAGGAGATTGCGGCGGATGCAGCAAGTGCTCCGAAGTTGCTAGCAGAGTATGAGGAGACCCTCCTTAATCCTTACATCGCTGCCGATCGCGGATTTATCGATGCAGTGATTGAGCCACATCAAACTCGTAAGCAGATTACTCAAGCGCTCACTGCGCTCCGAAACAAGAGAGTTGATCTACCAACTCGGAAGCACGGAAATATCCCTCTCTAATGAGCCCACAGAAGAAGTTCACCATCGTCAGCGGCACTCCTACCGACTCTGAGTTGCGTGCCCTTGAGCGCGCTTTAGAAGAGTTGGAGAAGAGCGCAAACCCACCTAAGGCTTACCGCTCGTCATGGGCTCGACTCAAGATTGCCAGCTCACTTCCACGTGACTGGGGTACCACTGCCTCATGAGTAACTATCGAGTTATTCTCGCTTCGGCATCTCCTTCACGAAAGCGCCTCCTCGAATCTGTCGGAATTACGCCAGAAATCGTTGTCAGCGGAGTCGATGAGGAGGATCCAGATCTATTAGCGCTTGCGCCTCGTGAGATGGTGATTGCGCTCGCAATTCTGAAGGCACATACCGCGAAAGCCTTATTGGGCGATACCGATGGGGCGCTGATCATCGGATGCGATTCAACATTTGAATTTGCTGGCCAGAATCTAGGAAAGCCACTCACTGCGGAGAACGCCGTTGCTCGAGCAAAGGCCATGCACGGGAAGAGTGGATATCTTCACACCGGCCATTGCGTTATCGATAGTAAAGGTGGCTTTGAAGTCAGCGACCTTTCCACATCGAAGGTTACCTTTGCTGACATGAGTGATGAAGAGATTGAAAACTATGTGGCAACGGGTGAGCCGCTCAACGTGGCTGGCGGATTCACACTCGATGGCCTAAGCGCACCATTTATCACCCATATTGATGGTGATCCATCCGGAATTATTGGCCTCTCCCTTCCTACGCTACGTAAAATTATTATTAATCTCGGCCTGAAATGGAGTGACCTCGTATGAGCAAGAAGATTGAAGCGGTCTTGATCGCAAACCGAGGTGAGATTGCTGTGCGCGTCGCACGCGCCTGCCGAGATCATGGCATCAAGAGCATCGCTATCTACTCTGATGAGGATCGCAATCACCTCCATGTCGCAACCGCCGATGAGGCATACGCACTCAATGGTCTCTCGGCTGCAGAGAGCTACCTCGATCAAGGGAAGATTTTAGAAATTGCCAAAAAATCTGGTGCAGATGCAGTACATCCTGGTTATGGCTTCTTATCTGAGAATGCAGATTTTGCAGAGAAAGTAATCGCCGCTGGCCTCACCTGGATTGGGCCTTCACCTGCTGCGATTCGACTGCTCGGCGATAAAGTCTCTGCGCGAAAGATTGCCGCTGAAGTTGGAGCACCGCTCGTTGCAGGAACAATCGATCCCGTCGATGAGCCAGAAGAGATTATCGCCTTTGCGAAGGAGCATGGCCTGCCAGTTGCCATCAAGGCCGCACATGGTGGTGGCGGGCGTGGACTCAAAGTTGCCCGCACATTAGAAGAGATCCCTGAACTCTTCGCCTCTGCTGTGCGCGAAGCAATCACCGGTTTTGGACGCGGTGAATGCTTCGTCGAGAGGTACCTTGATCGCCCACGACACGTTGAAACACAAGTCTTAGTTGATTCACATGGCAATGCTGTCGTAGTTAGTACGCGCGACTGCTCACTTCAACGTCGCCACCAGAAACTCGTCGAAGAAGCGCCAGCCCCATTCCTTACCGAAGCTCAGCGCGAGGAGCTCTACCGCTCTAGTAAGGCAATCATGAAAGCTGCCGGTTATGTAGGTGCTGGAACATGTGAGTTCCTCATTGGCGTGGATGGAACCATCTCTTTTCTTGAAGTGAATACCCGACTTCAGGTCGAACATCCGGTCTCAGAAGAAGTGACCGGACTTGACCTTGTTCGCGAACAATTCAAAATTGCATCAGGTGAAGCGATCAACCCCGTTGATCCCATTATTCGTGGCCACAGCATTGAGTTCCGAATCAATGGTGAGGATCCAGGAAATAACTTCCTTCCTTCCCTCGGAACGATCACCAAGTGGGAGGTCCCATCTGGTCCCGGTGTGCGCATCGACGCGGGCTTCGACCATGGCCACACCATCGGTTCTCACTTCGATTCCCTGCTAGCGAAGTTGATCATCACTGCAGCAACCCGAGAAGAGGCAATCGCGCGTGCAAAGCGTGCGCTCAAAGAGTTTGATATTGGCGGGCTCGCAACTGCTCTGCCATTCCATCGCGCCATCCTTAACGACCCAAAATTCACAGAGGATTTCAAGGTTTATACGAGCTACATTGAGAATGAATTCGTCAATGAGATCCCTGCTTTCTCATATAAGGCAGGTGTTGCTGCAACTAAGGCAGCTTCACAGAAGGTAACCGCCGAAGTGAATGGCCACCGCTTTGAGGTTATTGTTCATAGTGAAGAGCCGGTGCAGAAGCGTCACCGCATCAAGAGCAATATCCTGGCTAAGGCCACGGGAAATACTCTCGACAGCCCAATGCAGGGCACGGTCGTAAAGATTGTGAAGTCCAATGGTGACCGAGTGAAGCCTGGTGATCTCATCGTTGTTCTTGAGGCGATGAAGATGGAGCAACCACTTATTGCACATAAAGAGGGCACCATCTCGAAGTTACATATCAGCGTTGGACAGACTGTCTCAAGTGGGCAGAACCTATGCGTAATTGAGGATAACTAGTAAATTGCTCGCATGAGCGATAACGCGTTATATCTAGATCCACTCGGTACGGCTGAAAGTGCGGCGAAACGGCTAGCTGAAATCACTGGAAAGTCATCCCATCAGGTTGCACTTGTGATGGGAAGTGGGTGGATTGGCGCAGCAGATTACTTAGGAACTCCAACGCATGAATTTCCCGCGACAGATCTACCCGGCTTTCTAGCACCCACTGTTGCCGGTCATGGCGGCGTGATTCGTTCTTACACACTCGAAGGTCTCAATCTTCTCGTCTTTCTTGGACGCACCCACCTATATGAAGGTAAGGGGATTGAACCTGTTGTGCATGGAGTGCGCACTGCTGTAAAGGCTGGATGTCGAGTTGTTGTATTAACAAATGCTTGTGGTGGAATTAATCGCGAGTACCACGTAGGGCAACCAGTGATTATCAGAGATCACCTCTCCCTTACTGGCGTATCCCCACTTATCGGGGCTGATTTTGTAGACCTCACAGATTTGTATAGCAAGCGCATCAGAGAGTTGGTTAAGAGTGAAGATAATTCGTTGGTCGAGGGTGTTTATGCTCATTGGCGTGGTCCTGCTTATGAAACGCCTGCTGAGATTCATATGATGCGAACCCTTGGCGCTGACTTAGTAGGAATGTCGACCGTTCCTGAGGCGGTCGCTGCCCATGCGCTAGGAGCTGAAGTTCTGGGCATCTCACTGGTTACTAATGCTGCAGCCGGTGTTACGGGCGAGAAGTTGAGCCATGAAGAGGTGATGGCGGCTGGTAAAGCTGCTGCTGGGCGGATGGGAGAGTTGCTCTCTCGAGTCTTGGTGAAGCTATGAACCAAGAGTTCATCGCAGAAGTTGAAGCATGGATTGCGCAAGACCCTGATCCACAGACCGCGGCCCAGTTGCAGTCATGGTTAGCTAACGAGGATGAGGTAAGCCTGCGCCAATGTTTTAATGGCTTTCTACAATTTGGAACAGCAGGCTTACGCGGTCCGGTAGGTCCCGGGCCATCATGCATGAACCGCGCCGTAGTGCACCGCGCAGCAGCCGGAATCGCTGCTTATATGAAAGCACGTGGGCTCACGAGCGTTGTCATCGGAAGAGATGCCCGATATGGGTCGGAAGATTTCGCTCACGAGAGCGCAGAAGTCTTCACTGGAGCAGGCATGAAAGTCTTCCTTCTTCCCCGGCCTCTGCCTACGCCGGTTCTGGCATTTGCAGTAAATAACTTACGTGCCGATGTTGGAATTATGGTTACGGCGAGCCACAATCCCCCACAAGATAATGGGTACAAGGTTTATCTTGGCGGAACAGTTGATGGCGTTAGGTACGAGGGATCGCAAATCGTCCCACCAGCCGATATCGAAATTGCGCAAGAGATAGCAAAGATCGATCGACTCCAACCAAAAGGCGAGGGTTGGGAAGTACTCGACGAGAGTTGTTTTGCCGAATATGTCAGAGTGACATCATCGATCGCTCGCTCACACCATCCACTCAAAGTTGTCTATACGGCACTTCATGGAGTCGGAAGCGAGACTATCGAAGCAGTCTTTTCCGCAGCCCACTTCTCTCCTATCGAATTTGTAGTGGAGCAGCGAGATCCTGACCCGGCCTTTCCAACGGTGAAATTTCCTAACCCAGAAGAGCCAGGAGCAATCGACCTCTCACTTGAATACGCCAAGCGCGTCGACGCAGATATTGTGATTGCAAATGATCCTGATGCCGATCGATGCGCAGCAGCTATCAATGACCCAGTCGGTGGCTGGCGGATGTTAAAAGGTGATGAGGTTGGCGCGATCTTAGGTCACTATATTGCGACGACAATGAAGGAGAGCACCGAGGGGCGCGCCTTTGGAAATTCGATTGTCTCCTCCTCCATCCTGAGCAAGGTAGCGAAATACCATGGGATTGAATTTCATGAGGTGCTTACTGGATTTAAGTGGCTGGCAAAGATTCCTAACCTTCGCTTTGGGTACGAAGAGGCGCTCGGATACGCCGTCGATGCTACCTCGGTCAATGATAAAGATGGCATATCAGCAGCGCTCATGATCGCCCAATGTGCAGCAGAACTCAAAGCACAGGGTCGAACGATGGCAGATTATCTTGATGAAATCGCATCCCTCTACGGTTTTCACACAACGGAACAAATCTCTATTCGAGTAGCAGATATTGCTCAAGTGGATCTTGTGCTCTCGAAGTTACGCGCTAACCCACCAGCCTCCATCGCTGGTTCTGCCTGCACGCGGATTGATGACCTGATGGAACCCAAGGATGGGCTTCCCCCTACCAATGGTCTTCGCTACTGGTTCGGTGAGAATATTCGCGTCATCATCCGGCCAAGTGGGACTGAGGCAAAGATGAAGTGTTACATCGAGGTCTGCGCTGAGAAGAGTGGAGCGCAAGCGCTGCTTCAGTCGGTATCGCAGGATATGAGAGCGCTGCTTAACTAACTACGGAAGAAATTTCACCTTACCCGTAAGCAAGGCGCTCTTCGCCTTGGCAAGAGCAGGCGCTGCCTTAGCCCCAAGCGCTGTCAGAGTTGCACTTATGCCCTTATTTTTTACATCATAATTTCGGCCGAATGCTGTTGCCGGGTCTCCAAATACCTCGGAGTAAGTCTGATTCTGTAAACCAGTTGCAATCGCATCATAGATTGCTGAGTTGAACGATTTATTGATTGTCCCAACGAGCATCTTCTTCGCGGCGGGACTCTTTAAGAAGAATTGCTCAGGAAGCACACCAATGAGTTTTACCGACTGCTTCTTATTATTGAGATTATCGAGATCGAGTACGACATCGTTAGAACTCGTCCAAGTGGAGTAAAGCGCATCAATTCCCATAGAGAAGAGGCGATCTACCTCTGAATTAGGTGTCGGATTCGTCGGGATCGATGACGCAACATTGATCCGGGGATTTACTAGTTTTCCACCCTTGATAAAGGCTTTAATCTCTGCCTCGCCACCACTTTCCAGGAGAATGCCAATCGCACCTTTCTTCGATACTGAGGCGGCAATAGCCCCAGCCAAGAAGGCAGATTGTTGGCTATCAAAGGCCATACTCTCCACGTTCAGGTTGGTTATTGAGGTGTCATCAATAATCGCAAATTGGGTAGTGGGATTCTCCAGGCTTACGGTGTTTACTGATTTTGAATATCCGTGACCAATCGCAATGATCATTGCATAATTTGCAGTCACGAGAAACCGGAGCCGGCGCAGCCGATCTTTCTCACTTCCATCGCTCACCATCTCGCGAATATCGAGGGGATTGATAGCAAACTTCTTCTTTGCAGCATCAACGCCCGCTCCAGCAGCATCATTAATGGCGCCATCGCCACGTCCGCCAAGATCGTAGAGGATGGCAATCTTTGGAGTTGCCGCGTGCGAAGTTGGAGCGAGCAAAGAGGTTAAGAGCAGTGTTGCAAGAACCAGTACTGGCTTCTTAGCCACGAGCTATCAACCCCATTGCTTCATAAGTCTTTGCAATGGTCTCTGATGCCACGGCATTTGCCTTCTCGGCTCCAGCCTTCATGAGTCGGGTGAGTTCGCCGGAATCCTCGAGCAGCTCTAACGTGCGAGCACGAATCGGCTTTAAATACTCGACTACAACTTCACCAACAGCTCCCTTGAAATCACCGTAGCCCTTGCCATCAAATTCGGAGACAATCGCATCAATGGATGTACCGGAGATCGCGCTATGAATGCTGAGCAGATTTGAAATGCCCGGCTTCTCTTTCTCATCAAACTTCACTTCGCGACCAGCATCGGTCATGGCGCTCTTAAATTTCTTCATATTGGATTCAGGTGTATCGAGAATCTCGATGACGCCGGCCTGAGATGCACTGGATTTGCTCATCTTCGCAGTGGGCTCCTGGAGATCATTAATCTTTGCGCCAGACTTCAAGATATAGCCCTCTGGCACGATAAAGGTCTCACCAAATCGGGCATTAAAACGCTGAGAGAGATCGCGAGTGAGTTCGATATGTTGCCGCTGATCTTCACCCACCGGAACATATTGTGGTTGGTAAAGCAGAATATCTGCTGCCTGCAACATCGGATAAGTGAAGAGGCCGACCACTGTGCGGTCTGTTCCATTCTTCGCAGACTTATCCTTAAATTGCGTCATACGCCCAGCCTCTCCGAAGCCGGTGAGGCACTCCATAACCCAACCGAGTTGGTTATGAGCAGGAACGTGTGACTGCATAAAGAGCGTGCTCTTCTGCGGGTCAATCCCGAGAGCAATTAACTGCGCGAAGGAGACGAGGGAGCGCTTGCGTAGAAGCGCCGGCTCTACTTCAACTGTGAGGGCATGGAGGTCAACGACGCAATAGAAGGCATCGTGGCTCTCTTGCAGCGCTACCCACTGATTAATTGCACCAAGGACATTGCCTAGATGGAAGGAATCATGAGTCGGTTGAATTCCAGAGAGGGCTCTGGCTTTTGCGCTTGTCATGGCGCCATTCTACGCAAAGTTAGATACTGCTGATGAGCAATTGCCCGGCTCGCTTGCCTTCTACGGTCAGCACCTCAATGCGACCCCCGGCAAATTCAACGACATCGTGAAGCTCCGCTATTCGACCAAGGGTATGCATGACATAGCCGCCAGCGGTCTCGTAAGGCCCTTTAGGCAGGGAGATTCCAGTCTGATCGAGTAGGTCTTCCAGCGAAATCAAGGCATCGACCTCGAACTCGCCGATGCGTGATTGCGGCGTTACTTCTGAATCCACTTCATCATACTCATCATGAATTTCGCCGATGAAGCATTCAACTAAATCCTCTAACGTAACGATGCCATCCGTACCGCCGTACTCATCCAACACGATAGCGATATGTGATCGCTTTGAGCGCATCTCAGAGAGGGCGGGAAGTACACCCTTAGTTCCGGGTAGATAGATGACTGGGCGCATAATTTCTAAAATGAGTTTCTCGCCATCACTCTCTCGTAGCGCTAGCAAATCGCGAATATGAAGAAAGCCGATTACCTCATCGCTACTGCCACGAGTGACAGGGTATCGGGAGTGGCCACTCTCCAGCGCTTTCTTCTCGGCTTCGGCGATAGTTGTAGCAACATCGAGAAAATCAACTTCAACACGAGGAACCATAATCTCGTGTAGTGAAAGATCACTGGTATTAAATACCTCTTCCACAATATCTCGCTCTTCTTCGCTAAGCGCTGCATGTCCGACAACGAGATCCATCAACTCAGCTTCAGACATCTCACTTCGTGATTCATCTGATCGAAGCCCGAAGATTTTCACCACACCATCTGTGGATTTGGAGAGTAACCAGATAACCGGGCGAAAGACTCGAGCGATTCGGTCAATTGCACCAGCTGATGCGAGTGAGATTGACTCTGTTCTAAAGATTGCCAACCGCTTGGGGACGAGTTCGCCAAAGACAAGTGAGACATAAGCAATAACAGTTGTTAAGCCGATGAGTGAGATCGTCGTACTAATACCGTGCGAAAGCCCACGGTCTTCTAGGTATGGAATAACAAAATCTGTACCGATGCGTTCCTGGCCCAGTGCAGCTGAGAGAAAACCGCAAAATGTTACGCCCACTTGGGCGGCAGCTAAGAAGCGATTTGGATTCTTCGAAAGCTCTGCAACCTTAGCCCCGCGCTTGCCTCTGCCCTCAAGTTGGCGAACTTGAGATTCGCGAAGTGAGATGAGTGCAATCTCTGCCGCGACAAAGATTCCGGCAACAAGAATGAAAGCTAAGACCAGGGCTATATCAAAAAGTAAGCGTGACATCATCAAACTCCCTTATGCGGCAGTTTCAAGCTGACTAAGCGAGAGTGAAGCCCGCAGTGCGATGTGATGTGCGAGCCTCGCGGAGACGACGCAGACGCTTTACCAACATTGGCTGGGCGAGCAACGCATCTTCTCTATCGATGAGGTTATTAAGCACTTGATAGTAGGAAGGAGGTGTGAGATTAAAGAGCTCTTTAATTGCGCCCTCTTTTGCTCCTGCATATCTCCACCATTGACGCTCAAAATCTAAGATGCAGATTTCGAGTTCTGAGAGAGTCTGTGGTCCCTCGCTCGCGAGTGGTGCGTTTTCCATATCCGAATCTTATGATGGCAACCTGACAATCCCGAGTATTTCGAGAGGATTAGAGTGTGGCGAGAATCGCCTCTAAATCGCTCATCTGGGTCCACGGATTGACTATGGCAAATCTCAATATCGGCTGACCTCTATGGGCTGAAGGTGTGACAAATCCAATCTGATCGGCCAACAACTTATCGCTCCATTTTTGATACTCGTCCGCGCCCCAGCCGTTACGGGTGAAGGCGACGACGGAGAGATTCGGCTCCCGAAGCAAATTGAGATTCGGATGTTTCCTAATTTGTTCCGCAACTTCTTTTGCCAACTTTAAGGTCGCCTCCATCGCGACGATGTACTCGTTTACCCCATTTGCGGCTAGTGAGTACCAGAATGGCAACCCGCGTGGGCGACGGGTGAGGTGAATTGCATAATCAGATGGATTCCACTCATTCTCATTTTCAAGGACATCTAAGTACGAGGCGTGCTGGGTATGGGCACGCTTGCCCTTCTCGGGGTTGCGATAAAGAAGTGCACAGGCGTCATACGGCGCAAAGAGCCACTTGTGAGGATCGACAATAAACGAGTCACATCGTTCAATTCCATTGAACTTCTCTCGTACGCTCGGCGCGCAGAGGGCGGCCAAACCATAGGCGCCATCAACGTGGAACCAGATGCCCCGGGCGGAGGCGGTATCTGCTAGCCCTGAGAGATCATCAATAATCCCAAGATTTGTTGTTCCAGCGGTACCGACCAAGGCAAAGACCTTCTCGCCCGGATGATTCGCTTCATACTCATCGATAGCCAGCGCCGCCGCCGGACCTTGAAGAATCAAATTATCGTCAGTAGGAATCAACAAGGTGCCGACATCCATTACCTCAGCCGCGGAGACAATTGAGGAGTGCGACTCTCTGCTCGCAGCGATAACCCAGCGTCTCACATCACTAAATCGCTGACGTGCATCATGGCGAGCAGCGACGAGAGCAGATAAGTTTCCTAACGTTCCACCTTGGACAAATACCCCACCTGAACTCTTAGGAAGTCCTGCGAGATCTGCCAGCCAACGGAGCGCTTGGTTCTCTGCATAAACGGCGCCCGCTCCTTCTTGCCAGGAGCCCCCATACAACGCGCTCGCGCCAACGACAAGATCGAATAGGTTCGCATGCTCGCTTGGGGCGCTCGGGATAAATGCTAAATAACTTGGATGATCCGTAGAAATGCAAGCTGGGGCGAGAATCTCAGTAAATAACTTAAGTGCAGCTGAACCACCGAGGCCATCTGCGGTAATGGTCTCACCGGCAAGTGCGTATAACTCGGCTTCAGACATGGGATAGTCGAGTGGAGGATTACTGCGCATTCTCTCCAGGCTGTAGTCAAGGACCTCATGTGCAAGTGCCTCAACTTCAGGTGTGAATTCATGCATTCTTGGCTCTCCATCCGGGCGGGAAGGGTGAAACTTACCCGTAACAAGGAAACACTAGACTAGGCCAGTAATCAAGGCAGATAGTGAAGCGGGTAGTTCGAGGAGGATTTAATGGCTAAGCCACGTGTTGTCATATTGGGCGGTGGCTTTGGCGGCCTAGCAGCGGCTAAGGCTCTCGGCAGTGATGCAGATGTAATAGTTATTGATCGCCACAACTTCCAGACATTCCTCCCTCTGCTTTACCAGGTATCGAGCGCATCGCTCGCCGCAGATCACATTGCCTATCCCATTCGTGGCGCGCTACGCAAGACCAGTGGTCGCTTTCGTATGGGCTCTCCGATCTCGGTCGATCATAAGAATAAGACCGTCAAGCTCGACTCATCTGAGGTCATCCCCTTCGATCACCTCATTGTTGCTGTCGGTTCTGCAACTTCCGACTTTGGTATTCCAGGCATCTCCGAGTTCGCATTTGGAATGAAGAGCATCCATGAAGCGCTCGAGATTCGCTCGGAGATTATGCGCCGCTTTGAAGATCTCTGCCGCTTCCAAGATGACACCCGACTCTCCCTTGTTGTCGTGGGCGGTGGCCCAACTGGTGTTGAGCTTGCTGGTGCGCTCGCCGAACTAGTTCGAGGCCCACTTCGCAACGACAATCTTCATGCCTCTAAGCACATCGATATCTCGATTCTTGAAGCTGGTCCACGATTGCTCCCAATGTTTGCACCGTCACTATCTGCGAGAACTGCAAAGGATCTCGAGAAGTTAGGCGTGAAGGTGCTAACAAATACTGCAGTTAAAGAAGTTGAATGGCGAAAGATTCACCTAGCAGATGGTAAGCAATTGAGCGCTGAAGTTATTATTTGGGCTGCTGGCGTTAAGGGTGAGCCTGTAATCAATAACTTAAGTCTGCCAATCGTGGGTAACCGCATCCAGACAGAGCCAACACTGCAAGTCACGAACTATCCGTACATCTGGGCAATCGGAGATTGCGCAGGCGTGATTGGTAATGATGGACGCCCGCTTCCCATGGTCGCACCTGTCGCAATGCAGCAAGGTCGATTCGTGGCTGATCAAATTCGCCTGGCGAAGAACTCAGCGCCACTTAAGAAGTTTGCTTATAAAGATAAAGGCTCCATGGCGACCATCGGTCGCCACAAGGCGATTGTGCAAGTAAAGGGAATTAAAATTGCCGGTGCACTTGCCTGGTTCATGTGGCTCAATCTCCACATTCTCTACCTTCTCGGTGGCCAGAAGAGAATTGGCACTATGGCCGATTGGACCTGGAACTATCTCACTTATGACCGCGGAAATCGGCACATTATGGATTCGCTCTAACGCAAGTTCAATTGCGCGAGTTAGGCCGAGCTAGCGAATCCAGAGGTATCTGTTGCGATCTTCCCGTTGGCCTAAGCCAATCTCAAGATCATGTTCGCCAGATCTGCGCTGCCAATGATTGGCGCTCAGAATTCGTGAAATACCTGCCATATTTATTGGGTTCTCCAACTCTGCTGTTGCCTCATCGAGAGCAATAGGGCTCTGGTGATCAAATACTGAAGTTGCGATTCCCAGTCGGTCGCCATCTTCGATAATCTCAACTAGACGTCCTTGTTGCGGCCAATCAATATTGGAAGCGGTTTGAATATGATAAAAACCTTGCTTTGTGTCTTCATCTCCGACAAAGTCCACATGGTGTTCGTGGTTATGCCCTGCTAACCAGAGAATTATTCGATCATGCCTAAGGAGCTCTTCCCGCAACTCATCTTCACCCACTCGTCGATCAGTTCCAACAGGATGATAGAGATTGAAGAGAGTGAAAATTGGATGATGCGAAAGGAGAATGAAGTACTTGGGGGTTGGATCAGCTAGGACAGATTTCAACCAAACAAATTGGCTCTCATCAAGTGAACCTTGCCACCCACCATGGATATTCACAGTGTCCATTGAGATTAGTCGAACTGATTCGAGATCGCGATACCAATACTTGGTTCCAGTACGCACATTCTCTTCTGAGAGACCATGCCCATCATGTGCATCTGCGCACGAAGTGTGAATCTTCGCCCAATCATCTGGCTTATTCAGTATCCGACGCTCATCCGGAGTGAGCGGTGATGTCTGACCACCATCAGGCGAAGGATATGTTGTTGGTCCAACTTCAGTGAAATTACTAAAGAGGGCTTGAAGATTTATATCTGCAGAGAGTCCCGACAGGCGCCTATCACCAACTGCAAAAGCTTGAAGAATTTCATCAGGAGCAACAGTTCCTTGCAGAAGAGCATCGTGGTTGCCATGGGTAGCCAACCACTTGTGGCGAAGCCCTTGAGCTTGGAAGGGCTTGCGAACAGCGTCAGTTAGCCCCTTTATCGTGGGGAAACCATAAAGCGAACGGGGGAAATCGGGCTCCATGCCGGTGGGGGTTCCTTCAGGATTCCAATAGGAGCGGTCATACATCTTCGCGTCTGTAGATGCGACTCCCTCCCACTTTGTTGAATCCCCACTATCAGGATGAACCATTCCACCATCTAAGACTCCGAAGTACCAGCCCAATTCGTTCTGTTGGGCGTTATCGGTGACATCACCGGTAATAACTACTGCATCAATTGGACGATTGGTTACTGGTCCATACTCAATTGAGTTCACCGTGCGGACCATCGCTTCAAGTGTCTGCACTGTAAGAATTTCTTGCGCTCGATAGACGCCCACATACTTTACAACTTCCGACATCGGGTGATGCGGATCTCCAAAACGATCCATGAGTTCAACTCGGGCTGGCGATTGGGCATCGCAGATATGAAGATCAGATAGATGGACAAGTGAGAGGATTGATTGAGCGGTCGGGCTTGGTTGATTCCCTAAGAGCGGCTCCCCTTCAACCAGCTCTAAATTTTTCCAGCCGTTTTCATTTGCAGCGCCTCGAATGATGCGTGCACTTCTCGTATCTTGGATTTCATCATTACCCATAACTACCCCTGGAATTTTCCAATCTCTTCTCGGAGGGCATCAAGGCCCATGGGACCGATTCTCAAGGCATATGAATGGAATTTTTTAATATCGAATGCTGCACCGAGCCTTTTCTTAGCCTCATCGCGCACCTCAATCCAGACGCGTTCACCCACCTTGTAGGAGATTGCTTGTCCAGGCCAGGATAAGTATCTATCAACTTCACTTGTTGCATATTCGCGATCAACCATTGCCTGCTCTACAAGTAAGTTAACTGCAGATTCTGCATCCCACGTACCGCCCGTGAAATTAGTTAGCTTTAGATGCATCCCGATATCGACTACAACGCGTGCAGCACGTAGCGCTTGACCAGAGAGAAATCCCAAC
>CAINVP010000024.1 GCA_903854185.1 uncultured Actinomycetes bacterium
CACATGTGCATATGAAAATTATCAGAAGATGCTCGCTGCCGGTGTTGCTCGAGAAGTTGCACGTGCCGTTCTCCCTGTGACGTTGTACTCATCAATGTATGTCACGATGAATGCACGTGCGCTCATGAATTTCCTCTCCCTGCGTACCTCCCGCGAGGGTTCACATTTCCCTAGCTATCCTCAACGTGAAATTGAGATGGTGGCGGAGAAGATGGAAGAGCATTTTGCAAGTTTAATGCCGATAACTTACGGCGCATTCGTGAAGTCAGGGAGAATCGCCCCTTAATTCGGGTACTCTAGGCGCCATGAGTACCCATACTGCAATCTCTGCGCCCTTTGGTCGCATGATCACTGCGATGGTGACTCCGTTTAAGGCAGATGCTCTAGATCAGGTAGATTTCGATGGCATCCAAAAGTTGGCCTTACATCTGGTGGCAACTGGCCATGACGGAATCGTCGTCAACGGAACCACTGGCGAAGCGCCAACTACAAAATCTTCTGAGAAGCTAGAAATCATTCGTGCAGTGAAGAGTGCAGTCCCATCACATATCAAAGTTCTCTCTGGGGCTGGCGATAATGAAACTTCTTACACAGTTGAGCAGGCGAAGAAATCAGTTGCTGCAGGCGCAGATGGTCTGCTGATTGTGACACCGTATTACAACAAGCCCCCTCAAGCCGGTATTAAAGCCCACTTTGAGACAGTAGCGGCAGCGGTAGATGCGCCTATCATGATGTATGACATTCCAGGCCGCACCGGCGTGGAGATTGAGTCGCAGACAATTCTCGATCTATTCAATGGCATTGAAAATATCGTCGCACTCAAGGATGCAAAGGGTCAGCCAGCGAAGACTTCAAAGGTGATTGCTGAGAGTGGAATCCCGGTCTACTCGGGAGATGACATTCTTAACTTGGCCCTTCTCTCACTCGGAGCGGTTGGTTTTGTTTCAGTCTGCGGTCATACCGTGGGCAATGAGTTGAAGGCGATGCTCAACGCCTGGTTTGCAGGTGACCAGAATCGCGCACTTGAAATTCATCAACGCCTCATTCCAGTCTTTGAGGGAACCTTCAAAACGCAGGGTGCGATTTTGACAAAAGCTGCTCTTGATCTGCTCGGTCTGCCAGGTGGAGATCTTCGCCTTCCATTAGTGAAGGCAACCGCAAAGGAGATTGAAACTCTGCGCAAAGATCTCATCGCCGGTGGAGTCGCACTTAACTAATGAATCATCCACATCCTGATCTTCCTAATCCTGCGCGTTTAGCTGACGGAGTTCTCCGAATTGTTGCCCTCGGCGGCCTCGGAGAGATCGGTCGCAATATGACCGTCTTCGAATTTGGTGGCGAACTGCTGATTGTCGATTGTGGTGTGCTCTTTCCAGATGAGAATACCCCCGGAATCGACCTCATCCTTCCTGACTTCTCCTACCTTAAAGATCGCATGGCCGATATCGTGGGCGTCGTTCTGACTCATGGCCACGAGGACCACATCGGTGCACTTCCGTTCTTACTGAAAGAGCGCGCAGATATTCCGGTTATCGGGTCCAAATTGACCCTCGCATTTATGAATGAGAAGTTGAAAGAGCGCCGCATTAGCGCCCCACTTGTTGAAGTAAAAGCTGGGATGGTCCAACGTTTCGGCCCATTCACCATCGAATTTGTGGCTGTGAATCACTCCATTCCAGATGCACTAGCGGTAGCTATCAAGACCGATGCCGGCGTAGTTCTTCATACCGGTGATTTTAAGATGGATCAGTTGCCCTTGGATGGTCGCATAACTGACCTCACAACCTTTGCCAGATTAGGTACTGAAGGCGTTGACTTATTTATGGTCGACTCGACTAACGCGGATGTTCCAGGATTCACCACCTCAGAGCGCGAGATCATGCCAACGTTAGATCGCCTCTTTCACTCAACACAACGACGAATTATCGTTGCATCGTTCTCGTCTCACGTACACCGGATTCAACAGATTCTTGATATTGCTTACGCACACGAGCGCATGGTCGCATTTGTAGGACGCTCCATGGTACGAAATATGAAGATCGCCCAAGAGCTTGGCTATCTCACAGTTCCAGAAGGTCTGATTGTCGATGCAAAGCACATTGATGATTATGGCGATCGCGTTGTTCTCATCTGTACAGGTTCGCAAGGTGAATCACTTGCAGCACTCTCTCGCATGGCCTATGGCGATCATGCGATCAAAGTTGGCAAAGGTGACACCGTCATCCTTGCTTCAAGTCTGATTCCTGGAAATGAGAATCCGGTCTACCGAGTTATCAATGAACTCACTCGCTTTGGCGCGACTGTGATTCATAAAGGTAATGCCATGGTCCATGTATCTGGCCATGCTGCCGCCGGAGAGTTGGTCTACTGCTACAACATCGTGAAGCCTCGAAATGTGATGCCGATTCACGGTGAGTGGCGACATATGCGGGCTAATGCTGATTTAGCAGTGAAGACCGGGGTACCCCGTTCAAACACGGTGGTTGTTGAGAACGGCATTGTTATCGATCTTGCCGCAGGTCAGGTTAACGTGGCGGGCGCTGTGCCAGTCGGCTACGTCTATGTCGATGGGCCAACGATTGGTGAAATTACCGAGAGCTCATTGAAGGACCGGACAATCTTGGGTGAAGAGGGTTTCATCTCAGTAGTGGTTGTCATTGACTCGCAGAGCGGCAAAATTGTTGCCGGTCCAGATATCCACGCCCGTGGCTTTACCGAAGATCATGCACTCTTCGATGAAGTTAAGGGAATTATTGAAGCGGCGCTAGCCAAAGCAGTTGCCGGCGGTATAAACGGTACTCATCAACTTCAACAGATTGTCAGAAGAACTGTAGGTGCATGGGTAGGCGAAGAACATCGGAGAAAGCCGATGATTGTTCCAGTAGTGATTGAGGTTTAATACAGTGGCAACTCGTTCGAAGAAGAAGTCAGCCAAGAGCACGCCGATGGCTGTTGTTGGTCGCACGCTTGTCTCTACTTGGCGAGCTATTGCTAAGGGTTTTGGCAAGAGCGTTCGCTATCTCTTCCGCGGTGCAAAAGATTTAGATCCGGCACATCATCGCGATGGCTTTGCATTTCTCGTACTCATCGTTGCGCTCATGAGCGCAGCGGGTACTTGGTTAAATGTCAATGGCGCAATTACAGATGTGACGCATGCGATTCTTTATGGTGCTGTTGGAAAACTTCTCTCAGTTCTCACGCCACTTATCTTTTTATATTTTGCCTTTAGACTTTTTAAAGCGCCAGATGATGGCAAGGTAACTGGTCGAATCACCATTGGAACAATTCTGCTCTTGATGAGCGCCACTGGCCTGGCTCATATCTTCAACGGTTCTGTGCACGATACCGGCAAGACCGCTATTCAGAATGGCGGTGGCCGACTTGGCTATGCGGTTTCCACTCCGTTAGTTGATCTTGCAACAAGTCTTGTGGCAGTACCTATTCTCTTAATTATCTTCTTCTTCGGCCTGCTCATCGTTACCGCGACGCCAGTCTCTAAGGTCACCTCATCGATTGCTTCAATCGCTCATTGGGGGAAGAAGCGCGTCTCCGATTCACTCGCCTCGGATGAGGATGACTTTGAACTGAGTGAGACTCCAGCTTTCGATACCCCATTGGTAAAGGGATTTGTACCGGAGGAAGAGCCCATCGATGAGGAGGAGTTCGACGAGGAGTTCACCGTCGAAGTTCCTAAAATGGAGCCAGCTACCCACCCTTCAACACCATCGACGCCAAAGGTTGCGGCTAAACCACCAGCCCCTCGCGCATCCGGTCCATATATCTTGCCATCATTGGATCTGCTCAAGGTTGGCGCACCTCCTAAGGGTAAGTCCAAGGCAAACGAGACTGTTGTCGCCTCTTTGACTCAAGTCTTTGCCCAGTTCAATGTTGACGCAAAAGTTACTGGTTATATGCGTGGCCCAACGGTAACTCGCTATGAAGTTGAACTTGGCGCAGCGGTAAAAGTTGAGGCGATCACCGCGCTCACTAAGAATATTTCCTACGCTGTTGCAAGCAGTGAAGTGCGCATTCTTTCACCGATTCCGGGCAAGTCTGCAGTGGGTATTGAAATTCCTAATACTGATCGTGAAATTGTCTATCTCGGTGATGTGCTCCGTTCTGCTGCTTCACAATCTGAAACACATCCCATGGTGATTGCACTTGGCAAGGATGTAGAAGGTGAATTCATCAGCGCAAATCTTGCGAAGATGCCACACCTACTTGTAGCTGGTGCAACCGGTGCTGGTAAGTCCTCCATGATCAACGCCCTCGTAGTATCAATTCTGATGCGTGCCACCCCAGATGAAGTTCGCTTAGTGATGATTGACCCGAAGCGAGTCGAGCTCACCGCTTACGAGGGAATCCCGCACCTCATCGCGCCCATCATCACAAATCCGAAGAAGGCTGCTGATGTCCTCGCTTGGGTAGTCCACGAGATGGATCAACGTTATGACGACCTCTCCACCTTTGGGTTTAGACATATCGATGATTTCAATAAGGCGGTCAAGGCGGGCAAGGTTAAGGTCCCAGTAGATAGCGAACGCACTCTTGAGCCTTATCCATATCTCCTTGTCATTATTGACGAGCTTGCAGATCTGATGATGGTGGCAGCGCGAGAAGTGGAAGAGAGCATCGTTCGAATCACTCAGCTCGCACGGGCAGCGGGAATCCATCTTGTTATTGCAACGCAACGTCCGAGTGTGGATGTAGTAACAGGTTTGATTAAGGCAAACGTTCCATCACGCCTCTCCTTTGCAACTTCTAGCCTTGCTGATTCGCGCGTTATCCTCGATTCACCAGGTGCAGAGAAGCTGGTCGGTCAAGGCGATGGCCTCTTCTTGCCTATGGGAGCATCGAAGGCTGTTCGCATCCAAGGTGCTTATGTGTCAGAACGAGAATCAGAAGCCGTTGTTGCTCATGTGAAGACACAAGCTCAGCCGTACTACATCATCGATCTGAATAAGCCGTCGCCAAGTAAGGTTATCGAGAGCGATATTGGTGATGATATGGACCTCTTGATTCAAGCAATTCAATTAGTGGTCTCGACGCAATTCGGCTCCACCTCTATGTTGCAGCGAAAGTTGCGCGTTGGTTTTGCGAAGGCTGGTCGCCTCATGGATCTCATGGAGAGTCGTAACATCGTTGGGCCATCGCAAGGTTCGAAGGCGCGCGAGGTCCTCTTGAGCGCAGAGCAGATGCCGGATCTGCTCGAGGAGCTCCAAGGGAACGGGTAAGCCCCCGTTACTGAGCGGAGATTTAGCTCCGACTTGTAAAACACTCAAGGAGCGATTTACCCTTATCCCTAGTCGCCCTATCCCCAGGGCGTCGGTAGACCCAGACCAACTCGAGGTATCTATGTCAGATTCATCATGCTTTGGTAAAGAGCTTGCTCGCCTGCGCGCGGAATCTGGATACTCTCTTGAAGAGATTGCCAAGCTCACTCGAATTAATTTGGCAGTACTTCGCGATTTAGAAGTTGGTGAGATCGAATCAGCTGGCGGTGCGACGTACGCACGCGGACATATTCGCTCTATCGCTCGCGTCTTGGAAGCTGATCCAACAACACTTCTTCACCTCTTTGATGAGAAACAGACACCAGATACCCGTCCAATGATTGAGCGTCTCGAAGAGAATAATGCAACAACAGTTGATCGCCAGAAGAGTTCAATCTCACCAAAATTTATCGCGACCGCAGCCAGTGTGGCAATTGGAATGGCAATCATTATTCCTTCGGGTTTTGCACTTGCATCCAAG
>CAINVP010000025.1 GCA_903854185.1 uncultured Actinomycetes bacterium
AATAGAGATCTGTTTTTTGCTCATTTCTAAATCCTTCTCGGTTTCAGTTGGGAATTCAAGCATGTATTGCACTTGAGAATTTGATTAGAGGACACGGTACGGCAAGTTAGCAAAACGTTAGCAAAAGAAAATAGAGCAGTGTTTCGAAGGACGTGTGCCCCACTTTTTACGCTCAAACGTTGTGGACGATACTGGGATCGAACCAGTGACCCCCACAATGTCAATGTGGTGCTCTACCGCTGAGCCAATCGTCCGGGTCTTACGAGGTAGATACTACACGAGCATTTACCGGCCGAAATCATCCTCTACCCGCTCGATATCGTCCTCGCCGAAGTAACTTCCAGTCTGAACCTCGATAAATATCAGTTCTTGGTCTCCGGTATTCGACATGCGGTGAAGATCGCCCGCGCCAAATTCAATAAATGAGCCAGCGGCCACGGGGTGCGTAACGCCGTTGATGGTGACTTCGCCTTCGCCTTGAGTGATAAACCAATGCTCAGCACGGTACTTATGCTTTTGATAAGAGAGTCTTGCGTGTGGCTTTACCCAGATGCTCTTGACCTTGAAAGTGGAACTCTCTTGAAGGATCTCATATCGACCCCAAGGGCGAATTGAATCGTCTGCGCTATCAGCTGGGTTCATTAGATTGCCTGTCATAACTTCGACTGTACAGTCCTCAACGGTAAAAAGTATGGAAAATGGAGAAAGTGATGGAGGTCGGAACGGGATTTGAACCCGTGTAGCAGGATTTGCAGTCCTGAGCCTCGCCTCTCGGCCATCCGACCATGCACCCCTTTGAAAGCCACGCACTCAAGGAAATGAATGATGCCTACCAAAGAAGAGAGCGGACGACCGGGTTCGAACCGGCGACCTGAACCTTGGCAAGGTTCCGCGCTACCAACTGCGCTACGTCCGCGTGCTTTACAGCGTGCAAAATCTAGCGCATACGACCCCAACGAGCCAATTCGTGATTACCCCGAGATGGCAGCGAAACTCGGGTAGCGTTCCACGGGTGTCAGCGTCAAAGGAGCTTCAAGGATCACGCTTTTGGATGGGCGGAGTTGAGGCTACAGGCTGCTCAGAGGTGACGAGCGACGCATCACGTCTGGATGGCGAGGGATTCTGGGCGGTACAGATTGACTATGAAGGCAGGGCGACCTTCGCCAAGTTTGAGGATGTTACTTTCGCCGTTGATTTCCAGAGTGAGAACGCATATTCGCCAAGTCGCGAGAGTTGGTCCACGTCGATGGATCAACGTGAGTACATTGAATATGTCGAGCGCGCTCGCAATGCGATCTCTCTCGGAGATATCTATCAAGTGAATGCCTGTCGAATCCTTACGAAGCAATACGAGGGAAGGTTGGATGGCCTCTTCAATAATTTACTGAGTTCAAATCCATCACCCTATGCATCGTATCTATATCTTCCGGGAAAGGTAGAGATTGCTTCCGCATCTCCTGAGCTCTTCATTGAAGTGTGTGAGGGAGAGGGCGGCGAGCGAATCATCAAGACGAGCCCGATCAAGGGAACCTCAAAGAGTTCTGATTTTGTAGAGAAAGATTATCCAGAGAACGTGATGATCGTCGATCTGATGAGAAATGATTTTGGGAGCATTACTCAAACTGGCAGTGTTGATGTACCGCGACTCTTTGGCGTTGAAGAACATCCTGGACTCTTTCACTTAGTCTCTGACGTTACTGGCACTCTGAAGAGCGCCGTCTCCTGGTCAGAGATATTTAGCGCCTTGTTGCCAGCCGGTTCAATATCTGGTGCACCAAAATATTCTGCTAAAAAAATAATTGCAGAAAACGAAGGCCTTCGCGGGCCGTACTGCGGTGTTCTTGGATGGGTGTATGACGGAATCGCTGTTCTCTCCGTGGGTATCCGTATTTTTTGGAGAGAAGATGGCCAGCTTAAATTTGGCACTGGCGCCGGCATCACTTGGGGGAGCAACGCAGAAGATGAATGGAATGAGACGGTGCTGAAGGCCTCCCGCCTGATTTCGATTGCGGAAGGGAAAATCAGATCGTGAGTATCTCTTACTCGTCATTTGAACAACTACCTTCAACCCAGCATCCATGGCTACGGGGCGATGGCCTCTTTGAAACACTTCGCGTCTTCGAAGGGCAACCTGTGCTCTTGCATCGCCACTTGAAGCGCCTAACGGGTTCGGCGACTGGTTTGCGTTTTGATCTGCCGGATATGGCGCGAGTGGAATCTGAGACGCGTTCCCTCGCAAGCTCTTGGCGTCAACAATCTGGCAGATTGCGGATAACGCTCTTTGCCAATTGCGATTTCTTAATAACGATTGAAGATTTCTCGGTTGCTAGCGCCTCTCCAGTAAAACTTGGTATCAGTGAGCACCTCATCAATCTTGACGCGGCACTCACTGGCCATAAATCGCTCTCCTACGGAGCAAACTCGCTCGCTCTTAGGCAAGCGCACGATTCTGGCCTTTCTGATCTCGTCCTAATGAACACCTACGGAGACATTGTGGAGACCGCTATCGCAAATATTTATGTGATAACCGAAGGTCGCGTGATAACACCTGCGTTGCAATCGGGCTGTCTGCCAGGGGTAGCACGAGAGTTGATTCTCGAACATGGATGGGCCGAGGAGTCATCATTCCCAGTCGATACGCTCTTTAATGCCGATGCGCTCTTCCTCTCCAGTAGTTTGAAGGGGATAGTCGCAGTGGATTCCCTCTCTGAGAAAGGAAGAACCAAGAATTTCGTTAGCAATCCTGAAATCGAGGCTATCTCACGGAAATACGAGGAGGCAGCTCGGGCTGATTCTCGCGCATAGTTGGGTAGAAAATTGGTAATCTGCGCTCATGGCAGATAACGAGGCAGCTATTGCACACATTCGCGTAACAGTGAACGGGCAAGTGCAAGAGATTGCGGCAGATCAGAAGCCGACCCATCTCTTCTCGGCCGACCCATCCATAGTTGTCTGCAAGGTCAACTCTGAACTTCGAGACCTCTGGATCGATCTTGTTGCTGGCGATGTCGTTGAGTCCGTATCAATTGATTCACCAGAAGGTCTTGCGGTATTGCGCCACTCGACGGCGCACGTTCTTGCGCAAGCGGTCCAAGAAGTATTCCCTGAGACCAAGTTAGGAATCGGGCCTCCTATCAAGGATGGTTTCTATTATGACTTTGACCCAGAACGACCATTTACGCCAGATGATCTTGAGAAGCTGGAAAGTTCCATGCGTAAAATCATCAAGGCCGGTCAACGCTTCAAACGTCGGGTGACGACTGAGGCGGATGCACTTATCGAGTTGAAGAGTGAGCCGTACAAATGCGAATTGATTGGTTTGAAATCAGGCAGTGATGATGAGTCAAACGTTGAAGTTGGCGGAACAGAGCTAACGATTTACGACAACCTCGGACGAGACGGTCAACCGGTATGGAGTGATCTCTGTCGTGGCCCGCATCTACCATCCACGAAACTGATTCCTGCATTCAAGTTGATGCGTTCGGCGGGCGCCTACTGGCGCGGCTCTGAAAAGAATCCCATGCTGCAGCGAATCTACGGAACCGCATGGCCCACTCAAGAAGCGCAGGATGAATATCTCGCCCTTCTTCTGGAGGCTGAGAAGCGCGACCACCGCAGACTTGGCGCAGAGTTGGATCTCTTCTCTTTCCCGGAAGAGATTGGATCAGGATTGGCCGTCTTTCACCCAAAGGGTGGAATTATTCGCAGAGAGATGGAGGATTACTCCCGCAAGCGACATGAAGACGAGGGCTATCAATTTGTCTATTCGCCTCACCTCACTAAAGCCGCACTCTTTGAAACATCTGGCCACCTAGATTGGTACTCCGAAGGGATGTACCCACCGATGGTGATGGATGAGGAGTATCACGCCGACGGAACGGTGAGGCGCGCCGGACAGAAGTACTACATGAAGCCGATGAACTGTCCATTTCACAATCTGATTTATAAGGCAAATAGCCGTTCATACCGTGAACTTCCGCTAAGACTCTTTGAATTTGGAACCGTATATCGTTATGAAAAATCTGGCGTTATCCACGGTATCACTCGAGCTCGTGGCTTCACCCAAGATGATGCCCACATCTACTGCACAAAAGATCAGATGATGGGTGAACTGGATTCTCTTCTCACCTTCGTTCTGAATCTACTTCGCGACTACGGGCTAGAGGATTTCTATTTAGAGCTCTCCACCCGAAATCCAGAAAAATCAGTGGGTGCTGATGCCGATTGGGAGCAAGCGACGGATGCGTTGCGCCAGGCGGCATCAAAACAAGGTCTTGAATTGGTTTTGGATGAAGGTGGTGCCGCTTTCTACGGTCCAAAGATTTCAGTGCAAGCGAAAGATGCCATTGGTCGGACGTGGCAGATGTCTACTATCCAGGTTGACTTCCAACTCCCACAACGATTTAACCTTGAATACCAATCTTCAGATGGAACTCGCCAACAGCCTGTCATGATTCATCGCGCACTCTTCGGCTCGATTGAGAGATTCTTTGGCGTGCTCACAGAGCATTATGCAGGCGCATTCCCTCCATGGCTTGCCCCAGTTCAAGTCCGAGGAATCCCAGTTGCAGAGGCCTTCCTCCCTTACCTTCAGGATGTCGTTGCGCAGATGCGCAAGGCCGGAATTCGTGCAGATATCGATTTCTCCGATGACCGAATGCAGAAGAAGGTTCGTAATGCACAGATGGAGAAGATTCCATTCATGATGATTGCGGGTGAAGAAGATCAAGTGAACGGTGCGGTCTCATTCCGTTACCGCAACGGCGATCAGAAGAATGGAATTCCAGTAGCAGAAGCGATCGCAGAAATTCTCGCGACCATCAATAACCGTACCCAGGTATAGCAATGTCTGAGGTTAACGAGGTGATCGAAGGCGGGGCAGGTATGCCAGATGGCTGGTCTCGACTGTGGGCGCCACACAGGGCTTCATATTTATCTGGTGAGAATCGACCTTTACCCGATAACGAGATTCCATGTCCGTTCTGTCGCATTATCTCGTTGCCAGATGAAGAAGCCCTTATCGTCGCCCGTGGCGTTCATGCCTATGTCGTAATGAATTTATATCCGTACAACGCCGGTCATCTGCTGATTGTGGCGAACAGGCATATCGCAGATTTGACGGAGATGTCGAAGGATGAGCGTGATGAAATATTGGAGCTCTCTGCCCATGCGATGAAAGTTCTCCGCAAAGTTTCGCGAGCGAAGGGCTTCAATCTTGGAATGAATCAAGGCGCTATTTCAGGTGCCGGCGTTCCCGACCATATTCATCAACACGTTGTCCCTCGTTGGAGTGGTGATTCAAATTTCATGCCCATCATCGGCCAGACCAAGGTATTGCCAGCCTTGCTATCGACCACCCGAGCGGATTTAGCTGGCGCTTGGAATAATCTCGACTAAGTTTATGTAACGGAGAATTTCTGCGACACCTAGATTATTCGAGGGCACCCAAGGTAGGGCTGGATAGAGGAGCCCGTTCTGAAACCCATCCTCACCGGCCGATTCACAGGTCTCGAGATACTCTTCCGAAAATTCAGCGACGATTTCCCGGTGCTCTGGATCGGCCTCTCGTTCAGTAATCTCCGTGACAGAGTAATCTCGAATTTTCATAGTAGTTAGATCGATGAGGGCAACAGGGGCGGACGCTTCATCGTGAAGAACGAGGTACGGAGTTGCAACTGGATCTAACATCTTTGAGGCGATAGCTGTCATATCTTCGAAGTCGAGATCATTCTTCGAATCTAAATCTGAGATCACGACCAATGAAGGTATGTAGCTCTCCCGAGCCGTAAGCCACAAATCTGAATCGGCACGAACAATTCCATCAGTAGCGCTAACAATAAAAAGAGCAACGTCGCTGCCTTCAAGTGGGTGAATTACGACCCCCAAGGCAACTGCCAGTTCGGCAGCCCCTTTGCCGATGACCGCCACGCGGGGAGTTGCGGGAATGTGTTGGTCTCTCATAGTGGGGAAGCCTACGATGTACCTAATGCTTCAACGTTCCTTTCGTGCGCCGGTGACCCGTGTCATAACTCCGTTATGCCGAGGTCTTCTCAAGCTTGGTCTAACCGCCAACGCAATGAGCGTGATTGGCGCATGTGGAACGATTGCATCTGCCATCTGGCTATTTGGAACTGGTCACTATTTCGCTGGGACCTTACTCACACTCTTCTTTATTCTCTTCGACCTCTTAGATGGGACGATGGCTCGACTGACCCAAACGGGCGGGTCAACGTGGGGAGCGCTGTTAGATTCGACCTTAGATCGAATGAGTGATGCCGCCGTTCTATGTGCCATCGCATACAACCTGCACTCTCATTCGGACCCGCTGTTACCTGTTCTCTTTGTTGCCATCGTGGCATCAAACCTAGTTTCGTATGTGAAAGCTCGCTCTGAGAGTCTTGGCATCCCATGCAATGGCGGATTCGCTGAACGAACGGAGCGAATCATCATTCTTCTCCTTGGAACTGGGCTATCGGGTCTTGGAGTTAAGTACGCCTTAAGCGTCTCCTTCTGGGTCTTGGCGATCGCATCCCTGTACACGGTTGCACAGCGAATGTGGATTGTGAAGAAGAGTTCCCAGTGATGCGCTCAAGAATTTTAGAAAGCGTTTCATACTTTGCCTATTCACTGGCTTGGAAGGTCACTGCCGCGCTCCCAGAAGAGCGAGCGTACGCTCTCTTTTCAAAACTAGGAGATTGGCTATATCACCGCGATGGCTCTGGGGTAGAGCGCCTTCGAGCAAACTACCGGAGGATTCACCCGGAAATCGCTTACGCCGAGATGGAGGCGTTGGTTAAAGAAGGTATGCGCTCATACATGCGCTATTGGTGCGATACATTTCGAATTCACACATGGAGCCGGGAACGAATTCTCTCCACGGTTGTCGTGGAAAATGAACATTTTCTTCGTGGACCAATCGCTGACGGAACTGGGGTAATTGTCTCTCTGCCGCACGCAGGAAACTGGGATCACGCCGGCGCATACTTCTGTGAGACGGGTGTGCCACTTGTAACTGTGGCCGAACATTTGAAGCCAGAGAAGCTCTTTCACAAGTTCCTTGCGCACCGAACACGGATGGGCTTTGAAGTGCTTGATGCGAGTGCGCGCTCTATGGCTACGCTCTCTCAACGATTAAGGGCTAACCGGTTGGTCGCACTTGTGGCCGATAGAGATCTCTCTAAATCTGGTTCACCGGTCACATTTTTCGATGGCCCGGCTCGAATGCCTGTGGGTCCCGCCTTGCTCTCCATTCAAACCGGTGCACCTTTGATTACCGCCTTTGTTTCCTATGAAGGGGATGGGATTCGAATTGTCTTTGGTCCCCAGATAAAAGTCCCCAAGAGCGGAAGCAACTCCGAGAAGGTCGAGTCGATGATCCAGGCGACCGCGGACTGGTTTGCGGGGCAATTGAAGGAGCGGACTTCCGACTGGCATATGCTGCAACGCATCTGGGTTGATGGCGATTTCAAGGAACGTGAGTGACCATGAGAATTGGCATGGTCTCGCCCTACGGATGGGATACCCCTGGTGGAGTACAAGTGCACATCAAAGAGTTGGCCGAAAACTTCATTGCGAAAGGACATCAGGTCTCGGTGATTGCGCCGGTGAGCGATGAAGATGCCATTACCGAAGAGTGGTTGGTGAATGCTGGTCGGCCTATCTCTGTTCCATTCAATGGAGCCGTTGCCAAAGTGCTCTTTGGGCCAATAGCTACTTCTCGCGTTCGTCAATGGATTGCTCAGGGTCAATTTGATGTGATCCATCTCCATGAACCTGTAGTTCCCTCGCTCTCACTTTTGGCGTGTTGGTCAGCTGAAGGAGCTATCGTCGCGACCTTTCATGCTTCATCGCCCAAGCAGAAGGCGCTTACTGCGGTCAGTCCCATGCTTGAGCCGGTATTGGAGAAAATTACTGCTCGAATAGCGGTGAGCGAAATGGCGCGAAAGACGCTCACGGATCATTTCACAACGGATGCGGTCATCATTCCAAATGGGATAAATGCATCGCTCTACCGCAGCGCTCCGGAGAATTATTCTTGGAAACGCCCATTCACTCTGGGATTTCTCGGGAGATTCGACGAGGATCGTAAAGGACTGGGAGTACTCCTTGCCGCGCTGCCTCACATCCTGAAGAAATTTCCAGAGGCTCGAGTTCTTGTAGCCGGTCCCGGAGATGCCGATGCCGCATATAAAAAGATGGATGCGCCGACTCGCGCAAAAGTTACCTTTCTTGGTCGGCTATCTGATGCGGAGAAGCAATCCTTCTTTAAATCTATCGATATCTATGTGGCGCCGAACATTCGAGGAGAGTCCTTTGGAATTATTCTCGCTGAAGCAATGGCAGCAGGGACCCCGATTGTCGCCAGCGACATTGAGGCTTTCAACGCTGTCCTTGAAGGGGGAGACTCTGGCACGTTATTCCACGTGGGGGATTCCAAGGATCTTGCTGCAAAAGTAATTCATCTTCTTGCGCAACCCAATCTTGCGACTTCGATTGCAGAACGCGCCAGTGAAGCAGCCGAGCGCTTCGATTGGGTAAGCGTTGCGGACGATATCTTCCACGTCTATGAACTAGCCCAGACGCTCGTTGGAGCATCGCACCCCACAGTCACTCTTTCTTCGGATAATCGCGCCTGGAAGAGGTTTAGAAACGATGACTAAATATCTATTCGCTGCCGCTCTCATTCTCCTGATCTTCTTCTGGTATCTCTCTTTCTCGGCATCACGTCTTGATCGACTTCATCATCGAGTCGAAACTTCGTGGCAGCATTTGGATGCACTCCTGCAACGTCGCGCTTCGATTGCGCTAGATATTGCTCATGACACCGATTTGGACCCAGCGATGGATATCTTGCTGACTGCGTCGGCGTACGAGAGTCGCAAACTCGAATCGAGCTTCTCTGATTTTGCACAAGAACGAAGTGAGGCCGAGTCGATGTTGTCGGAATCACTGAAAGTGCTCACAGAATCTGCTCTTGCACATGAAATCGATGTGAAAGTAAAACATCTCAATCAGTTAAGTGAAATCACCGAGAAGGTGAAGATTGCTATAGCCGTTCACCTTGAAGCGGTTAACGCGGTTCGCAACCTTCGAAGTAAGGTGATTTTCCGAGTATTCCACCTCTATGGCCACGCAAAACTCCCATTCCGATATTCATTCGAAGACGATATTCTCTAGGGAATTTATGAAATCTCAACTAAAAGTAATCTCCGCCCTGCTAGCAACGGTCACGGTTTTGACAGGGTGTTCGACACATAAGTCCTCGAGTGGCGGAGGCTCTGGCGGTGGTTCGAATCAAGGGGAGAGAAATCTTCTGACAAATCTCGAAGGTGGAAATGGCCCAGTCTTAGTGGTCAAGATTGATGACACGACGCCCGCTCATCCGCAGATCGGATTAAATAAGGCCGATGTTGTATATATCGAGCAAGTTGAAGGTGGGCTAAGTCGAATCGCTGCAATCTTTAGTGATCCCACACGATTGCCCACTGAAATTGGCCCAGTTCGTTCAGCTCGTATCTCGGATCTGGATATTCTGGCGCAATACGGTCATGTTGGTTTTGCCTTCAGTGGCGCGCAGACGAAGTTTTACCCATTGATTGATGCTGCGAATCTAACTAATTTGAGTGCTGATCACATACCCGCACCTATCTACACGCGGGATGAGTCGAGATTTGCTCCGACAAATCTCATCCTTCACCCGCAACTGTTGCTCGATAAGGCTGCTGCTGACGGTAAGCAAGTAGATTCCGTGAAGAGCATCGGTTTTACTTTTGGTGAGATTCCTGCCGGCGGAGTACCAATCTCCTCAGTCTCTTTCTCTTGGCCGGCAGCTCGTTACATTGCCACCTGGTCGAAGAGCCTTGGGCAGTGGATCTACAAGTTCGACGGCCAACCGGATTTAGCTGCAGATGGCACGCGCCTAGGGTCTCCGACCCTCATTATCCAAAAGGTCTCGATCACTGATTCCCAGTTTAAGGATAGGCATGGGGGAGTTACGCCCTTTAGTGCAACCGTGGGAAGTGGCACGGGTTACCTTTTACGCGAGGGTCAAGCCATACCTATCCTGTGGAATCGACCTTCCGCCGAGTCCGGCACTACGTGGACGACCACAGATGGTAAGTCCGCGAATATGGGTGATGGTCAGATTTGGATTGCGCTCGTGGGTAACGACCCAGTGTTCAAGTACCCTGTTTCAAATTCGGAGACGGCGACGGCCGCCAACAAGTAGACTCTCACTCTGCTCAATTTCGACCTACGGGGAGTATTCATGTCACAGGATGTAACAAAGGTAGTCGGCTCTGATCGCGTCAAGCGCGGCATGGCAGAGATGCTCAAGGGTGGCGTCATCATGGATGTCGTAAACGTCGAGCAAGCGAAGATTGCTGAAGATGCGGGTGCGGTTGCCGTCATGGCATTGGAGCGCGTCCCTGCTGATATTCGAGCGCAAGGTGGCGTTTCGCGCGCTTCCGACCCAGACATGATTCAAGCGATTCAAGCTGCCGTCTCGATTCCAGTTATGGCAAAGGTCCGAATCGGGCATTTCGTGGAGGCGCAAGTTCTCGAAAGTCTTAAAGTTGATTACATCGATGAATCAGAAGTTCTCACACCGGCGGACTTTGAACATCACATTGATAAGTGGAATTTCACAATTCCATTTGTCTGTGGAGCTACAAATCTTGGCGAGGCGCTACGCCGCATCAATGAAGGAGCGGCGATGATTCGCTCCAAAGGCGAGGCCGGCACTGGCGATGTCTCTAACGCGACAACGCATATGCGCAAGATTGGATCTGAGATTCGCAGACTCACATCCATGCGCGAGGAAGAGCTCTATGTCGCTGCGAAAGAATTACAGGCACCATACGCGTTGGTGAAGGAAGTTGCCCAGACTGGAAAGTTACCGGTAGTTCTCTTCACAGCAGGCGGAATTGCTACACCTGCTGATGCTGCGATGATGATGCAGCTCGGGGCAGATGGAGTCTTCGTTGGCTCAGGAATTTTCAAATCAGGAAACCCGGCGCAGCGCGCTGCAGCAGTGGTGAAGGCGACAACGTATTACACCGATGCAAAAATTATTGCAGATGCGTCACGCGGCTTGGGCGAAGCGATGGTTGGTATTAACGTCGCAGATATTCCTGTCCCGCACAGACTTGCTGAGCGCGGCTGGTAGTTATGCACATTGGAGTTCTCGCACTCCAGGGCGATGTGCGAGAGCATCTCGAAGCACTGACACGATGCGGAGTCCAAGCGACTCCAGTTAAGCATGCCGAGGAGATTGAACGTGTCGACGGTCTGGTAATTCCGGGCGGCGAATCGACGACCATCTCCAAACTTGCAGTTGCATTTGGTCTTGATGGCCTCATTCGTCAGCGTATTAAAGCCGGACTTCCGGTGTATGGATCTTGTGCTGGAATGATCATGGTGGCTTCGAACATTAAGGATCCAGCGAGCAATCAGGAAAGTTTTGGTGGTATCGATATGGTCGTCCGTCGTAATGCCTTCGGTCGCCAAGTAGATTCCTTCGAATCAGACCTAGAATTTAAGGGTATCGAAGGCTCGATACGTGCGGTCTTCATTCGTGCGCCCTGGGTTGAGAGCCTCGGGCCTAGCGTGGAAATTCTCGCAAGCGTTGAGGTTGATGGTGAGACGCATCCGGTTGCGGTCCGCTCGGAGCGGGTACTGGCAACCTCTTTTCATCCGGAATTGACCGGTGATGACCGGGTACACCGCTACTTTATTGATGAGATATGCGGTCGGTAAGTTAAGATTCTTATATCTTTCAAGCTAACAACCAGAGGCAAGTAAAGAACTACAGGGGTAGGTGTTAACCATGTCAGGCCATTCCAAGTGGGCAACGACAAAACATAAGAAGGCTGTCATCGACGCGCGCCGAGCTAAGAGCTTTGCAAAGTTGATCAAAGGCATCGAGGTGGCTGCTCGAACAGGCGGCGCTGATGTCAGTGGAAACCCAACTCTTTACGATGCGATTACCAAGGCGAAGAAGAGTTCTGTGCCGCTCGATAATATTGATCGCGCCATCAAGCGCGGCGCTGGCCTTGAATCTGGCGGCGCCGAATATCAGACCATCATGTACGAAGGTTATGGTCCTGGTGGAGTTGCGCTGATGATTGAGTGCCTTACGGATAGCCGTAACCGCGCCGCCTCCGAAGTACGTGTTGCCGTAACTCGTAACGGTGGAAATATGGCCGACCCTGGTTCAGTCTCATATATGTTCAACCGCAAGGGCGTCATCATCGTTGCTAAAGATGGCGGCAAAGTCACTGAAGATGCGGTACTTGAAGCAGTGCTCGATGCAGGTGCAGAAGCAGTTAATGACTTTGGCGATAACTGGCAGGTTGTTTCAGAGGCAACCGATTTGGTAAAAGTTCGTGAAGCCCTTCAGGCTGCGGGAATTGATTACGAGTCAGCCGATAGCTCATTTCTGCCTTCGCTGGAAATCTCGTTAGATGCAGAGACAGCTGAGAAGGTTTTCAATCTCATCGATGCAATTGAAGAATTGGATGACGTGCAGAACGTTTATGGCAACTTTGATGTCTCTGATGAAGTGATGGCGAGCCTTTCCTAGTTCCGTGTGGCTTCGCCATTAGTCTTTGACCGTGATAGTTCTTGGAGTTGACCCCGGACTTACTCGATGCGGCTTAGGTGTTGTAGCGAACTCTGGATCTTCAAGAAAACTTCAGATGTTAGCCGTTGGTGTCATTCGAACCGATGCGGATGCAGATCTTGATCAACGCCTACTCGCTCTTGAAGCAGAGTTATCAATCTGGATGGATACGCACAAACCCGACGTCGTGGCCGTCGAACGCGTCTTCTCCCAACTGAACGTGAGAACGGCCATGGCAACAGCGCAAGCTGCAGGAATTGCCCTGCTCTTGGCGGCAAAGCGCGGCATCCCCGTGGCGATGCACACGCC
>CAINVP010000026.1 GCA_903854185.1 uncultured Actinomycetes bacterium
AGATGACAGCCGTTCCCTTTTTAACAATCGTTCCTGAACTAGTAGCGAGGCCTTTCTTGCCGAAGGTTGTAATCAATCCCTGCGTCTGGGCGAAATAGACTAAGTTTGGAGTTCCAGATGCAAACGGAGTCCCGGGCGATTTGTCACTTCCAGCAAGTGAAGGGAAAGTTACTTTTGATACATGATTGGATGCATCAATTTTAATTGTTCCATATTGTTGAATGACTTTGCAGGCCGCCTGGCCACATACACCAATATCTTTCTCCATAAATAATCCGCCGAGAAAGAGACCTTGCGATGTTTCAACAAAATTTGTTAAAGTCGAGTAGGACAGAACCCCATGGACAAGTCTTGGGGCCTTTCCGAGATCCTTCCAGCTCTTTGCTGCATCTTGAACATACAGTTCATACGTATAAATATAAGAATGGTCTTTCTTGTTTTCAGCCGTTCGATTCTCTTGAAAGAAGAAGGTTCTGCCCCCGAGCGGATAGATAAAATCGTTGCAAACACCATTCTCTGACCAATTATCTGATCCATTAGCTGGCGGTAAGTTTCCCGTCGTGCTTTCACAGTGAGACAGCGGAATTCCTGCTGCCTGTGCCCAGGTAGGGGAAAGCACACTGATAGCTAGGGCAACGGCTGCAAAAATGCTCACTCTTTTCATGGGAAGAGGGTACTTAGTGGAACCGTGATAGAGCGCGTCTTGATGGTTATACACGCGAAGGAAAAGGTTGGGAATCCAGATTGTTCAGGCTCGACTCTCGTAAGCCAGTTACTTTTTGTGAGATAGTTCCTAAATGAGAAAAAGCCTGTTGGTATCTATTGCACTCCTCCTTTCGGTCACATCGGTTGAGAGTTCCATTGGGGCAACTAAGCCCGTATCAGGAAAGGCTTGCGCCAAGGCTGGCACTACTTCCACTCTCTCTGGCTCGACATTTCACTGTGTGAAATCTGGAAAGAAACTCATCTGGATGAAGGCTTCACCTGTAATAAAGAAGCCCGTGGTCACACCAACCCCGACTCCATCGCCAACGGCGTCCGCAGTACCAATCGAAAGCAACTCGTCAACGAGCGGCTCGCTTATTCCTGCCATTAATTCAGTTCAAAAACTTGCTCCGGTTCCATACGCAACCACTGTTACCGCCGAAAGTGATCTGCCACATAGCAAGCAAATACCCGTACCTACATCAGTCTCTCAGGCGCCAAGTGGAACAAATGTGAAGCTTTGGATCGCCGATCCGCGAGAGTTAACGAAACCGCTCGCAGGCTCGGGTATTTTCTATTGGGGTGGAGGTCAAGCGAGCGCACAATTTGCACCAATGAGCCCTGATGGAACGCTCTTTCTCACTTTGGCAACTGGAAAGTATTCATTTGATACGGTCGAGGGTTCCGGCTTGGCATCAATCATGACTCGTCACAGATACGCCCTCACAGTGAATTCAGATGGTACATCTTCAATTGATGGTCTCACTGCTGACAGCCGAGGTTTTTTTGGGATAACCACAGATCTGCCAACAGTAAATTCGGTAGCAGCCGATAAGGAGATGGCTCGCCTTACTGCCCTCGCCACTGAGCCAGCAAATACATTCACTCCTACATCTGCCTGCCAACTTGCTGATGCGATTACGCCAAATAGAAGTTTTTCAACTGATCTCTCGGCCGGCTTTCCAAAGGTCAGAGTTCGCCTGCCGGCCTATGGCCACATTAAGGCGCTTATCGTTCCCATTGATTTCACCGATATTCAGGGAAGAGATAACACGGTTACGTACTTCACTCCGGTGGCGAACGGTGTCCGCGATTTCTATTACTCACAATCGTATGGACGAGTAGCTTTTGATTTTTCTATTGTTCCAAATTGGGTACATGCTCCATTCAGTTCTACGAAATTTGGAACCGGCGGTTCAGTTGGTGCCGGTGACCCAGACGGCTATTTGAAGGCCGTTATCGCTCTCACAGATCCGGCCATTGATTACAGCAAATATGATGCCGTGTACTTCCTGGTTCCCAAGGAGATGCCGATGGCCAATATGGGTTGGGGTCCGGCAATCACCTCACCTCACCCCACCTCTACGGGAGTCATCATCAACGGTGCAACCGGCGGAGCCGATATGTACTTCAATGAGGACCATGGAATTGTTGGCGGTCGATGGAAGTGGATGGCTCATGAGACTGGCCATGCATTTGGTCTCTACGATGAAGATAACAACCACCAATCTGCCTCACTAGGCAACTGGGACATCATGGCGATGAGTTGGTCTAACGAGGCAATCGAGCTAGGCGCGTGGGATCGCTATCTTCAAGGTTGGCTAACAACTGATCAAATTGGGTGCACGAGCCGTGATTCATTAACTACTACGGGTAAGAGTTTCACAATTAACCCATTGGTTAGACAAGATAATACTTCGAAGGCAATCATGATCCCGCTCTCTGCCACAAAGATCTTGGTGATGGAATCCCGACACAATGAAGGGCTCGATTCCCTCACGCCAAGCCAAGAAGGCTTAATTGTCTACACCGTCGATATGTCACTCGGCCAACTCAAAGGCGGATACATCATCCAGCCACGTACGGGTTCCAGTGATAAAGGTGCATACAGAGATGCCGCCTTACATGCTGGCGACTCCATCACGGTTGACGGCATCAAAATCACGGTCACCGCATCAACTACAAATGGTGAGTCGGTCTTAGTCGGAATCTAACTAGCGACTTCTACGGTTTGGGTTGGGTTTGATACGTTGAAGCATCCGGTGCGTTGACATGAGTTAACTTTTGAGCAACTACGTCGGCGAGGATTGGCTCGGCGTAATCCCAGCTGACGCCATAGACCTCTTGAAATGCATCGATAAACTTTTCACCATTTGCAATTCGCTGATCGACGGCGAAGAAGGATTCGCTTCCGCCAATCGAAACCAGGGCCTCAATTGCTGCCGCGCCTGCTGAGTAAGAGAGGGCATATTGCGGCACGAGATTGCAAGGTAGAACATTTGCGGTGTCGAAGTACGATTGAATTTCACTTGCTGTCCACGTGGTCTGTGAAGGGGTGCTGTAATTAAGGCCCGTAGCTGTTAAATAATAGGGATGAAGGTGTTGCATACCTATGTACTCCGAGAAACTCTTTGAAACTGCGGTCTGACTCCACTCGGCTTCACCTTCAGTCATCCAGCACGGTTGAAAATCCGCCAATTTCCCGCTGTACATTTGAATTTGGATTGTGTGGGTGTACTCATGGGCTGCACCATGGTCCGATTCAATATGGACGTGGAGATCGTTAGCTGGACAGAAGCTCCACATAACTGCGGAGGCCGAGCCCATATGCTTCCAATCCATCGAGTTTCTACCAGAATCCACTCCTTGGCAGGTTGGTCGCGTGAAGACCGAACCAGCGGGCTCGCCCGTATTGATGCCATAGATGCTGTTAATGCTCTGCTTCATAAAAGGATCGCTGGGATAGAGCGCGTCAATCTTCGCAAAAGTTACCGGGTTCTCTGATTGCGTGGTGCCTATGTAGAAAACTTGCTTGGCATGCGGAAAAGCAGCAAAGAGTGAGAACACCCGTTTCATAAGATCTGGGCCATTCTCAGCTTGCGGGTAGATGTCAGTGGATCCGGGGCTTATGTAGGATGTAAAGACATCAGCTGCGCTCGGCTGACCTTGATTGCGAGTGATTGTTGCCTGCGCATCCGTGAATGCAGCCGCAGAAATCTCTGGAACTCTTGTTGCAATGTTTTGCCACGTCAATCCATATCCCCCAACAACTTTCTTTGGAGTCACTACTGGCAACGGAAGTGGAAGGGTTTGGCTCTGAGAAATGCCATGACCAGAGCCGTCGTGATGTTCAATGTTCACTTCTCCTGTGAAGTACCAGCGGTAGGTCATACCCGGGTCGAGATAAATATCTTGCCATGCAATGGAGTCTTTAGAACCAAGTTGAGCCACCGGGCAGCTATTTGGGGTAACCATCCATCCAGCTTTTACCGGCGTTACCTTAACCCAATTATCACTCACCAAAACTTGGATCTCGGCCGTTGCATTTTTTGCGTTTGCGCAACCCTCATTAGCGATTAGGTGTCGCAATGTTTTTTGATCTTTTGCCACGTAAGACGTAGGGATGACTGGTGCAACAGGCGTTGAGGTTGGGGTTGGCGTTGGCGTTGCCGGTGTTGTGGACACTGGGGATGTGGTGCCTGTGGTTACGGGCTTTGGATTGTTTGAAAGCGAGAGAGGCTTGGCTTTGCTCCAGACCAATTTCGATTTCGATTTAATACAAGTGGATTTGAGCCCTGCCGATACAACTGAAGCGCCTAATTTGGAACAGGAGGAACCTGCCTTTGGTGCGGCCGCCTGCGCACCGGTACCAAGAAAATTAATTAACAACAGGGAAAGACCCAGCAGCGAAAGCGCTCTTTTCATAGGTAAAGTATTAGGTCGACAGGTTTAAATATCAATGCACAAACGAAGAATTGAGTCGGATCTAGCTTGTGAAGCGCGCTTGAAGGGATTCGAACCCCTAACCTTCTGATCCGTAGTCAGATGCTCTATCCGTTGAGCTACAAGCGCCGGTCGAGATGGGAATAGTACCTTCTTATCCCTTATCTCCAAAAATCGTTAGCTTTTTAAGCCAATTTCAAGCAATTTTGCCCAATCAACCTCTTTGACTCGGGGTTTTCCAAGTGGCTCGCCATTAGCAATTTCTGCAAGATTGATTGCGCTCCAACCTACCTGATTAACGACTGCATGGTTAGGAGATAGCAGCTTCGTGATATCCCCTGCGCTCTTTGGGCTCTTGAGATCTTCGATAATCAACTTCACGACATCGCTGGCATCACTCTTATTTGTTCCGATAACTCCAGAAGGACCGCGTTTAGCCCAACCCACCGTATATGTATTTGTACCCACAAGACGGCCCTCGATGTTAGCAATACGACCGCGTTCAAATGAGACTCCCGAGATATGAGCACTTTCGTAGCCGATCGCTGAAATAACAAGTGAACATGGAATTGAATATGACGCGCCAGTGGCAACTACCTTGCCATCTTTAATCTCGTTGATGCCGAAGATAACCTCTTCGACTTTTCCTTCACCCTTAATCTCTAGAGGTGTCGACAGAAAACGGAACTCCATCTCACGCGCGTGACCAGAAATCGGGTGCTCCGCGATCTGGCGCCATGCCTCAAGATTTGATGCGAGATGCTTCTCTAGAACTTCACCATGTTCTGCCACTGCGCGCTCATGTGCTTCAGAGACTTCATTAGGATTGATACGAACATCTGTGTGCTCTAACTTAGGAAGTTCACGAAGTTCTGGCGCGGTAAAGGCGGCGTGTTCAACTCCTCGACGGCCAGTGATAAATACTTTTCTAATAGCGCTGGAATGCAGCGCTTCTAGTGCGTGGCCTGATGTATCAGTTGAATCTAACTCGGCGGGATTGAGCGCCAACATTCGTGCACAATCCATTGCAACATTTCCAGCGCCGATAACTACCGCGGTTTCACCGCTGACGTCGACTGAGATAGATGCATAATCAGGGTGTCCGTTATACCAGGGAACAAATTCAGCTGCCGATAGCGAACCTGGAAGATCTTCACCCGGAATACCCAACTTCTTTCCGATAGCTGAACCAGTGCAAAGTACGACAACATCATATGTAGAAGTTAAATCCTCAGTGGATACATCTCTACCTAACTCGACGTTTCCGAAGAGGCGAAAGCCAGGTTCTGCCGCTACTTTTTCAAAGACCTTAGCAACGGTCTTAATCTTTGGGTGATCTGGTGCGACACCTGATCGAACTAAACCCCACATTGTCGGAAGACGCTCAATCATGTCGATCGCAAAAGTAAGTTCATCACTCTGAGAAGATTGCAGAGCCTGCGCCGTGAAGTAACCAGCAGGACCAGCACCAACGATTGCTACCGTGTACTTTGGCAATTGCTCATCCGAATCTCTCAAGCGGCCTTCCAAGATCAGGCCTTACCGATATGGACGAGTTTACCCGACCCACTTTCAGAGCGTAAAACGAGCCTCAACGGCTTGCGTTAGCGAAATTCACCTATCTGAGAGAGTGACTTGTTTTCAAATATCTTCTCGACGCCATTACGGCGAAGTGTTACTACACCTTTACCAAAGACCGTTGCAGTACCGTCGTCAAGATTAAAGGCAATGCCGGTGTGTTCATCAATACCCAGTACAGCCGTGCCATCGAGTTGTTCTTCGAGGGCGCGCATACGCTTCTCGCCGATAAAACAGAAGCGGGTATCGTGCGTGCCGCCCTGAGTGTTGTTGTAATGCGCCACAACTGTTGCATCGATACCGGTCGCTGGACCGAGTAGATCAAGGCCAGGGAACCAATGTGGTTCACTGCCCACCTTGTACATCTCGTATACCGGCATGACCTTCGAGCCTAAAGACATTCCAGCCGCTGATGCCATAACGACAACACCGCGCTCTAAGACTGAGAGAAGCGCATCACGCATTCCAGTGGCTTGCCACACTTTGAGTGCGTAGG
>CAINVP010000027.1 GCA_903854185.1 uncultured Actinomycetes bacterium
CGTGTACTCGTTATCAGCAGATACCTGATTGTTGGAGCTCTTTGTCTGGTTTTTCGATGCATTCGCCACGGGGGCAAAGGCTATATCGCAATGGGCCAGAAGGTTGGGATGCGCGCCCACTTTGGGGCGGCGGATTAACCCTGACCTGCCTCGCCATCCGATTTCAGCCCGAATTGAGTGAGATCGAGGTCTCATTTTGAGAGAAATTACCGAGAATTTCTATTTCTTATGGGGAATAATTCGGGGATGCTTTAGTGTTCGACTAGTGCACGGGAAATCTCGAGGCTATCGAGGTTCCACTAGATGCAAGACCGAATGGAGAGATAGATGACCGAACAGATGATCCTCGAGCCAACACCGCTAAATGCAGTTGACCGTTGCGATCGTTGTGGAGCGCAGGCCTATGTCCGCGCAATCCTTCTGAACGGCGGCGAGCTCTTGTTCTGTGCCCACCATGCAAAAGAGTATGCAGATGGCCTCAAGCCAGTGGTGAAGCACATCCAAGATGAGACAGCGAAGCTCACGGAGGCCGCTCACTAATACGCGCCTTACATCAGATAGTTCTAGGTTTCGATGAAATCTAGAACTATTTTTTTTTTGGCAACAACTTCGCCAATCGAGCCTCGCCCGCAAGGGTGAGTTGAGCTACTTACTCACTTTATGAGAGCCATCGCAGATCGGCGCAGTCTGAGTGCGCCCACACGTGCAGAGCGAGACATCCGTGACAGTAGATAGAACTTGCCCGGTTTCGTCAACGAAATCGATTGAACCGTTGATCTTGATTGCGCCATTCGGCTTAATTCGCAAGGTTGGAGCATGGTTCTCCGATGAGTTCGCCGATGAGTTCGCCTCTGATTCGGAATGGTTACTCAACGCTCCACCTATCTCTGCTTCACTCATGAATAGCGCTCTTAATCGAGGTAATCGCGCAGTGCTTGTGAGCGCGATGGGTGCTTCAACTTCGACATGGTCTTAGATTCAATCTGGCGAATTCGCTCACGAGTTACGCCGTAGACTTTTCCAATTTCATCGAGCGTCTTTGGTTGACCATCGGTAAGACCAAAACGCATTGCAACGACGCCGCGCTCGCGCTCATGCAGAGTGTCGAGAATCTTAGTTAGCTCCTCTTGAAGCAGCGTGAAGGAGACTGCTTCTGCAGGAACAATCGCTTCGGAATCTTCAATGAGATCACCGAACTCTGAATCGCCCTCTTCGCCCAGTGGCGTATGAAGTGAGATTGGTTCGCGACCATACTTCTGAACTTCAACAACCTTTTCAGGGGTCATATCAAGCTCTTTAGCGAGCTCTTCAGGAGTCGGTTCCCGACCGAGATCTTGAAGCATCTGACGTTGAACACGAGCAAGTTTGTTAATCACTTCGACCATATGAACTGGAATACGAATTGTGCGCGCCTGGTCAGCCATCGCGCGAGTAATCGCTTGGCGAATCCACCACGTTGCATAGGTCGAGAACTTATATCCCTTGGTGTAATCGAACTTTTCTACAGCGCGAATCAAGCCAAGGTTACCCTCTTGAATCAGGTCAAGAAAGAGCATTCCGCGACCCGTGTAGCGCTTTGCAAGTGATACAACAAGACGTAGGTTCGCCTCAAGCAAGTGATTCTTGGCTCGCTGGCCTTGAAGCACTAACTGCTCGTACTCACGGCGGAGCTTCTTATCCATCTTCTTATCTAGTCGAAGCTTCTCTTCTGCGAAGAGACCGGCTTCCACTTGGAGCGAGAGCTCAACTTCCATCTCAGCGTTCAACAGTGGAACTCGGCCAATCAACTTCAAATAATCTTTTACTGGGTCAGCAGTTGCGCCAGCGGTGAGGACAGTCTGCGCTGGCGCATCATCCTCCTCGGAGTCCTTGATGGTGAAGGCATTCTCTTCATTCTGAGTCTCCTCGGCGACGTTAACGACGCGGATCTCATTCTCTTTCTCTTCCGTGGAAAGAATTTCTGTGACTTCTTCAACGAGTGTTTCTAAATCTTCTAATTCGACTTCTTCAAGCTCAACTTCTTGACCGTCAATTTTGGTAACAACGGCGCCCTTCACAGGTGTCGCAACCTTTGGTTGCGGATTCTTCGCTGCTTCTTCAGCGGCGCGCCGTGCCTCTAGCTCAGCCTTTGTTGGGAATAACCTACGGCCAGCAGCCCTCTTCGCCGCTGCCTCTGCTTCAGCTAATTTGCGAGCTTCAATCTCTGCCTTTGTTGGGAAGCGCGATGGGCCTTTGGAGGGCGTTGCCTTCTTAGCAATCTTCTTCGCCGCAGCTTTTTTAGCAGGAGCCGCTGCGATCTTCTTTGCAGCCACCTTCTTCCCTGGGGCAACTGCCTTCTTAGCAACTGCCTTCTTCACTGCCGACTTTGCTGCAACCTTCTTCACGCTCTTTGCAGCACTTTTAGCAGTGGCTGCTTTTGCAGGTGAAGCAGTTTTTTTCAGCGCTTTTGTTGCAGGCACAGGCCATCCTTTGTGATTGTCCAACGTAAAGTTCGGAGGAAGTTGCTGGCTATATTATAAATTGTCCACAGGTTAAATTGCACATTACAGCCTCGATCTGAGGAACATTCTCGCCATGTGAGCCTAACTCTGCTCAGCAAGCGCTAAAGCCTTCCTCAAGAGTTCTCCGACCACCTCTACCTCAATTAAGAAGCCATCGTGGCCGAAAGGAGAGGAGATGCTCTCTAGCGGAGCAGCAGAGGGCGTGAGCGCGACAATCTCTTCTTGTAGGCGCGGCGGGAAGAGGCGATCGGTCTCAATCGAGACGACGAGGACCGGAACCTTGATTGCGGCGAGAGCAGCAGCCACTCCCCCTCGACCTCGACCGACATCGTGCCCATTCATCGCCTCAGTGAGGGCAATGTAGGTATTTGCATCGAACCGCTTTGCCAACTTTCCAGCTTGATGATCCAGATATGACTCCACAGCGAACCGACCAGTCTCATCCCCCTGGAGTTCTCTGCCGAAACGCACATCCATCTCGGTCTCACCCCGATATGTCAGGTGTGCAATCCTTCTCGCGATTCCCATGCCTTCATTCGGGCCTTGCTCCCCGTCGTAATAATCTCCGCTGTTAAAGTGTGGGTCAGATTTGATAGCGCGAATTTGAATAGAGGCAGTTCCAATTTGATCACCAGTTGCAACTGCAGATGAACCAATTGTGCAGATTGCAGAGATTCGATCAGGATAAGCAATCGCCCACTCGAGTGAGCGCATTCCGCCCAGCGACGGCCCGACCGCTAACAGGTAGCGATTGATTCCTAACGCATCACTGAGCTTTACCTCTGCAGTGACCATGTCGCGAATCGTTACGGTAGGAAAGCGTGAACCCCAACGCTCTCCATCTGGAGCGAGTGATGCTGGCCCAGTGCTTCCTTGGCAGCCACCAATTACATTGGGACAGATAATAAAATATTTATTTGAATCAAGGGGCAGGCCAGGTCCAACCATCGAGGGCCACCAGCCTGGGACATCGGACCAACCGGTGAGTGCGTGATTAACGAGGATGGCGTTGGATTTATCAGCGTTGAGTTCACCCCACGTCTGATAGGCAAGAGTTACATCAGGAAGTAGCTCGCCGGATTCCAGCTCGATATCACCGATCTTTAAGAAAATACGGTCACCAGGTTCATCGCTCTCAAGCCAAGCCCCAGTGACCGCTTCTCTCACTTCTCTAACCTCTTCTCAAAATTTTCCTCGATAATCGCTTACTTGATTGCTGCAAAGCCACTCAAGATATCTGCCTTAATATCTTCGATATTTTCAATGCCCACGGAAAGTCTAATCAATCCGGGCGTCACGCCAGCACTCAATTGCTCTTCAGGGGTGAGCTGAGAGTGGGTCGTTGAGGCTGGATGAATGACCAGCGAGCGAACATCGCCAATGTTTGCAACGTGCGAATGCAGGACTAACGCATTCACGAACTTGCTACCCGCTTCAACTCCACCCTTGATCTCAAAGGAGAGCACAGAGCCACTGCCCTTGGGTGCGTAGCGCTTGGCGAGTGCGTTGTAACGACTGGAAGGAAGCGAGGCGTAGTTAACCGAGAGCACTTCCGGCTGAACCTCAAGCCATGCAGCAAGGGATTGAGCGTTAGAGACATGACACTCAATTCGAAGCGAGAGGGTCTCAAGTCCTTGGGCGAGCAACCAAGCATTGAACGGGCTCACGGCTGCGCCAGTATCACGCAAGAGCGTGAGGCGAATCTTGAAGATGTAGGCCAAATTTGCACCGAAGGCAGAACCTACTCCCAACGCCTGCGAGTAGATCAGGCCATGATAGGAAGCATCTGGCTCATTGAACCCAGGGAACTTTGCCGCATGCTTGGCGTAATCAAAATTGCCAGCATCAACGATCGCACCGACAACAGCATTTCCATGACCAGAGAGGAACTTGGTTGCTGAGTGGATTACGACATCTGCGCCGTGCTCAATCGGGCGTATCAAAAATGGCGTCGCAACGGTGTTATCCACGATAAGTGGGATGCCATTCTCATGGGCAATTTTTGCAACGGTCTCGATGTCGAGAATTTCATTCTTTGGATTTGCAATCGTCTCACCGAAGAGCGCCTTGGTATTTGGTCGAATTGCCTTCTGCCAAGACTCTGGGTCGGATGGATCCTCAACGAAAGTGACTTCGATTCCAAACTTCTTGAAGGTGTGATGAAAGAGGTTATAGGTACCGCCATAAACACTTGGCGATGAGACGATGTGATCACCTGACTCTGCCACATTAAGTAGCGCATAGGTGGTTGCTGCAGACCCAGAGGCGACGAGTAGCGCCGCTACTCCGCCCTCAAGTGAAGCGATTCGTTGTTCTACAGCGTCCTGCGTTGGGTTCATGATTCGGGTATAAATATTTCCAAGTTCAGCTAGACCGAAGAGATCAGCAGCATGCTTGGTATCCCGAAATGCGTAAGCGGTTGTCTGGTAAAGAGGAAGAGCGCGCGCCCCTGTTGTTGGATCGGGCACTTGTCCTGCATGGACTTGTCGAGTTTCGAATGCGGCTGTATCTGGATTAAATGTCATGACGTCTCCTCCCAGTTCTCACTGGATCTATGGGGGTGACAAAATGAGCGAGCCCTGCTTCTGGGTATGGATGTAGCCCAAAAGAGAGGGCCGCAATATTTCGTGACCCGCGCTTGCCGATAACAATGTGTTACCGACCTGGTCTTCACCCGGAGCACCCCACCGCGGTGGAGGGTTGCCGTCCAGTAAGCCGGGGCTAAAACCTGGAACTCATGACCTGTACGAACATTAGCAGAGCAGATTTACAGTTGTGAAGAGATATTACGAACCTTCGTTCCAGATTCTTACGAACCTTCGTTCCAACGCGAAGTAATCGGCAATCTGCGATCTTTTCCAAAAGCGCGACGAGAAATTTTTGTGCCTGGTGGATATTGACGTCTCTTATATTCCGCACGATCTACCATGCGAATAATTCGCATCGACAAATCTGTTGCAAAACCAGCAGCAAGCAACCCTTCAAGGCCACCATCTTCATC
>CAINVP010000028.1 GCA_903854185.1 uncultured Actinomycetes bacterium
CGCTCCTTTGCGCTGCATGTCGATGCCTTTAAAGCAACGTACGATCCAGCAACGCGTGCGCCCCTTGATTACAAGCTGACTGTCAGCGCCTCGGAGCCACTGGGAGCAAAACCAGTTCAGCAAATTATTAAAGTGAACTCACCGCTGACTTATGGATCTACCAAAATCTACCTTCAAGCAAATGGGTATTCACCGGTAGTTACAGTTCGAGATAAGAACGGTAACGTTACTTTCCAAGGCGCGGTTGAGTTCTTACCGCAAGATGGAAACCTCACATCTATTGGCGCAATCAAGGTTCCGGATATGAATCCGCAGATTGGTTTCGTCTCCTCTTTTCTTCCTACCGCTGCTCGGACTGCCCAGCGCGGTGCCTTCTCCTCGTATCCGGATGTCCTTAACCCACAGCTTCTAGTATCTGTATGGATGGGAAATCTAGGACTTGATAATGGGACCCCGCAATCTATTTATCGTGTAGATACTTCGCTGATGCGTCGAATCGGGTTGAAAGCGCTCTCGTTACATCAGGTCTATAACTTCGGTGAGGGCAGCATCACATTTGAAGGGTGGGAGCAATGGGTTAACCTTCAGATTGTTGATGACCCTGGCAAGGTTTACGCACTCCTTGGAGCCCTCCTTGCCATTCTCGGATTGATGGCTTCTCTCTTTGGGAGACAGCGCCGAATCTGGATTAAACTTCGAGAGGATGGTTCGCTGGAGATTGCAGGTCTTGCGAAGAACAGCGCGCCTGGATTACTAGAAGAGTTACAAGAATTGAAGTCACACCTTGAGAAGCGGAAGTAATTGATGACATCTCGGAACCTGGCCTTTCTCTCCAACTATGCGATCTACTCGGCGCTAGTCGTTATAGCAATCGCCTTCTTCTCGCACGCCTTTGAAGTGGCTTTCTCTGTAAAGAACGTTGATGATAAGACGAGCTTTGACTTTGCGAAGACAGATCGTTGGGGTCGAATCGGCACTGCGATGATGGTCCTCGGCGTCATCTTCAACTTCCTCGGCATAATCTTCCGCGGTATGTCGGCCCACCGTGTGCCTTGGGGAAATATGTATGAGTTCTCCATCACCGGCTCATTCGCCTTTGGTGCTGCCTACCTTTACGCCCTTGCAAAATATAAAGTGCGTTGGCTTGGACTTCCCGTTTCGATTGCAACACTTCTCACTTTGGGAACAGCAATTACCGTTCTTTACCGTCCAAGTGCACCGCTAGTACCTGCCTTGAAATCTACCTGGCTTGCCATTCACGTCTCTGCTGCAATTATCTCTGGTGGAGTATTTCTTCTAGCTAATACCGTTGCCGCCACGTATTTGATTCTTGATCGCATGGAGGAGCGAGGTGGTCGTCCAGAGTGGGCGAAGCGCCTGCCGTCGTTGGAAGCGCTGGATCAACTCTCATATCGCCTCGTTGCATTTGTCTTTCCGCTCTGGACCTTCGCTGTTATCGCTGGTGCAATTTGGGCAGAGTCAGCCTGGGGTCGTTACTGGGGCTGGGATCCAAAAGAGACATGGGCCTTCATCACCTGGGTTGCATACGCTGCTTATCTACACGCCCGCGTAACTGTGGGTTGGCGTGGTCGCCGAGCTGCCTGGCTCTGCCTCTTTGCCGGCTCTACCTTCCTCTTTAACTATGTCTACGTAAATATTTGGGGCACAGGAAGACACACATACAGCGGTTTATAGCCGCTTAAGAAAATCCGGATTGTCATCAGGGGGAATCGTTCCGCGTCTACGACGTGGCGGACGGTTCCCTTTTGGCTTTCCCCAAATTATCCAGGCGATAGCGGCAAAGCCAGAGAAGAGGAAGATCAGTAAGAGCCAGCCCCATTTTGGAAGTCCGGTGATCTTCTCCTGCGGAGTCATTGCGCAGTCGATAACTGCATAAAGTGTGAGACCCAATGAGATAAGTAGTACCAAACCATCGACCTTAATCATGCTCGTATCTTAACGACCTCAGTGGTGAGTTAGCTGATCACAAAGATAATTGTGGATAGCAGGCCAACTAAAAGTTGAACCCGGCCAGTCTCACCGAGTACGGGAATGAGATCAGCGCCTTGTGCTCCCGCCCTCACCTTCTGGATTGCCTGAAGTGCCACAGTGAGACCAATTGCGGCGAGGATAGGGGCAAGCGTCGGCCGGGCGGGATAAGTGGCGATAACTGCAGCGGTGACGCCAAAGATAAGGAGACCTTGGAAGAATTTTCGTGCTGCGCTATCTCCGAGGCGAACTGCAAGCGTCTTCTTGCCGACGAGTGCATCTTTCGGAAGATCGCGTAGATTATTTACTGCAAGGAGCGCGCATGAGAGCAACCCCATTGATATTCCCATGAAGAGAGAGGCGCTATTTATTCTCTCTGCTTGTGCGAAGTACGAGCCCATGGTTGCTACTAGACCAAAGAAGATGAAGACTGAAACCTCGCCAAACCCCCGATATCCATAGGGGCGTTCTCCACCGGTATAGAACCAGGCGGCGAGAATGGCGAGCGCGCCAACGAGAATTAACCAGAGCGAAGTACGTAATGAAAGAAGAAGACCAGCTGCCGCACCAAGGCCAAAGGCTAAGAGAGCTGCCCGCTTCACAGCACTTGCGCTGAATGTCCCGCTACCAACTAGCCGTAGTGGACCGACTCGATTCTCATCAGTTCCCTTGATGCCATCGGAGTAATCATTTGCGTAATTCACTGCTATTTGCAGACATAGGCTGACAGTGAGAGCGAGAAGTGCATTGACCCAATTGATTTTTCTAGCGCTATGCAAATCCTGAAATCGAATCGCGGTTCCAACAAGTACGGGAGCGATCGCTGCCGGCAAGGTGCGAGGGCGAGCTCCAGCAATCCAGAGATTGAGCTGTTGGCGAAAGGTCATGAGAAGAGTCTGCCAAACTCTTCAATGAACTTCTTTCTATCTGGCTTGCCAAGAGTCGTTTTTGGAATGTAACTCGTCACAGCGAAGGCCTTAGGTGAGAGGTGCGGTCCAAATTCCTCAATAAGTGCGGCACGGATCGCCGCTCGGTCTAACTCAGTAGTCGATGCGATTGCTAGCGCAGTTCCCCACTCTGTGTCATCTAGGCCAACAGCAATACTCTCATGTGCGGGAAATTTCTGGTTTAGGAAATCAGTCACTGCACTCAGTGAGATCTTCACTCCACCGGAGATGATGACATCGTCCGCTCGACCCGTCACTCTGACTCTTCCATCTTCAACTTCACCGAGATCAGAGGTAATAAACCAACCATCTACGAGAAATGGTGCATCGCTATTGAGATAGCCAGAGGCAAGAACGTCACCACGAAGTGCGATGCGACCATCGACAGTTGTTACTTCAACGCCGTCGAGGGGGCGACCGTTATAGATACAACCGCCACAACTCTCACTCATTCCATATGTGGTAACAATGGTGATACCAGTCGCTTCTGCCTCGCGACGCAATTCTGGCTGAAGCGGTGCGCCACCGACGAGAACCGCCGTTGCACCGCGAAGATGTCTAAGCAACTCATCATTGCCGTTCAGGGCGCGATGCAGTTGAGTCGGAACAATCGAGGTGAAATCTGCGTGGCCATTCACATCAACAATCTGACTGCCGGCTTCGATGGCTCTAGCAATCACATTGATTCCTGCAATGTGATCAGTAGGAAGTAAGAGCGACCAGGTATCGCCTTGCTCTACTCCAATGAAGGCGTTAGCTGCTCGGGCGGAGGCGGTGATAGCCCGAGCCGAGAGCGCGACCTCTTTCGCTCTACCCGTTGATCCGCTGGTGGCCACCACTAAGGCGATCTCATTCGGTACCTCAGTGGCGGCAATCTCACCGACGCCGAGTGCGGGTGCAGTTCCGGCGAGCGCAGCCGTGAGGTGCTCGCGAAGTTGTGGAATTGACCACGAGCTATTCACGCGGGTGATGCTCCGTAGCGGCGAGGTATCCATGAGAGCCGTAGGCTATCGCCTGTATGGAGCTCCGTCATGGGGACGTCAGGAGGAAAGTTGAGCAAGCCATTTAAGCGCGAACCAGGTTCTACAACTCTGCCCGCATGGAAGCTTGGTGCCGGGTCGGAAGGGTTCACCGATATTCGTTACGAGACCGCAGAGGGTATGGCGAAGATAACTATTAATCGTCCCGAGGTCCGCAACGCTTTCCGCCCACAAACACTCTTCGAATTAGAACGGGCATTTAACTTTGCACGCGATGACGAGAGCGTTGGCGTCGTTATCTTTACAGGTGAGGGTGGGGAGGCGTTCTGTTCTGGCGGTGATATCAACGTCCGCGGAGATGACGGTTACCTAGGCGATGATCCGCTTGCGAAGAAGGGCATCGGCCGTCTTAATGTCCTTGATCTCCAAATTCAAATTCGAAGAATGCCAAAGCCAGTTGTTGCGATGGTTGCTGGTTGGGCCGTTGGCGGCGGGCATGTGCTTCACGTCGTATGTGATCTGACTATCGCTGCAGATAATGCAAAGTTTGGTCAGACCGGTCCCATGGTTGGTTCATTCGATGGCGGTTACGGTGCGGGTCTACTCGCGCGCCACGTGGGTCAGAAGAAGGCGCGCGAAATCTGGTTCCTCTGTCGCCAATATGATGCGCAAGAGGCGCTCGATATGGGATTAGTAAATACCGTTGTGCCACTTGCAGAACTGGAAGGCGAAACTGTCTCATGGTGTCGCGAAATGTTGCGTCATTCACCAATGGCGCTCCGTCTACTCAAAGCAGGTCTCAACGCCGCCGATGATGGCCTGGCAGGAATTCAACAACTTGCTGGCGATGCAACACTTCTCTTTTATATGTCCGAAGAAGGACAAGAAGGTCGTGATGCATATAAGGAGCGGCGCGAGCCAGATTTTGGAAAGTTCCCAAAGCGTCCATAACTATGAATACTCACTTCCCGGATGAGATCTTTCAGGATTTCACAGTTATATCCATTCCGACAGTTACAAACTTTCGGGGGATTGACCACCGGGAAGTAGCACTCTTTCGCGGGTCAGAAGGATGGAGTGAATTCTCGCCATTTCTCGAGTACGAACGTTCTGAAGCTTCACATTGGTTAAAAGCGGCCGTTCGCGCTGCGTATCGGCCTTGGCCAAAACTCTATCGCGAGAGTATCCGCGTCAATGCGATTATCCCGAATATCGACCCGAGCGAAGTTGCACCACTGTTGAAGAATTTTGCCGGATGCACAACAGTAAAGATTAAAGTTAATGAATTTGAAGATGGTGCAGCGCTAGTTGAAGAAGTCCTTGCAGTAATCCCTGATGCCAGAATTCGATTAGATGTAAATGGCGGGTGGACACTCCGCGAGGCGGTGGAGAATTTATATGAGTACCACTCACGCTTCGGAGATATCTTTGAATATATTGAACAGCCATGTCGCGATCTCCTAGATCTTCGACGGTTAAAGCGAGAGACACCATTCAAGATTGCCGCCGATGAGTCCATTAGAAAGAACCTTGATGGCGCTTATGCTCAACTCTCAGAGTATGCCGATATCGCAATGTTAAAGTGGGCACCCGTTGGTGGCTTTGAAGTTGCTCACGAAATCATCAGTAGCGCCGGACTACCGGTAGTAATCTCGTCAGCACTTGATACTGGAATCGGAATCGCCCATGGCGCCGCGCTCGCCGCCTCATTTCCAAAGCTGGATTTTGCCTGTGGCTTAGCGACAATTCCACTTCTTGAGTCAGATATTTGCGAGCCAGCACTCCTTCCGCAGAATGGTGAGATTGTGGTTGAACGGCGGGAGCCAAGTGGGAGGTTAATCCACAAATATCGGGCGAGTGAAGAGCGCGCTCATTGGTGGAAGAATCGGGTTAGCGATATCTGGAATAACGAGAGAGGGAGTGAGTGGCTATGAGCAACTTCTCGACAACTCTGGCCCATTCGACAGTTCGCCAACTCATTGAGTGCGGCGTGACTGACTTCGTGCTCTCTCCTGGGTCTAGAAATGCCCCACTCTCAATTGCATTGCATCAAGCCTCTGAAGCCGGATTGATTAATCTTCATGTTCGAATCGATGAACGTGGTGCAGGATTCTTTGCGCTCGGTCTCTCACGGGCATCTGACCGCTATGTCGTATGTATTTGCACCAGCGGAACTGCGGTCGCGAATTACCATCCCTCGGCGTTGGAAGCCTTTCATAGCGATGCAAAGTTGCTCTTCCTCACCGCAGATCGACCTGCTCGACTTCGCAATACTGGTGCGAATCAGACGACGCTCCAAGATGGAATTCTCTCCCCGCTAGCGACGCTGGATACCGCCGAGATTTTCGATCCGCGCAAAGTTCTGTTGGGTGGTCCAGCCCATATCAATCTTCAATTTGATGAACCCTTACTCCCCTCAGAGATGAGCAGTACCTGGCTCGATTCAATACAAGTCAAACCACTTGATGCCGAAGAGCTCGGTAACGCCGCTGATCGATTAACGGTGAAGTCAGATGGCGTCATCATCGTTGGTCATGACCGAGGAAACTTCTCAGTCGACGAGATTAATGAGTTCGTCGACATTCTGGACTGGCCGCTCATTGCCGAAGATCCGCTCTCTTTTCCAGATGCGATTCCACATGCCGCACTCTTTCTATCGGATGAAGGAGTTCGTGCCGCACTTCAGTGTGAGGAAGTTATCGTCATCGGGCGAACAACGCTCTCGCGCAGTATCAACGCCTACATTGCAAGTATTGATGAAGTAATTGTTATCGACCCGCGTATTGAGACTGTAGATATTGATCGTTCAGCTAGTCAGGTCTTCTCAATGATTCCGCACGTCACCAAGCACAGCACAACGAGTGAGTGGCTTGAACTTTGGAAGAGTTGTGGCAGAGTCAGCGTCGATCGAATTACTCATGAAATTGAGTGGTCAGAGCAGTTAGCGCTCCGAGCTATCGCCCACAATATTCCAGATGAGTCAGCGCTTTTTATAGGCTCCTCCAGACCCGTGCGCGATATCGAGGGATATGCGGCGCCTCGGGGTGGAATATCTACCTTTGCAAATAGAGGGTTGGCCGGTATCGATGGCAATATCGCCACCGCCTTTGGTATCGCTACAGAGTTCGAACGCAGCTACTCAATTCTCGGTGATCTCACCTTTCTTCATGACATCTCTGCGCTAGTAAATCTTCCCGATGTGAGCCACACAATTTTTATCATCGACAACAATGGGGGAGGAATCTTCTCCACATTGCCGCAAGCCGGCGTTCCAGGATTTGAAGAGATTTTTGGAACTCCTCACAATAAGAATATTCCGTCGATAGTGAGCGCCTTCGGACTTCCGGTACAGGTTCTGAAGACAGTGAGTGAGATTGAAATGGTGATCGCCAAGCGCCTATCAGGAGTTAACGTGGTTGTAGTAGAAGTCCCAGATCGTCAGCTGAATGCGGCGCGAGTAAAGCAGTTAACTCAGAGCGTCTCAAGCGCAGTGCGCATCGGAAGTAACTTAGCCTGACTTTCTGCGAGTTCTGCTACCGGGTCTGAGCCCGCAACAATTCCACACCCGGCAAAGAGTCGGATTGAACGCTTATCTGGCGCTAGTTCTCCACATCGCAGGGCGATTCCAACTTCACCATCTCCCCGAGCATCAATCCAACCAACGGGGCCGGCATAGCGATTGCGATCCATGCCCTCAATCTCGCCAATGACTTCGCGCGCCTTATTTGTAGGAGTTCCGCAAACAGCTGCTGATGGGTGGAGGGCAGCAATCAGAGTGAGCAGATCGACTCGACTTGCACCCTCATTTACAACGCCAGTTACATCTGTTGCAAGATGCATGACATTAGCTAGATGTAACACAAATGGAGATTCCGGAACGTTAGTGGAAGAGCAGAAGGGCGAGAGCGCATCAGCAACAGAACGGACGGCATATTCGTGCTCTTCTAAATCCTTCGAAGATTTTGCGAGGGATGCGGCGAGCGCTAAATCTCGCTCCTCATCACCAGTCTTGCGAATTGTTCCGGCAAGTACTCGAGATGTCACAAGTGATTTGCTTAACCGGACGAGCAACTCTGGCGTTGCGCCAATCAAGTTAGCAACAAGAAAGACCCAGGTAGTTGGGTAGCCAGCTGCAAGCTGGGAAATAAGTGCGCGAATGCTGATTTCCGATTCGCTGCTCGCCGAAATGTCGCGAGCTAATACCACCTTCTCAAATTCGCCCGCTTTAATCTTCTCGACTGCCGCCGCAACGCGAGTGGTCCACTCTTCGCTGGAGATACTTCCAGCTTCCCACGTTAAATTCATCGGCCTGTGGGCTTCTTTTTTAAGTGGTGAAATCGTCGGCTGATTCTCACTTCCAATCCAAGTGATCCATGACTTCTCACCTTTTTGGCCAATGATGATCTTCGGGATGACTAGTCGAGATTCGCCTTGATCAGTGAAGGCGAATGAGAGAAAGGCAATCGGCCCTGTGCCGGCTCCGTGCACATTGTTAGATATGGCAAGTTCGGATAATTCTTTTCGCCACCAGGCGGAAGCCTCTGAAAATCTATGCGGACCAGAGAAGGTAGCCTCTTTATAAATACCAAAACCAATGAGACCCTCTTCGCCCCTGATCCACGACGTGGAGAGCTCGAGGTCGGTGATCGTCTGTGAGAGTTGTGGGTGGGAACCCAGGATCTCCGTCGTTACCTGCACCCGCTAAGTAAAGTCCTATTAGCGCTTTGAGACAAAGCGCCAGACGCTTGGTAGTGCGGTTGAGGCGATAGCGATTTTAATCACTTCACCAAGAATGAACGGGGAGAGGCCGGCAGAGAAGGTCCAAGCCCAACCTTGACCGGTGTATTGATGAAGCCAGATTAGGCCAAGAGAGAATGTCATTACATTGCCGAGAATCATCGTTGGAATAACGGTGGCGATGCGTTGATCCCACTTGCGTTCTGCGAGATAGCCAACGAGGTAACTCGTAATCACCATACCTACAAGGTAACCACCTGTAGCGCCGTAGACACGTGACCAGCCATGTGTTCCTTGAGCGAAGATAGGTGCGCCTGCGACGCCGATTGATAGATATGCGAAGAGCGTGGTCGCGCCCAGGTTTGCTCCATAGGCAGCTCCAAGAAGCAGTACCGCAAGCGTCTGGCCGGTAACCGGAACTGGTGAACCGGGAATGGGAAGTGAGATCTGAGCCATCACAGCGAGAAAGGCAACGCCACCACAGACCAGCGCAACCTTAGATGTGATTGTTGAGCGTGGCACCATCGCGGTGCGCAGTGTGGCTATGTGATGAACTGACATCATCTCTCCTAAACAGTGGTGCTGGCTTGTGCGAAAAGGGTACTGCTAGCAGAATGTACGCGTGAGTAATGCCGCCGATTTAAATAAGAACCCTGATGAAGTTGCCTCCATGTTTGATGGGGTTGCAAAACGTTATGACTTTATCAATGATCTCTTAAGCCTTAACCGCACTAAGGCCTGGCGCAAAGTTGTCACAAAGATTATTGCGCCAAAGAGCGGGATGAAGATTCTTGATGAAGCAGCCGGAACTGGCTCATCGAGTGCACCTCTCGCTGCAGCAGGTGCTGATGTCATCGCCCTTGATTTTTCCCAGGGAATGATTGAATCGGGTCGCAAGCGCAACCCCCACTTGACCTTCGTCCAAGGCGATGCCATGAAGTTGCCATTTGGCGATAATGAATTTGATGTCACGACCATCTCCTTTGGGCTTCGAAATACCCAGGATCCGGTGGTAGCGATGCAGGAGGCGCTTCGAGTAACTAAGCCGGGCGGACGGTTGGTTATCTGCGAATTTAGCCATCCAACCAATAAGGCCTTCCGCACCCTGTACATGAAGTACCTCATGGGAGCCCTGCCAAAGATTGCCAAGAAGACCGCATCTAACCCCGAGGCCTATATCTACCTCGCCCAATCGATTCAGGCTTGGCCAAACCAGGTCGATCTCGGAGCGAAGATGGCGCAAGCTGGCTGGAAGAGCATCGCCTGGCAGAACCTGACCTTTGGCATCGTGGCAGTCCATATCGGTTTCAAGGGCTAGCCCCGCTCTCTGTGTCGCAGGTCATTCCAACCTGAGCGCCCTCACCCCTTAGACTTACCAATCATGAATCCCTATGTACCGATTCTGGTTATCGGCGCCATTGGATTTGGCTTTGCGGCCTTCTCCGTTGTCGCAGCAGCAGTAACCGGCCCTAAGCGTTATAACCGCGCCAAGTTAGAGGCCTACGAGTGCGGAATTGAGCCATCCCCGCAAGCAGCAGGTGGCGGACGATTCCCAGTGAAGTACTTCCTCACCGCAATGCTCTTCATCGTCTTCGATATCGAGATTGTCTTCTTGTACCCATGGGCTGTCACCTTCGACAAGCTCGGACTCTTTGGGCTCGTTGAGATGGTCATCTTTATCCTCACTGTCTTTGTCGCGTATGCCTATGTCTGGCGCCGCGGTGGATTGGAATGGGACTAATCATGGGTTTAGAAGAGTCATTACCAAGTGGCTTCGCACTGACAACAGTCGAAGACCTTGCAGGTTACATGCGTAAGTCATCGCTCTGGCCGGCGACATTTGGTCTGGCCTGTTGTGCGATTGAGATGATGGCCGCTGGTGCAGGAAAGCATGACCTTGCACGCTTTGGCATGGAGGTCTTCCGCGCATCCCCACGCCAGGCTGATCTGATGATTGTCGCTGGCCGCGTCTCTAACAAGATGGCACCTGTTCTTCGACAGATTTATGATCAAATGCCTGCGCCAAAGTGGGTACTCGCAATGGGTGCGTGCGCTTCTTCGGGTGGAATGTTCAATAACTATGCAATCGTTCAAGGCGTAGATCATGTGGTACCAGTAGATATCTATCTTCCTGGTTGCCCACCTCGCCCAGAGATGTTAATTGACGCTATTTTGAAGCTTCACGAGCAGATTAGTAATACCAAGCTCGGATCAAACCGCGAAGATATTATTCGCGAAGTTGAAGCTGCAGCACTTGCCGCAAAGCCAACTCATCAATTGAAGGGGCTACTTGCGTGAGTGAAGATACTGGCGCTTTTGGCGTCCACGGTACAGGCGATACCTCAGGCTTTAGCGGTTTAGTACGCGCAGTTCACTCAGCGGGTTCTAGCGAGCGACCATTTGGTTCTTACTTTGATGATCTTGCTGATGATCTAGAACGCGCCTACCCAGAGTTCAACGATGCGATCGAGAAGATCGTGGTTGATCGCGGAGAGCTCACTCTCTTTGTAAAGGCTGCAAAACTTCGTGAAGTTGCAACGACACTTCGCGATAACGAGAAGTTGCGCTTTGAATATGGCCTGGGAGTAAATGGTGTGCATTATCCAGATGAGACAGATCGCGAATTCCATGCGGTCTACGAACTTCTATCTATGACACATAACCGTCGGGTACGTCTTGAGGTTGCAGTTCCTGCATCCAATCCACATCTACCTTCACTCGTTGAAGTCTGGGGTGGAATGAATTGGCACGAGCGCGAGACGTACGACATGTTTGGCATCGTCTTTGATGGCCACCCTGCACTGACTCGCATCTTGATGCCTGATGACTGGCAGGGGTTCCCTCAGCGCAAGGATTATCCACTCGGTGGAATTGCCGTTGAATACAAGGGCGCTACCACGCCTGCACCAAGTGAGCGGAGGTCATACCGATGAGCACCTATGCAGATCCATACGCATCCTCACGCGAGACAACAGAAGGTCGCGTCTACTCTGTAACTGGCGGCGACTGGGATGCGCTCGCTACTGAAATTGGTGCAACGAAGGAAGAGCGCGTCGTTGTAAATATGGGACCGCAGCACCCATCAACCCACGGCGTACTTCGCCTGATTTTGGAACTCGAGGGTGAGACCGTTACTGAAGCGCGTTGTGGAATCGGCTATCTCCACACTGGTATTGAGAAGAACACTGAATACCGCACGTGGACACAGGGCGTCACCTTTGTAACCCGTATGGATTATTTAGCGCCAATCTTCAATGAGGTTGCTTACTGCCTGGGAGTAGAGAAGCTCCTTGGAATAACAAACGAAATTCCAGAACGCGCAAGCGTTATCCGCGTCTTGATGATGGAACTGAATCGCATCTCATCGCATATGGTGGCGCTTGGTACCGGTGCGCTCGAACTTGGCGCACTTTCACCAATGATCTTCGCATTCCGCGAACGCGAACTCGTCCTTGATCTCTTTGAGATGATCTCTGGCCTTCGCATGAATATGGCATATATCCGTCCAGGAGGAGTTGCCCAAGATATTCCAACTGGTGGCGTCGCGAAGATTCGCGAGACCGTTGCGCAACTACGTACCAACTTTAAAGATAATGAGAAGTTACTCATTGGAAATACTATTTGGATGAAGCGAACTCAGCACATCGGTTATCTCGATCTTGCAGGTTGCACCACCCTCGGAATCACCGGCCCTGTACTTCGTTCTGCTGGACTTGCCTGGGATCTCCGTAAGACGCAGCCATATTGTGGTTATGAGAATTACGAGTTCGATGTAGTCACTGCAAATAGTTGCGATGTCTATGGCCGCTTCCTTGTCCGCATGGGCGAACTTGAGCAGTCACTACGCATCATCGAACAGGCATGTGACAAGTTAGATCGACTTGAGGGTCAGCCAGTAATGGTTGCCGATAAGAAGATAGCTTGGCCTTCACAACTCTCGGTCGGCGCTGATGGAATGGGTAACTCACTCAATCACATCCGCGAAATCATGGGCGAGTCAATGGAAGCGCTCATTCATCACTTCAAGCTTGTGACAGAGGGCTTCCGTGTTCCTGCTGGCCAGGTATACACAGCAGTCGAATCACCACGTGGTGAGACTGGCGTCCATCTCGTCTCCGATGGTGGAACTCGTCCATACCGGGTTCACTTCCGCGAACCATCTTTTAACAATCTCCAAGCAACAGCAGCGATGTCAGAGGGCGGAATGGTCGCTGACATCATCGCCGCAGTTGCTTCTATCGATCCAGTTATGGGAGGTGTTGATCGCTAATGGCCTTCTCCGATAAAGATTTAGAGTTGATGGGTACCATCATTGCGAAGTATCCACGTAAGCGGTCGGCAATCATGCCGCTCCTGCATTATGTGCAATCGGTTTCCGGCTATGTTACGGAAGCAGGTATTGAGAAGATTGCAGAACTCCTTGAGTTAAGTACCGCTGAGGTTACCGCTGTCTCCACTTTTTACACCCAGTACAAGCCACACCCAGTCGGTGAGTATCACGTAGGCGTATGTATCAACACGCTCTGCGCCGTTATGGGTGGCGATCAGATTTATGATGAAGTAAGCAAGCATCTCGGTATCGGAAATGATGAAGTCACCGCTGATGGCAAGGTCTCCCTCGAGCGAATTGAATGCAACGCAGCGTGCGATTACGCACCGGTTGTCATGGTGAATTGGGAGTTCTATGACAACCAGACGCCAGAATCTGTTAAAGCACTCGTCGACGGTGCTCGTGCCGGAAATCCTAAGGGGCCAACTCGCGGTCCGAAGAAGCTACGTACTTGGAAAGAGAACTCAGCAGTTCTCGCTGGAATCTCTGATGGCCTGGCCAATGAAGGCCCATCTGCAGGTAAAGCTTCACTACTTGGTTTAAAGCTCTCAAAGAAGGCGAAGGGCGCGAAGTAATGACTACTCAGTTAACCCCGGTTCTCTCAGCATTCTGGGATGAAGAAGATTCCTACACGCTCGCCGGTTACCAACGTAATGGTGGTTATAAGGCATCGGCAAAGGCGCTCAAGATGGAGCCAGACGATGTTATTAATCTTGTAAAAGATTCTGGACTGCGCGGTCGTGGTGGCGCTGGCTTCCCAACTGGAACAAAGTGGTCTTTTATTCCGCAGGGCGATAATAAAGAGCATTACCTGGTAGTGAATGCAGATGAGTCAGAACCAGGCACATGTAAAGATATGCCGCTCTTGATGGCTAACCCGCACTCTCTTATTGAGGGAATGATTATCGCTTCCTATGCGATCCGAGCTAACTATGCATTTATTTATATCCGTGGCGAAGTAGTGCATGTGGTTCGCCGCCTGCAACAAGCTATTGATGATGCTTATCAAGCTGGGCTACTCGGAAAGAATGTGAAGAAGGGTTACGACCTCGAGCTCGTTCTCCATGTAGGCGCAGGCGCGTATATCTGCGGTGAAGAGACGGCGCTCTTGGATTCACTCGAAGGCTTCCGTGGCCAGCCACGTCTACGCCCACCATTTCCAGCAATTGCGGGACTTTATGCGCGCCCAACTGTTGTTAACAATGTTGAATCCATTGCATCCGTTCCGGCAATCATTGCAAATGGTGTTGAGTGGTTCCAGAAGATGGGTACCGAGAAGTCGAAGGGCTTCACTCTGTACTCACTCTCTGGCCATGTAACAAATCCTGGACAGTTCGAAGCACCACTTGGAATAACCCTCCGCGAATTGTTAGAGATGTCTGGTGGTATTCGTAAAGGTCATACTCTGAAATTCTGGACACCAGGCGGTTCATCAACACCGTTATTTACAGCAGAGCATCTCGATGTGCCGCTTGATTATGAAGGTGTCTCCGCTGCCGGTTCAATGCTTGGAACTAAAGCACTTCAAATCTTCGACGAGACAACATGTGTCTTGCGCGCAGTCCTTCGCTGGACAGAGTTCTACAAGCACGAGTCTTGTGGAAAGTGCACACCTTGCCGCGAGGGCACGTGGTGGTTGGTTCAAGCGATGAAGAAGTTAGAGGCTGGCGAAGGAACGACTGCAGATCTCGATAAGCTCATTGATCTCACTAACAACATTGCTGGTCGCTCATTCTGCGCACTTGCCGATGGTGCTGCTAGCCCAATCCTCTCGTCCATGAAGTACTTCCGTGATGAGTACCAACAGCATCTTGATCAAGGTGGCTGCCCATTTGATTCATCAGCTTCCACACTCTTTACATCTACGGCGGGTAACGAATGACAAATAATGTAGAGACCACAGAGATGATCACCTGCGTCATTGATGGCTTTGAGGTAACTGTTCCAAAGGGCACCTTGGTCATTCGCGCCGCAGAGAAGCTAGGAATTCAGATCCCACGTTTCTGCGATCACCCGCTCTTAGACCCAGCAGGTGCTTGCCGCCAATGTCTGGTAGATATCGAGATCAACGGTCGCGCCTTCCCTAAACCACAAGCTTCCTGCACCATTCCGGTTGAGACCGGAATGATTGTTAAGACTCAACTCACCTCTCCTGTTGCTGATAAAGCACAGAAGGGAATCATGGAGTTCTTACTTATCAACCACCCACTTGATTGTCCGGTATGCGATAAGGGCGGAGAGTGCCCGCTTCAGAATCAGGCGATGAGTAATGGTCGCCCAGAGTCGCGTTATGAAGGCGTCAAGCGCACCTTCGAAAAGCCAATCAATATCTCATCTCAGGTGCTTCTCGACAGAGAGCGCTGCGTTCTCTGCGCACGTTGCACACGATTCTCTGAACAGATTGCTGGAGATCCATTCATTACTCTTAATGAGCGTGGCGCGTTGCAGCAGGTTGGAATTTACGAGAAGGATCCGTTCAACTCATACTTCTCCGGAAATACTGTTCAAATCTGTCCAGTAGGTGCGCTGACGGGTGCCTCTTACCGCTTCCGCGCTCGCCCATTCGATCTCGTCTCGACACCGTCAGCATGCGAACACTGTGCATCTGGTTGCGACCTTCGTACTGACGTTCGCCGCGGCAAGACGCTTCGACGCCTTGCTGGTGAAGATGCTTCAGTAAATGAAGAGTGGTCATGCGATAAGGGTCGCTGGGGATTTAAATACATCTCCAGTCGTGAGCGCATCACAACTCCACTTCTACGTGGAACAGATGGCGAACTCCATGAGGCATCGTGGCCAGAAGCAATTGCCGCAGCAGCTGCCGGCCTTGCCGGAAAGCGCGCAGCAGTTCTCACAGGCGGACGCCTCACAACTGAAGATGCTTACGGTTACAGCAAATTTGCCCGCATATCTCTTGGCACAAACGATATCGATTTCCGTTCACGTGGAAATTCGGTAGAAGAGAGTGAATTCCTTGCTGCAATCGTGACAAACCTTTCGACCACGTATCGCGATATTGATAAGGCCGACCAGGTGGCACTTATCGAATTCGACCCAGAAGATGAGTCACCAATCGTCTTCTTGCGTCTTTACAAGCAATCGAGAAAGCGTGGCCTCAAGGTCACAACGCTGGCATCGCATTCTTCACGTGGCAGTGAGAAGCTCGGCGCAATTCGCATCAACAACATCTCTGAACTCTCTGAGCTCACTGCAAAATCAGTCATTCTCGTGGGCGAACGTGCGCACGAGACACCTGGACTTCTCTCAAGCGTCGCTGCTCTGGCTCAACAGAGCGGTGCAAAGCTGGGTTGGGTTCCACGTAGAGCGGGTGAGCGCGGTGCGCTCTTCGCAGGGGCACTTGGAAATCTTCTTCCGGGCGGTCGGCCAGTAACTGATGCCGCTGCTCGTGTTGATATTCAGAGCGCTTGGGGCGTTTCGACTCTTCCGGCCGAGGCTGGACGAACAACGGATCAGATTCTCCGAGCCCTTGATCGCAGCGAATTGGGTGCCGTCGTTGTCGGTGGTGTCGATCCGATGGATATCTCATCAGAGGCGCTCACCTCAATGCTTAATAGCTTTGTCGTCAGCCTAGAAATTTCTCATTCGGCAATGACTGCGATTGCAGATGTTGTACTTCCAGTGGCAACTGTCATCGAGAAGAGCGGCTCATATTTGAACTGGGAGGGCCGCACTCGCGCCTTCGATCGCGCACTAGAAGATTCGCTCACACGTAGTGATGTTCGTATTCTCTCCATGCTCGCTGATGAGATGAAGCGTCCAATCAATCTACCAACGGTTGCTGCTACCGCACGTGAAATTGAGAGCCTTGGTCATTGGGATGGTGCAACGGTGACCGCCCCAACGCAGTCGCTGGCGCCTGAGGTAATACCAACTGGAAATCAGGCAACTCTTGAATCATGGCGCCTACTTCTCGACCTCGGCACTCTCCAACAGGGTGAAGAGAATCTTGCGGGTACTGCTCGGCCAGCAACAGTTGTTATCTCGGCGGCGCGCGCAGCAACACTCGGAGTCGTAGATGGCAATAGCGTCTCGGTAACACACGAGCGCGGCACCATCACGCTGCCAGTTGCCATCGGTGATATTGCTGATGAGAAAGTCTGGGTTCCACGCAACTCAATCGGATCACAAAGTATCGTCACATTTGGTGCAGGCCGTGGCGTCCTAGTAACGGTGGTAAAAGCATGACTATCAGTCAGTTAATTGGAATGGACCCAGGCTGGATCTCAGCGATCAAGGGTCTGATTGCCTTCGTTATCTGCGTTCTGCTTACCCTCTTTGCTATCTGGGCCGAGCGTCGCATCGTTGCGCGGATGCAGATGCGCGTGGGTCCGAATCGCGTTGGTAAATTTGGTCTGCTCCAATCACTGGCTGATGGCGTGAAGTTAGCGCTCAAGGAAGACATTATTCCTAAAGCGGCTGACCGAATCGTCTTCGTCATTGCACCAATCATCAGCGCAACTACTTGCTTTATGGCATTTGCAGTGATGCCGATGACCGGCAAGGTCTCACTCTTTGGTCATACGACAGCGCTACAACTTACGGATATCCCAGTCGGCGTGCTCTATGTCTTAGCTATTGCATCGGTCGGCGTCTACGGAATCGTTCTTGCTGGTTGGTCTTCAGGTTCTACCTATCCACTTCTCGGAGGTCTGCGCTCATCCGCTCAGGTCATCTCTTACGAAGTAGCGATGGGTCTCTCACTCGTCGCTGTATTTATGTATGCCGGTTCGATGTCAACCGCCGATATCGTCGCTGCTCAAGCGCATGGTTGGTATGCCGTCATTCTCTTTCCATCATTTGTGATTTATCTGATCTCCATGGTTGGTGAGACGAATCGCGCACCATTTGACCTAGCCGAGGCAGAAGGTGAACTTGTTGGTGGATTCCATACTGAGTACTCCTCACTCAAGTTTGCGCTCTTCTTCCTGGCAGAATATGTAAATATCATGGGCGTATCTGCACTTGCGACAACGCTCTTCCTTGGTGGATATCACGCACTACCAGGACTTGGCTTTACCGAGAACTGGCTTGGCGGCTGGTTCACATTGTTCTGGTTCCTAGGCAAGGTTCTCGCCTTCTTCTTTATCTTCATCTGGCTACGCGGAACGCTGCCACGAATGCGTTATGACCAGTTCATGAAGTTCGGTTGGAAGGTACTCATCCCAACCTCACTCGTATGGATCATGGTTGGCTCCACCTTCCATCTCTTGAAGATGCGCAATGCATCTCGCATTGCAATTATGGGATTTGGAATCGGAGTTTTTCTCTTGATTATGGCTGGATTCACCTTTAGCGAGTGGAGCGTAAAGCGAGCTAAGGCAAATGCGGTAGAACCTGAACTTCCTGCACCATCGTTCCCAGTTCCATCCATCACTCGATCGGAATATATCAATGGCTGAAAATTCAGAGATCAATAAGCGCGAAGATTTTGGTCTTGCGAAGGCTGAATCCGAGAGCGCACCGATTACCGAGCAGGTAGCTGGCAGCTTCTTCAAGCAACTACAAGGTTTCTGGGTCACCTTCATCACCATGTTCAAGAAGGTCAACACCGTGCAATATCCCTTTGAGAAGGCGCCAACGGCAGAACGTTTCCATGGTCGCCATCAACTTAATCGCCACCCTGATGGCCTCGAAAAGTGCATCGGCTGCGAACTCTGCGCGTGGGCTTGTCCTGCTGACGCAATCTATGTTGAGGGTGGAACAAATACTCCAGAGGAGCAGTACTCGCCGGGCGAGCGTTATGGCAAGGTCTATCAGATCAACTATCTCCGCTGCGTCTTCTGCGGACTCTGTATTGAAGCTTGTCCAACCCGCGCACTCACCATGTCTAATGAATTTGAACTTGCCGATAGCACCCGTGAAAAGTTGATCTTCGAGAAGGAAGATCTGCTTGCACCACTTCGGCAGGGAATGTTGCAACCTCCACATCCAATGTATCCCGGATCAACCGATACGACGTATTACCGTGGGGAAGTACCAGGTTCGCACCCATCACAGGAGACGAATTCACATGCATAACTTATTTAGCGCTGCGCTCACGATTGGCGCAACGAAGACCCCAGAGGCGGTTCAGTTCTGGATTCTTGCTCCGCTGGCAGTTCTTGCAGCAGTGGGAATGTTGGTTGTGAAGAAGGCGGTTCACTCCGCCCTGTTACTTGCCTGGATCATGATTTCATTAGCGATTTTCTATATCGCCCAAGATGCGCTCTTCCTTGGAATTGTTCAAGTAGTTGTCTACACCGGAGCAGTCATGATGCTCTTCCTCTTTATCCTTATGCTCGTTGGTGTTGATTCATCCGGATCTCTCGTTGAGAACATCAAGGGTCAACGCGGTGCAGCGTTCGCTGCGGCGCTCGGACTTGGTGGATTACTCACCTCACTTATCGGTCGAGCAATCGTTCCGCACGAAGCTATCGGACTCACAGTGAGTAACTCAGCTGGAAATGTGCAGGGAATTGCCCAAGAACTCTTCACTCAATATGTCTGGGCCTTTGAAGTTGTTTCGGCGCTCTTGATTACTGCGGCGCTTGGCGCGATGGTCTTGGCGCATACGCCGAAGAGCAGCCCATCCCAGCGTTTTCTTTCAACCGCTCGCTTCCGCGGAGAATCCCTCTCCGCAACTGCTGGCCTTGCGCCATCGGGTGTCTTTGCTCGACATAACGCGGTCGATGTACCAGCGCTCTTGCCTGATGGTTCAGTTGCAGCGGAATCAATCTCGGCAACGCTTGAAGCTCGCGGCGACATGATTGTCTCAACCCCATTTGAGATGAAGCCTCAGATTGAAGAGGAGAACTAATGGATATCTCGAATTACCTCTATCTCTCGGCAATTCTCTTTACGATTGGCGCCGTGGGCGTAACGATTCGCCGTAATGCCATCGTTGTCTTCATGTGCGTCGAACTGATGTTGAACGCTTGCAACCTCGCATTCGTAACTTTCTCTCGTCTCCACGGAACACTTGATGGTCAGGTTGCCTCATTCTTTACGATGGTGGTTGCTGCTTGTGAAGTCGTGGTTGGTCTAGCGATTATCGTGACGATGTATCGCTCCCGTCGATCGGCATCAGTTGATGATGCCAGTTTGTTGAAGCGATAACCATGACATCTAGTACACATCTGGTCTATCTGATTGCGCTACCACTCTTTAGCAGCGCACTTCTTCTTCTACTTGGACGTATCGCTGATAAGTGGGGCCACTACGTAGCAACTGCAGTCTCCGCGACGACATTTCTTATCGGCCTCAGCGAGTTCTTCGCCATGCGCTCGCGGGAAGGTGCCGCCCGCTCATCGGTGCAGACTCTCTTTAATTGGATCTCCGTCGGCTCTTTCAAAGTCGATGCAGCTCTGCTTCTCGATCAACTCTCCATCTGCTTTGTTCTCCTGATTACCGGCGTTGGCACGCTGATCCATATCTATTCCATTGCTTATATGTCGCATGATCGTGACCGTAGAAGATTCTTCGCATATCTCAACCTCTTTGTTGCTGCGATGCTACTTCTCGTCCTTGGAAATTCTTATCTCAACCTCTATGTCGGTTGGGAGGGCGTGGGTCTTGCCTCATACCTCTTAATTGGTTTTTGGAATGAACGTCCGGCGTACGCAGTCGCTGCGAAGAAGGCCTTTGTCGCTAACCGCGTTGGAGATATCGGCCTCTCACTCGCCATCATGATCGCATTTGCCCAATTCGGCTCGGTCTCTTTTGATGGCGTTAAAGCTGGCGTACCTCATGCCTCAACAGCAGCACTCACCGCGCTTGGAGCAATGATTCTGCTTGCTGCCACAGGAAAGTCAGCGCAATTCCCATTGCAGTCATGGCTTGGGGATGCGATGGCTGGTCCGACTCCGGTCTCTGCTCTTATTCACGCAGCGACGATGGTTACCGCTGGCGTCTATCTCATCACCCGTTCGAACTTCATCTTTGATGCCTCCCCAACCGCCCGAGTTCTGGTCGTCATCGTTGGCGCCATCACACTGCTCTTCGGAGCAATTGTCGGTACTGCGAAAGATGACATTAAGAAGGCGCTAGCGGCATCGACGATGTCGCAGATTGGCTACATGATTCTTGCAACTGGCCTTGGCCCAATCGGTTACGCCTTTGCAATTATGCACCTTCTTACACATGGCTTCTTCAAGGCGAGCATGTTCCTTGGCGCTGGTTCAGTTATGCATGGCATGAATGATGAAGTAAATATGCGTAAGTACGGTGCTCTCCGTAAGGCGATGCCAATCACCGCAGCAACATTTGGTCTTGGTTACCTCGCCATCATTGGAGTTCCACCATTTGCTGGCTTTTACTCGAAAGATAAGATCATCGAGACCGCTTTTAATGCCGGGGGAGCTAAGGGTTGGTTGCTTGGTGGCGCAGCGCTTCTTGGCGCAGCAATCACAGCTTTCTATATGACCCGAGTATTTATTCTGACCTTCACCGGTAAGAGTCGTTGGGATGATGAAGCGCATCCGCATGAATCACCATCGCTGATGTGGATTCCTATGGTCGTTCTCTCTATCGGTTCCGTCGCATCTGGCTTCCTCTTTAATTCTGGAAACGCGCTAGTGAACTGGCTTGCACCTGTCGTTAATTCGGCAAACTTCCATAGCGAGAAAGAGTTGATGAAGCCGATAGTGGTCTCATTGCTTGCACTTGCAGTAGTGGTACTTGGCGCGGGATATGCCTTCTTGAAGTATCGCGCCGATGTTCCGGTAGTTGCCCCCGAGAAGGTCTCTCTCTTTACCAAGGCAGCACGTCGCGATCTTGGTCAAGACGATCTCAATGACTTGCTCCTCGTCCGTCCTGGACAGGCGTTGACAACGGCATTAGTCAAGACTGATGAAAATGTCATTGATGGCACAGTGCGCGGTATCGCCTGGCTCGTCCAGTACCTCTCGTACTCCTCTAAGAAGATTCAAAATGGCTATGTTCGCTCCTACGCGCTGATAATGGCGTTAGGCGCACTTGCCCTCGTTGCAACGATTTGGGTGGTGACTCTGTGAGCCTTCTGACAGTACTTATGCTCCTACCGCTAGTAGGAGCCCTTGGACTCTTCGCAGTCCCTGGTGAAAATGTAAAGGCAATCAAGTCAATTGCCCTCGGAAGTGGCATTGTAACTTTTGCGGTTTCAGTTCTTATGGCGCTTCGCTTTAAGACAAATCTCTCGGGTTTTCAATTTGTAGAGAGTCATAGTTGGATTTCAAGTTTTGGAATTCGCTATCAAGTCGGTATTGATGGCATCGCCCTCGTATTGATCCTGCTCAGCACATTGCTTGTACCTGTTGTCATGTTAGCTAGTTGGAATGAGTCCGAAGGCGGCCGCTGGAGCTCCCGTACTTATTACATTCTGATGCTTGTTCTTGAGACCATGATGATTGGTGTCTTTGCAGCAACTGATGTCTTCTTGTTCTATGTCATCTTCGAAGCAATGTTGATCCCGGTCTACTTCCTGATCGGTGGATATGGTCGCGGTGAGCGCGCCGCAGCAGCGATGAAGTTCCTGCTTTATAGCCTCTTCGGTGGCCTCTTGATGCTCGCCGCCTTAATCGGACTTTATGTAACTGCTGAGGGTCAGATTGGTGGAACATTTGATTTGACCACGCTCTCACACCTCCAGCTAAATAGTTTGACGGAGAATCTCTTCTTCCTCGGCTTCTTCATCGCATTTGCGGTAAAGGCACCGTTATGGCCACTTCACACCTGGCTTCCAACCGCAGCGAAGAGCGCAACTCCAGCGACTTCCGTTCTCTTACTGGGTGTTCTCGATAAGGTCGGCACCTACGGCATGATCCGTTTCTGCCTCACGCTCTTCCCACATGCCTCTCATACCTTTACCCCGCTCATCATCATCCTTTCGCTCATTTCAATTCTCTACGGCGCCTTTCTCGCAATCGGCCAACGAGATATCAATGGCCTGATTGCGTTCACATCAATCAGCCACTTTGGGTTTATTACCCTTGGTATCTTTGCGATGACTTCACAAGGTCTATCCGGTGCGACGCTCTATATGGTTAACCACGGCTTCTCGACCGCGGCGCTCTTCCTGGTAGCAGGATGGATGTCAGCTCGTCGTGGCTCAACGAAGATTGATGATTTCGGTGGCTTACAACGCGTTACGCCTGTGATGGCATGGATGTTCTTCCTTGCTGGTATGTCAGCGCTCGCCCTCCCTGGCCTCTCCAGCTTTGTGAGCGAATTCCTCGTTCTTGTTGGAACATTTACTCGTTATCCAGTGGCAGCAATTATTGGAACGACTGGAATTGTTCTAGCAGCGCTCTATGTACTGCTGACAGTCCAGAAGGCGCTTCATGGACCAACTACTCCAGGCAATGAGAACCTCACCGATCTCGGTCTGCGAGAGAAGATTGCGATTGCACCAGTTGTGATCCTCTTGGTACTACTTGGCTTCTATCCAACGCCAGTAATCAATCAGATAAACCCAGCAACCGCTCAGGTCATGGCACATGCTGGATTTAGCGATCCACTTCCAAAGGCAGGTAAGTAAGCATGAATGCTCCATCACTGAGTTACTCGCTACTTGCGCCCATTCTCATCGTCCTTGGCGGCGCACTTGTTGGCGTACTTGTCGAAGCGGTATTCACTGTTAAGTCGAAGTACTCACGCTCCAAAATTCAACTTGCCGTAACGCTCTTGACCCTTGTCGGCGCCTTTGCCGCGCTCTGGCGCATTCGCCACCAGGTCTCAGGACAGGCAGCGGTCGCATCTGTTGCTATTGATGGCACCGGAATATTCTTTCAAGGCACAATTCTTCTGCTTGCAATCCTTGGTGTTCTCCTCATCTCCGACCGAGATAATTTCACTGCGCAGGCGGCAACTATTCCTGGCTCAGCAGAAGAACAGAGCGCGATTTCAAAGGGGCACGAACAGAGTGAGATTTATCCACTCACACTCTTTGCCGTGAGCGGAATGTTGCTCTTTCCAATTGCCGCAGATCTCATCACGCTCTTTGTGGCTCTTGAAGTTCTATCACTTCCGCTCTATTTGATGGCCGGTCTCTCGCGTCGTCGTAGATTGCTCTCGCAGGAG
>CAINVP010000029.1 GCA_903854185.1 uncultured Actinomycetes bacterium
AGCTCCGCGAGAGAACCAGCGTGCTGACGATAATAAATCCGATGAAGAGAACTGCAGATTTAACTGCCGCAACCTTCATCTCGTACCTTCGTTCAGGCGCGAGTTCCTTAAACACCGTAGCGCCTGCTATTCAACCGTTACAGATTTCGCAAGATTACGGGGTTGGTCAACATCGTTGCCACGCGCAATAGCCATCTCGTAGGCGATAACTTGAAGCGGAACTACTGAAAGAACCGGTGAGAGGAACTCGTGCGTTGAAGGTATGCGAACTTTGTAGTCGGCACTTGCTAGATCGGCATCTCCGATTGCAATGATGATTGCCCCACGAGCCTTTACCTCTTGAACATTGCTCGCCATCTTTTCGTGAAGAAGTGAACCAACACTTGGCATAATTGCAATGACTGGTGTTCCCTGGTCGATAAGTGCGATTGGGCCATGCTTAAGTTCGCCACCGGCAAATCCTTCAGCGTGCATATATGCAAGTTCTTTTAACTTGAGCGCACCTTCAAGAGCGGCTGGGAAACCAACATGGCGGCCAAGGAAGAGCATCGATGTAGCATCTTTAAATTTACGGGTAAGTTCGCGCAGCGGCTCGACCGTCTCAAGAACTTGCTCCACCTTGGAAGGAAGTGAAGAGATCTCATCGGCTAGCAGCGCATGCTCTGAAGCGCTCAACTTCTTCCGCTCAGTCCCCATATGTAGGGCGATGAGATACATCGCGATGAGCTGGGTGAGAAATGCCTTGGTGGAAGCGACCGCAATCTCCGGTCCTGCATGTGTATAGAGAACAGCATCAGATTCACGTGGAATCGTTGAGCCATTTGTGTTGCAGACCGAGAAAATCTTTGCGCCATGCTCCTTCGCATAACGAAGGGCCATCAACGTATCCATCGTCTCACCTGATTGCGAGATAGGAATAACTAAGGTCTTCGATGTCACATTTGGCTCGCGATAGCGATATTCAGAGGCGAGCTCTACATCGACTGAGATATCAGCCCATTTCTCAATGGCATACTTCCCGACTAGACCAGCATGAAAGGCTGTTCCGCAGGCGATGATGACGACTTTATCAATGGCATTGAAATCAATCCCAGCCGTAATCTCTGGATCTAACCCTTCTGTGCGGCCAATGAGGGTATCTGCGACCGCCTTTGGCTGTTCATAAATCTCTTTCAACATAAAGTGGTCGTAGCCGCCACGTTCTGCTGCTGCTGCATCCCAGGAAATCTCGTACTCTTTATGTGGAAGCACATTGCCATCGAGATCTGTGATGATGATGGCCGAGGCGTTCATATCCACTACCTCATTCTGACCCAGCTCTAGCGCGCGCTTGGTATGAGAGATAAAGGCGGAGACATCAGATGCTAAGAAGTTCTCACCATCGCCCACACCTACAACGAGAGGTGAGTTTCGTCGAGCGCCAACGATGCGACCAGGCTCATCGCTATGAATTGCTAAGAGAGTAAATGAGCCGCGGAGTTCTTTGCAGACCTCGCGCATCGCAGCTGCGAGGTCACCAGCATGTGCTTTGCGAGCATCACTGAGTAGATGCACGACTGATTCTGTATCCGTCTCGGAGATAAAGGTATGGCCACGCGCCTCAAGCTTTGCGCGGAGTTCGACATAATTTTCAATGATCCCGTTATGGATCAGCGCCAACTTCCCCTCATTATCAAGGTGAGGATGCGCGTTTGAATCGGTTGGCCCGCCATGCGTTGCCCAACGAGTATGGCCGATGCCACTATGCGATTCTGGGACCACATCAAGGGTCGACTCTAGATTTCCTAATTTTCCGGCGCGCTTTGCAACCCAGAGTGGTGCGCCCTGTGTAACCGTGAGGGCAATTCCAGCAGAGTCATAGCCGCGATACTCGAGACGGCGAAGGCCTTCAAGAACTGGGGAGAGGGCGCTCTCTTTACCTGTGTATCCGACAATGCCGCACATCTACTCGGGCTCCCTCTACAAGTTGAATCTCACTACCTTACTGGAGTTCCAATCTTACTAGCGCCGCAATTTCTTCTGCGACTTCACTCGCCTTAGTATCAGTCTCAGCCTCCACCATTACGCGCACCAGCGCTTCAGTTCCAGAGGGGCGCACGAGGATACGACCAGAATCACCAAATTCGGCGCCGCGCTTTGCTATCAGTTCAGCGATTGAGGTGGTGGCCCCTAGCTTCTCTTTCTGGACATCTTTCACATTGATAAGCACCTGAGGAAAGCGATCCATCACCGCCGCAAGTTCGCGCAGGCTCTTCCCGGTTCGGACGACGACTTGCATCAAGGTAAGTGCTGTCAAAATTCCGTCGCCAGTATTTGCATGGTTGCGGAGAATGACATGACCAGATTGCTCTCCGCCCAAGCTGTCGTTATCTTCAGCCATTTTTTCAAGGACATAGCGGTCACCGACTGCGGTGGTGCTCAGTTCGATTCCTAATTTCTTCATGGCGTGAACTAGACCGAGATTAGACATCACCGTTGCTACGAGGCGATTATTCTTTAAAGTGCCTTCGCGCTTCATATCTTCAGCAAGTATCGCCATGATGAAATCGCCATCAATCTCGTTGCCATCACCGTCGACTGCCAAGCAACGATCTGCATCACCATCGTGAGCAATGCCTAGGTCAGCGCCTTCAGCAATAACTCGCGCCTTCAAATTCTCTAGGTGGGTACTCCCACAGTTCTCATTGATATTCCAACCATTTGGCTCGGCAGATATTGCTATGACCTCTGCGCCGGCACGGGTATAAACCTTTGGAGCGACGCGCGAGGATGCACCATTTGCGCAGTCCACCACAATCTTTAAGCCGCGAAGTGGGGTGCTGACAGATGAGAGCAGATGATAGATATAGCGCTCCTGTGCACTCTCATCAGTTACAACTCGACCCACATCAACGCCGACTGGACGTTGCCAACTTTCACCGAGGCGCTCTTCAATCTTTGCTTCCAGCGCATCATCAAGCTTTCCGCCACCCTTGGCGAAGAATTTAATTCCATTGTCTGGCATGGGATTGTGCGATGCGCTGAGCATGACGCCAAGATCTGCCCCGCTCTCCGCAACGAGATGAGCAATCGCAGGTGTTGGGAGTGTTCCTACGCGAAATACATCCACACCCGCACTTGCTAATCCGGCAACGACAGCGGCTTCAAGGAATTCACCTGATGCGCGTGAGTCTTGACCAACAATTGCACGAGGACGTCTGGAGGAAGTTGTTACCTCGCCAAGAATGTGCGCAGCAGAGACCGCTAAATCTAAAGCTAACTCTGCTGTGAGGTCGCGATTAGCAAGCCCTCTTACACCGTCGGTGCCGAAGAGTGCCACTGATACTCGCTTTCGAGTAAGGCGTAAATTAACGCTTAGAGTATTGCGAACGCTTACGAGCCTTCTTCAGGCCGTACTTCTTGCGCTCAATAACACGTGGATCACGTGTGAGGAAGCCAGCCTTCTTCAGCGCTGGGCGATTTGCCTCTACATCGATCTCATTGAGTGCGCGTGCAACTCCGAGACGAAGTGCACCAGCTTGACCTGATGTTCCGCCACCGTTGATACGTGCAATAACGTCATAACCGTTCTCGGCACCTACTGTGCGGAATGGCTCTGAGACGAGTTGTTGGTGAACCTTATTTGGGAAGTAGACATCAAGTGTCTTTCCGTTAACAGTCCACTTACCTGTTCCTGGAATCAGGCGAACGCGAGCTACAGCTTCCTTACGACGACCTGTTCCGCCACCTGGCGCCTTGATTGCAGGGCGATTGGTTGCAGCTGAAGGTGTGCTGGTTGAGTAAGAAGTAAGTGTCTCTTCTTCGTTTCCGAAGTCAACGCTGGTATCGAAATCTGACATCTGTATTTTGCTCCGTTACTTCTTGCTCGCTGTTTGAGAAATCTGTGCAACCTGCTTGAAAACAAATGGTGATGGGTTCTGCGCAGCGTGTGGATGTGTTGGACCTGCGTAGACCTTGAGCTTTGAACCGACGACGCGGCCAAGCTTGTTCTTAGGGATCATTCCGAGGATTGCCTTCTCGACGATACGAGTTGGATCCTGATTAAGAAGATCGGAGTAGACGATAGATCTCATACCACCTGGGAAACCTGAGTGATGGTGTGCAAACTTCTGATCTGTCTTCTTACCGGTCAAGACAACCTTCTCGGCATTGATAACGATGACGAAGTCACCCATATCGATATGCGGAGCGAATGTGGTCTTGTGCTTTCCACGGAGAAGTGTTGCTGCGTGGGTAGCGAGACGACCGAGGACGACTCCTTCTGCATCGATGACATGCCACTTACGAGCAGCTTGGTCACCAGCCTTCGGTGTAAATGTGCGCACGAGGTCTCTCTTTCCAAATTAGAAGAACGGTATTGATGTAGATCTGAAGTGCCATATTTATGGCCCATCAAGAGGGTAAAGATTACCTGCCATACACTATCGAGGTCAAAATGAGCGGGATTGACCCTTCCGTGGGCTCAACCCTCTTCCCCTCGGCGGGCCATCGCCCGCACAACCTGGGTCGCGAGTTGGCCGGTAGGCGGAAAGTCGACTCGGGTCAGGGTGAGGCCCCGGGGTGGAAAGACATACGAGTCAGAGACCCGAGCCTTGCCCGCGAGGACCTTCACTATCCACTCAACGGGGAATCTCGACTCCCCTACGCAGACCGCGGCCCCGACGAGGTTTCGTACCATGTTGTAGCAGAAGGCATCCGCCGCAAGATCGGCGATGAGATAGCCATCCTCATCCCGCGACCACTCGAATTGGGTCAGAGTTCGAATCGTTGTTGCGGCACGGCGAAACTTACAGAATGCGGCAAAGTCATGTTCACCGAGCAGCTGTGCGCTCGCTTCATTCATTAAATCAGGGTCGAGCGGGCGATACCAGGTAGCGACATTGAGGCGCTTCAACGGCGGCACGATCACATTGTTATCGGCAATGCGATATTGGTAGTGCCGCGCACTCGCACCAAAACGAGCGTGAAAATTCTCTGGCGCAAAATCCAATTTCAGGATGCGAATATCCTCCGGGAGGATTTGATTCAATCGATAGTGGAAATTTGGTAAATCCCACTCTCGCTGAAGGGGATGGTATCGATTGAACTTTGGCTTCGGTGGAATATCGGCGTGAATCACCTGCCCGCTGGCATGCACACCAGCATCGGTACGACCGGCGACGACTGTTCCAATATGTGTGCGTGCAATCCGTGAGAGTGCCGCTTCTACCTCGGCCTGCACAGTAGGGAAATCCGGCTGTATCGCCCAACCGGCATAGCGCGTTCCATCGTAGGCGATATCAATGCGTAAACGACGATACCCGCCCTCAGGATTGAGAGCGGGTATCGTCATCGAAATATTCTTTACGATTTACAGCGCGACGTTATTACTTAGCATCCTCTGTAAGTTCGATAACAGCCATTGGCGCGTTATCTCCGTTGCGAGGACCAATCTTTGTAATACGTGTATATCCACCGTTACGGGTTGCGAAACGTGGTGCGATCACTGTGAAGAGCGTGTGTACGACGCCCTTGTTCTTCACTGTTGCGAGTACGCGACGACGATCTGCAAGACCGCCCGCCTTTGCAGCAGTGATGAGCTTCTCAGCAACAGGACGTAGGCGCTTAGCCTTCGCCTCTGTTGTTGTGATCTTGCCGTGTTCGAAGAGTTGTTCAGCGAGAGTGCCTAGCAAGAGCTTCTCATGTGCTGGACCACTTCCGAGACGTGGACCCTTTGTTGGCTTTGGCATGGCTTACTCCCTAGATGTTCTCTGAATCGGCGAGATTATCGTCGAATTCAGTTCCGTAGTTGTGGTGCTTTGTTGGATCAAAGCCGATTGGGCTGTCCTTCAACTGAAGGCTCATTGATGCGAGCTTTGCCTTGACCTCATCGATTGACTTCGAACCGAAGTTACGAATATCGAGTAGGTCGGCCTCTGAACGTGCAACGAGCTCGCCCACAGAGTGGATTCCCTCGCGCTTCAAGCAGTTATATGAGCGAACTGTGAGGTCGAGCTCTTCGATTGCAAGAGCAAGATCAGCAGCAAGAGCAGCATCCTGAATGGATGGCCCCATCTCGATACCTTCTGCGTTAACGTTCAATTCGCGGGCTAGACCGAAGAGCTCAACAAGTGTCTTACCTGCCGATGCCATGGCATCAGATGGCTTGATGGACTGCTTTGTCTCTACATCAACGATCAAGCGATCGAAGTCGGTACGCTGCTCAACACGGGTCGCTTCGACCTTGTAGGTCACGCGAAGCACTGGTGAGTAGATGGAATCCACTGGGATTCGACCAATCTCAGCGCCGGTTACCTTGTTTGCAACTGCTGTGACATAGCCACGGCCGCGCTCAACGGTGAGTGTGATCTCAAGCTTTGCCTCGCTATTAAGCGTTGCAATGTGAAGATCCTTATTGTGAACTTCTACGCCAGCAGATGTTGCGATATCAGCGCCGGTTACAACGCCTTCACCGCTCTTGCTGATGTAGATAAGAGTTGGTTCATCGTTCTCAGATGAGAGCACGAGGTTCTTAATGTTAAGAACAATCTCGGTGACATCTTCCTTAACGCCTGTGAGAGTTGTGAACTCATGGAGGGCGGTATGAACGTTAATGCTCGTTACTGCTGCACCAGGAATAGAAGAGAGCAAGGTGCGGCGGAGTGAGTTTCCGAGGGTATAGCCAAAGCCTGGCTCTAGTGGCTCAATGATGAACCGGGAGCGGTGCTCTGAGACTACTTCCTCTGTGAGGATGGGGCGTTGTGCAATAAGCACTGAGTTCCTCCGAACGTCGGGGAGATCCACTATTTGATCTCCGGTTAAACGATATGAAATTTAATTGTGGTCGTTCTGTGCGGTAAGTGATGTGTACGGGCTCCTGTTGTAGCAGGAGCCCGACATCAATTACTTGGAGTAAAGCTCAACGATGAGTTGCTCTTGGATCTGAGTATCGATCACTGTGCGTACTGGTACGCCGTGAATCAAGATACGCATCTGTGATCCGACAACTTCCATCCACGCTGGAACTGGCTTATCGCCAAGCTCTGCTGATGCGACGATGAAAGGTGTGAGCTCAAGTGAGCCTGGTACTACATCGATGACATCCATTGGGGTGACGCGGAAGGAAGGAATATTTACCTTACGTCCGTTGACCAAGAAGTGACCGTGGCGAACCAGCTGACGTGCCATGTCGCGGCTCTTTGCAAAGCCGGCACGGAATACGACGTTATCGAGACGAGTCTCAAGGATGATAAGAAGGTTCTCACCAGTCTTACCCTGCTTGCGGTTTGCCTCTTCGTAGTAACCACGGAACTGCTTCTCGAGAACTCCGTACATACGTGCAAGCTTCTGCTTCTCACGCATCTGAAGGAGATACTCAGATTCCTTGGAACGTCCACGACCATGTTGTCCTGGTGGATATGGACGAGATTCGATAGGACACTTTGGTCCATCGCACTTTGAGCCCTTAAGGAAGAGCTTTACTTTTTCGCGACGGCAGCGCTTGCAATCTGCTCCGGTATAACGAGCCATTTATTCTCTTCCTTCCTTAAACTCGACGTGGCTTTGGTGGGCGGCAACCGTTGTGTGGAGCAGGTGTGACATCAGAGATGGCACCGACTTCCAAACCAGCTGCTTGCAATGAACGGATAGCGGTTTCGCGACCAGATCCTGGTCCCTTCACGAATACATCAACCTTCTTCAGACCATGCTCTTGAGCACGCTTTGCAGCGGTCTCAGCAGCAAGTTGTGCGGCGAATGGTGTTGACTTACGTGAGCCCTTAAAACCAACTTGACCAGCAGATGACCATGAGATCACAGCGCCGGATGGATCAGTAATAGAGATAATGGTGTTGTTAAATGTGGACTTGATGTGAGCTTGTCCAAAGGCAACGTTCTTCTTCTCCTTCTTACGGAGCTTAACTTTGCCCTTACCAGCTGCTGTCTTTGATTTAGGAGCGGCCATTACTTAGTCTCCTTCTTCTTACCAGCAATTGCCTTACGAGGACCCTTACGTGTACGCGCATTTGTATGTGTGCGCTGTCCACGAACTGGGAGACCCTTACGGTGGCGGATGCCTTGGTAGCTCTGAATTTCTACTTTACGACGGATATCGCCAGCAATTTCACGGCGAAGGTCACCCTCGATTTTATAATTTGCTTCAATGTATTCACGAAGCTTTGCCAATTCTGGCTCTTGAAGATCCTTGACTCGAGTATCTGGGTTAACTCCGGTCGCAGCAAGAGTTGCATGCGCACGAGTTAAACCGATACCGAAGATATATGTAAGTGCAATCTCCACGCGCTTTTCGCGCGGCAGATCGACACCGACTAGACGTGCCATATCGTTTACCTTTTTCGTTTATCCGGAAGGTCCTCCGCAATGCACCCAGTTTTTCAACTGGCCTCGGCCTACCGGTCCAAGGGTCTAGCGGATTTACTCGCTAGTCGCATCACGCGTATTTCTTGCCTGTATTAACTTTTATTACTGCTTGTAAAACTTTGAGCGAGGAGTTATCCCTGGCGCTGCTTGTGGCGAAGGTTCTCGCAGATCACCATGACGCGACCGTTACGACGAATGACTTTGCACTTATCGCAGATCTTCTTAACGCTTGGCTTAACCTTCACGATCTTCCTACTTTCACTTTTCTACTGCACCGATTAATGAGAAACTCTGGTCGAACAAAAAACTTTACTTATAACGATAGATAATGCGACCTCGGGTGAGGTCATACGGACTCAGTTCTACAATCACACGATCTTCCGGCAAGATACGAATGTAGTTCTGTCGCATCTTTCCGCTGATATGTGCAAGTACAACGTGTCCATTGGTAAGCGTTACTCGAAACATTGCGTTCGGGAGAGCTTCGGCAACGGAGCCCTCGATCTCGATTGCGCCATCTTTCTTAGCCAAGCAGTACCCACTAACATCTCGAAATATTGCCCATTTGAGCAGAGGAAAAGTTTATCGGGGCGAGTCGAAATCGGGAAATCGGGGCAATCTGGCCCCACATCTGCTAAAAGCCGGCTACTACCCCGGTTTTACTCGACCAGGCTGGAGATCTCGACCCCGAGGGCGCCAAGGCGGGCCGCGCCACCATCGAGGCTGGTCAGGACGAAGGGTCTGCCATCTGGCATCAGGGCGAAGGTCTGTTCAAAGTGGGCGCCATTGCTCTTATCGACCGAGACCACGGTCCACTCATCTTTAAGGACCTTCGTTGTGGCAGAACCTCGGGTGATCATCGGCTCAATGGCGAGGGCCATACCTACTACCAGCTCCGGGCCAAGACCCGGCTCCCCATAATTCACGACATGGGGGTCTTGATGCATCTCAGTACCAATTCCATGGCCGCCGTATTCGCGGAGAATCCCATACTTCCCTTGGGAGTCGATGTAGCCCTGGATTGCCGCTGAAATATCGGTGAGCCGTCCCCCGACCTTTGCCGCCGCAATTCCACGCCACATGGACTCATCGCAGGTATCCATCAGTTTCTGATCAGCCGGATCAATCTCGCCAATACCGAAGGAGATGGCTGAATCGCCATGCCAGCCTTCAACAATTGCACCGAAATCAAGTGAGAGCAGATCTCCCTCTTGCAATGGGCGCTCATTTGGAATGCCATGAACGATCTCGTGGTTGACCGAAGCGCAGAGAACATTGGGATAACCGTAGTAACCGAGGAATGAGGAGATTGCGCCACGATCGCGCAGATGTTGAGCAGCGATTGAATCTAGCTCTAACGTGGTGACTCCAGGTTTGGCAGCGGCCTTCATGAGAAGGAGCGCCTCTCCAACAACTATTCCAGCACGGCGCATCTTCTTGAGATCATCAAGAGATTTGATCTGGATTTCCATGAAACTATATTAGTGAACGACTGCCGCGGTGAGGGCAGCAATTGCACGAGCTGTTATCTCAGTGACATCGCCACGTGCAGATGTTGTGATGAGGAGGCCCTCATTGCGATAGAACGAGATAATCGGCTTTGTCTGCTCGGCATAGACCTCTAAGCGGCGAGCGATAGTCGCCTCTTTATCATCCTCGCGCTGGATAAGCGCTCCCCCACAGTTATCGCAGATATTTTCGACCTTGGGTGGATTGAAGAGCGAATGAAACGGTGCACTGCACTGGCTGCAGGTGCGACGACCTGAGAGACGAGAGATGATCTCAGCATCATCGATACTGAGCTCGAGAACTGCATCAAGTGGTGTCGATTTTTCGGCCAGCACCGCGCGAAGTACTTCCGCTTGAAGTACGTTGCGTGGAAAGCCATCAAGAAGGAAGCCTGCTTGGGCATCGTCCCAAGTAAGGCGATCCTTCACCATCTCATTGGTTACAGAGTCTGGAACGAGTTCGCCCTTATCCATATATGACTGAGCGAGGGTGCCAAGTTCGGTATTGTTCTTAATATTTGTACGGAAGATATCGCCAGTAGAGATATGCGGAATGCTGTAGTGCGCGGCGAGATGAACTGCTTGAGTTCCCTTACCTGCACCTGGTGGACCTACCAGGATCAGACGCATTAGCGAAGGAATCCCTCATAAGAACGTTGCTGCAACTGAGATTCAATCTGCTTCGCAGTATCAAGACCAACGCCTACGACGATGAGGATTGCAGTTCCACCGAATGGGAAGTTCTGCGTTGCACCGAAGAGGACAAGGGCGATGATTGGAATAATTGCAATGACTGCGAGGTAGAGAGCGCCGGGCGCAGTAATACGTGAGAGAACATATTGGAGGTACTCAGCGGTTGGGCGGCCAGAGCGGATACCTGGAATAAATCCACCGTACTGCTTCATGTTATCTGCAACCTCATCAGGATTAAATGTGATGGCAACATAGAAGTAGGTGAAGAAGATAATAAGTGTTGCGTAGAGCGCGATATAGATTGGATGATCGCCCTTCACGAGGTTCTGCTGAATCCATACCGCCCACTTTGCTGATGAACCAGAGAAGTTCACAATCAGCGATGGGATATAGAGAAGTGATGATGCGAAAATTACTGGGATAACACCAGATTGGTTCACCTTGATAGGAATATAGGTACTGGTTCCGCCGTAGCTCTGACGCCCTACTTGGCGCTTTGCATATTGGACTGGAATACGTCGTTGTGCTTGCTCGACGAAGACCACCGCTGCGATGGTCAGAATTCCTACCGCAGTCACGAAGAGGAATGCGAAGAGACCCTTCTGCAACTTGATAGACCAGAGCTGTGTTGGGAAACGAGCTGCAATCGAGGTGAAGATAAGGATTGACATACCGTTACCGATACCGCGATCTGTGATTAACTCACCGAGCCACATAATTACTGATGTGCCAGCAGTCATAACGGCGACCATGGTGAGGATGCGCGGCCATGAAGTGTCAGGGATGATTGCAGATGCGCAACCGCTGAAGAGACGACCAGGTGTGCGAGCAACAGCGATGAGGGCGGTTGACTGAAGGATTGCAAGACCGATGGTGAGGTAACGGGTGTACTGAGTGCGCTTGGCGGTACCTGACTGGCCTTCCTTCTTCAACGCTTCAAAGCGAGGAATCACAACGGTCAAAAGTTGAACGATGATCGAGCTGGTGATGTACGGCATGATGCCAAGAGCAAATACTGAGAGCTGAAGAAGGGCTCCACCAGAGAAGAGGTTGATCAGACCGAAGAGGCCACCATTGTTAGCCTGCTTCAAACAGAGCTGAACGTTCTTGTAAGAGACGCCAGGTGTAGGCACGATCGAACCAAAACGGAATAGCCCCATGATGGCGAGAGTGAAGAAGATCTTCTTGCGTAGGTCTGGGGTCCTAAAGGCCTTTCCGAACGCTGAAAGCATCTTTACTCCTGACTATTCCGTCTTAATTCGTTAATTACCGGGTACTGCTTTTATAGATTACTTGCAACAGCCGATTAGAGCTTTGCGATCGATCCGCCTGCAGCAGCAATCTTCTCAGATGCTGATGCGGAGAAGCCGTGAACCACGACGTTGACCTTGACTGAAATCTCACCGTTACCAAGAACCTTGATTGGGTGACCATCGCGGGCAGCGCCCTTGGCGACCAAATTCTCAACTGTGACATCTCCACCCTTAGGGAAGAGAGCGTTGATTGTTGAGACATTCACTGGCTGGTACTCCACGCGCTCTGGGTTTTTGAAGCCACGGAGCTTGGGAAGACGCATTACCAATGGAAGCTGGCCACCTTCGAAACCTGCGCGAACGACGTTACGTGCGCGAGTTCCCTTGCCACCACGACCTGCGGTCTTACCCTTTGACGCTTCACCGCGACCCTTACGAGTGCGATCCTTCTTAGCGCCTGGGGCTGGACGAAGATGATGAACCTTAAGAACCATTCTTATTCAACCTCCTCAAACTTTACGAGGTGGCGAACGGCGACAACCATGCCACGAATCTCTGGACGATCTTCTTTAATAACAACGTCGCCAATTCTCTTGAGACCAAGAGAGCGCAAGGTCTCGCGGTGCTCTGGACGAGCGCCAACCTTGGAGCGAAGCTGAGTAACTTTTAGACGAGGCATTATGCACCTACCTGTGCTGCGATGGCACGAACAATTGCTGCTGGTGCGACATCTTCGAGTGGGCGGTTACGACGAGCAGCGATTGCCTGTGGGGCCTCGAGGGCCTTGAGTGCAGCAGCTGTTGCGTGAACCATGTTGATTGGGTTATTTGAACCAAGTGACTTGGTGAGGACATCGGTGATGCCGACACAATCAAGTACGGCGCGAACTGGGCCGCCAGCGATAACACCGGTACCTGGAGATGCTGGGCGAAGAAGTACTACGCCTGCAGCAGCTTCACCCTGAATTGGGTGAGGAATGGTGCCGTTAAGAACTGGAACCTTGAAGAATTGCTTCTTCGCATCTTCAACAGCCTTAGCGATAGCTTGTGGAACTTCCTTCGCCTTGCCGTAGCCGACGCCGATTGTTCCCTTCTGATCGCCAACAACGACGAGAGCTGTGAAGGAGAAACGACGTCCACCCTTAACAACCTTCGCTACGCGGTTGATGAAGACAACGCGCTCTGTGTATGGGCTCTTCTCTTTCTCAGGAGCACCGTCACGACGATCGCGGCGTGGGCCACGGTTATCTGACTTTGCGCCATCTTCACGAGGAGATTTTGCTGGAGTAGTTGCCATTAGAAGTCCAATCCGTTCTCGCGAGCTGCATCAGCAAGTGCTGCGATGCGACCGTGATACTTGCTTCCACCGCGGTCGAAGACCACTGTAGAAATACCCTTTGCCTTTGCGCGATCGGCAATCAACGCACCGACAGTGCGAGCCTTTGCAGACTTATCTGCAGAAGTCTTACGAAGATCTGCCTCAAGTGTTGATGCAGAAACAAGCGTCTGACCGATTGAATCATCGACAATCTGCGCAACGAGGTGACGAGATGAACGTGAGACAACAAGGCGTGGACGTGATGCTGAGCCAACGACCTTCTTGCGGACACGGAAGTGGCGACGACGGCGGGCATTCTGTGCCGAGCCTTTAACAACCTTTACACCGATAGCCATTACTTCTTACCTGTCTTTCCTTGCTTGCGGCGAATCTTTGCACCGTCGAGATGAAGTCCCTTGCCCTTGTAAGGATCTGCCTTACGGAGCTTCTGGATCTTCGCAGCGACTTCGCCAACGAGTTGCTTATCGATACCTGAGATCGAGAACTTTGTTGGTGATTCAACCTTGAAAGTGATTCCTTCTGGGGCTGCGAATGGAACGTTATGGGAGTATCCGAGTTGGAACTCAAGATCTCTACCCTTTTCAGCTACGCGATAACCGACACCAACGATGTTGATGGTCTTCGAATAACCATTTGTAACGCCCTCAATCATGTTCGAGACCATGGTACGTGACATACCGTGGAGTGAACGTGCAGTTCTGCTGTCATCCGGACGAACAACGAGAAGCGTTGACTCTTCCTTTGTAACAGAGATTGGCGAGACCAGATCAAATGCGAGGGAACCCTTTGGACCCTTCACAGCAATGTTCTGACCAGCAATAGTGACTTCGACTCCTGATGGAATCGCAATAGGTAAACGACCGATACGTGACATCAGATCACCATACGTAGGCGAGAACTTCTCCGCCTACCCCTTGCTTGTTGGCTTGCTTATCAGTAAGCAGACCAGATGATGTTGAGATGATTGCAACGCCTAGGCCACCAAGGACCTTAGGAAGTGCTGTTGACTTTGCGTATACGCGAAGTCCTGGCTTGCTAACGCGGCGGAGTCCAGCAATCGAACGCTCGCGGTTAGAACCAAACTTCAAAGTAAGGGTAAGTGTCTTTCCAAAGCCGTTGGCATTTGTCTCGACCTTAAAGTCGGCGATAAATCCCTCCTGCTTAAGAATTTCGGCAATGCGAACTTTTACCGATGATGAGGGCATAGCTACCTCATTATGGTAAGCAGAGTTCGCGTTGCGCAGACGTGCAAGCATGTCTGCGATCGGATCTGTCATTGTCATTCGGTTGGCCTCTGGCCTTTCTCGTAACGGTTTCCGGCGGTTACCGGACCTGCCACGTAGTTAGTTGTGGGGGTAAAAATATTGGTCGAGCTGGTACTACCAAGAAGCCTTTGTGATGCCAGGAAGTTCACCACGGTGAGCCATCTCGCGGAAGCAGATACGGCAGATGCCGAACTTCTGATAGACCGCATGTGGACGACCACAACGCTGGCAACGTGTGTACCCACGTACCTTGAACTTAGGCTTACGAGCGGCCTTAACCTTGAGTGATGTCTTTGCCATATTAAGAGCCTCTCTTAGTTCTCACGGAATGGAAAGCCGAGTTGCTTCAAGAGCTCGCGACCTTCTTCATCTGTCTTGGCGGTAGTAACAAAGGTGATATCCATACCGCGGGTACGGTCAACCTTGTCCTGCTCAATCTCTGGGAATACAACCTGCTCGGTCAGACCGAAGGTGTAGTTACCGTTTCCATCAAATTGCTTTGGGGAGAGACCGCGGAAGTCGCGGATACGAGGCAATGAGATGGAGAGTAGGCGATCAGCAAACTCCCACATACGATCATTGCGAAGCGTCACGTGTGCACCAATGGGCATGCCCTCACGGAGTTTGAACTGCGCGATGGACTTACGTGAGCGAGTTACCTGTGGCTTCTGACCGGTGATGATGGTGAGGTCGCGGATCGCGCCCTCGATCAACTTCGAGTCACGAGCTGCTTCACCGACACCCATATTGACGATTACCTTGACCAAGCCAGGAATCTGCATCACGTTCTTGTAACCAAACTTAGCCTTAAGGGCTGGCTTGATTTCAGCACGGTAGCGCGTCTTTAGACGTGGAGCTGTCACTGTTGACATTAGATGTCCTTCCCGGTGCGACGTGAGATACGGACATTCTTGCCCTCATCATCAACACGTGAACCTAAACGAGTTGCCTTGCCATCACTATCAACCAACATGACGTTGGAGAGGTGGATAGGAGATTCCATAGTGATGATGCCGCCGACTTTAACGCCGCGCTCTGTGGTGTCTTCCTTCGTGTGCTTAGTAACACGATTGACGCCTTCAACGGTAACGCGATCGCTATCTTTGTTGACGTTGAGAACAGTGCCTGTAAGGCCCTTATCTTTTCCAGCGATAACGAGAACGGTATCGCCCTTCTTAATCTTCGCCATGATTAGAGCACCTCCGGCGCTAATGAAATGATCTTCATGAACTTCTTGTCGCGGAGTTCGCGAGCAACTGGTCCGAAGATACGTGTTCCACGAGGTTCGCCATCAGCCTTCAAGATAACTGCTGCGTTCTCATCAAACTTAATGTAGGAACCATCGGGACGACGGTTCTCTTTGACGGTACGAACGATGACAGCCTTAACGACCTCACCCTTCTTTACCTGTCCGCCAGGGATTGCATCCTTGACGGTACATACGATGATGTCACCGATACCGGCATAGCGGCGCGATGAACCACCAAGCACACGGATACAAAGGAGTTCCTTTGCACCAGTGTTGTCTGCGACGCGAAGTCGCGATTCTTGTTGAATCATTCTTTAGCCCCCTACTTTGCCTTCTCGATAATCTGCACTACGCGCCAACGCTTTGTCGCGGAGAGCGGACGAGTCTCCATCAAGAGAACGCGATCGCCGATACCGGCTTCGTTATTCTCATCGTGAGCCTTCAACTTATGTGAGCGCGCAATAACCTTGCTGTACAGGCCATGCTTGACGCGATCTTCGATAAGAACTGTTACGGTCTTATCCATCTTGTCGCTTGTTACAACGCCTTCACGAGTCTTGCGGAATCCGCGAGTTGTCTCGGTCATGCTGCGCCTCCAATTCCTAGCTCACGTTCACGCAAAATTGTGTAGATGCGTGCAATCTCTTTGCGGACCGCTGTTAGGCGACCGTGGCTCTCAAGCTGGCCAGTTGCTGCCTGGAAGCGAAGGTTGAAGAGCTCTTCCTTCGCTTCGCCAAGCTTGACTGCAAGCTCATCTGTTGAGAGAGCGCGTAACGTCTCTGCTGAAACAATATTCGCCATTAGAACTCCTCACGCTTTACTACGCGGCACTTCATTGGCAACTTGTGCATTGCACGGGTCATTGCCTCTGTAGCGATATCTTCTGCAACACCAGAGATTTCAAACATCACGCGACCTGGCTTGACGTTTGCAATCCACCACTCAGGTGAACCCTTACCGGAACCCATACGAGTTTCAGCAGGCTTCTTTGTGAGAGGACGATCTGGATAAATATTGATCCAGACCTTTCCACCACGCTTGATGTGACGGGTCATAGCAATACGAGCAGCTTCAATCTGACGGTTAGTCACATATGCAGGCTCGAGCGCTTGAATTCCGAAATCACCGAATGCGACTGTTGTTCCGCCCTTTGAAGCGCCTGCGCGCTTTGGGTGGTGCTGCTTACGGTGCTTAACACGACGAGGAATTAACATTACTTCTCGCCTCCCTCTGTTGTTGCAGCTGGTGCAGCAACTGGCGCTGCTGGAGCTGAAGCTTCTGAACGTGAACCCTCTGAACGAGAACCCTGTGGGCGTGAAGGACGTGATGGACGTGAAGGCTTTGGTGCACGAGCTGCTGCAAGAGCGTTAGCTGCACGCTCTGCACGTGACTCGATTACTTCACCCTTGTAGATCCAGACCTTTACACCGAGACGACCGAATGTTGTATGTGCCTCATAGAAGCCATAATCGATATCAGCGCGAAGTGTGTGAAGTGGTACGCGACCCTCACGGTAGAACTCAGAGCGAGCGATTTCTGCGCCGCCAAGACGTCCACCAACCTGTACGCGGATACCCTCTGCGCCAGCCTTGAGAGCTGCCTGCATTGACTTACGCATTGCGCGACGGAAAGAGACACGAGCAGCGAGCTGCTCTGCGATTCCCTGTGCAACAAGCTGAGCATCAATCTCTGGGTTCTTCACTTCGAGAATGTTGAGCTGAACCTGCTTGCCAGTGAGCTTCTCAAGATCCTGACGGATGCGATCGGCTTCTGTTCCGCGACGACCGATGACGATGCCTGGGCGTGCTGTGTAGAGATCGATACGAACGCGCTCGCGAGTACGCTCGATTTCAATGCGGGAGACGCCTGCGCGCTCCATGCCCTTGCTCATCTTGCGACGAATCTCGATATCTTCTTTCACATAATCTTTGTAAAGCTTGTCGGCGTACCAACGAGACTTAAACTCAGTTGTGATTCCAAGGCGGAAGCCGTGTGGATTGACTTTTTGACCCATTTACTCGGCCTTCCCTTCACCGGCTACAACTGCAGCCTTCTTATTTGCTGGCGCCTTACGTGGACCATTTGAACGGTATCCACGATCATCAGAGAGCACCAATGTGATGCTTGATGTGCGCTTGCGGATTGTGAAACCACGACCCTGAGCACGTGGACGGAAACGCTTCAATGTAAAGCCCTCATCCACTGTTGCCTCAACGACCCATAGTTCTGATGGATCGCGAAGTGCTGGGTTCTTCTGCTTTGCATTTGCAATTGCAGAGTTCAAAAGTGTGAAGAGGTCTGCACCGATCTCCTGTGGTGCGAACTTCAACGTAGTAAGGGCGGTATCAGCGCGCTCTCCACGGACGAGGTTGACAACACGACGAGCCTTCTGAGGTGTGCAGCGGATGTTACGAAGAATTGCCTTCGCAACTAGCTGATCTGCTGTAGGTACGTTCTTAGCCACGGTTAGCTCTCCGATCGTCACCCTTGATGTGACCTTTGAAGGTACGAGTTGGCGCAAACTCACCGAGCTTGTGGCCAATCATTGCTTCTGTAACGAATACTGGAACGTGCTTGCGACCATCGTGCACAGCGATTGTGTGACCAATCATTGATGGAATGATCATTGAGCGACGTGACCAAGTCTTAATAACATTCTTGGTGTTCTTCTCATTTTGAGCATCTACCTTTTTGAGGAGATGGCCGTCCACAAATGGACCCTTCTTTAAACTACGTGGCATCTGAAGTGGGCCCCTTATCTCTTCTTATTGGACTTGCGACGGCGGACGATCATGGAATCTGAAGCCTTCTTCTTACGAGTACGGCCTTCAGGCTTACCCCAAGGTGAAACCGGGTGGCGACCACCAGAAGTTCTACCTTCACCACCACCATGTGGGTGATCAACAGGGTTCATAACAACACCACGAACGGTTGGGCGCTTGCCCTTCCAACGCATACGTCCAGCTTTTCCGTAGTTGATATTTGACTGCTCTGCGTTTCCAACTTCACCAACAGTTGCGCGGCAACGAACATCGACGTTACGGATTTCGCCAGAAGGCATACGAAGTTGTGCGTATGGGCCTTCCTTAGCGACGAGCTGTACTGATGCACCAGCTGAACGAGCAATCTTTGCTCCTCCGCCTGGGCGTAGTTCAATTGCGTGAATAACGGTACCTACTGGGATATTGCGAAGCGGCAAGTTATTGCCTGGCTTGATATCCGCGCCTGGACCATTCTCAATCTTGTCACCCTGCTGCAACTTGTTAGGAGCAATGATGTAACGCTTCTCGCCATCTGCGTAATGGAGAAGTGCGATACGTGAGGTGCGGTTTGGGTCGTATTCGATATGGGCAACCTTTGCTGGGATGCCATCCTTATCGTTACGTGTGAAGTCGATGAGACGGTAAGCACGCTTGTGTCCGCCACCTTGGTGACGAACTGTGATGCGACCGGTTGAGTTACGACCACCCTTTGAGTGAATTGGACGAACCAATGACTTCTCAGGAGTTGTACGTGTGATCTCAGCGAAATCAGGAACGCTTGCACCGCGTTGTCCTGGTGTCGTTGGCTTGAGTTTACGTAGCGCCATTTTTTATATTCCTCTGCTTCTTCTAGACCCTGCTCCCTTAGGAGACAGGACCTCCGAAAAGATCGATGCGGTCACCGGCTGCGACATGAACGATTGCGCGCTTTGTGTCGTTGCGCTTTCCAAAACCGACCTTGGCACGCTTGCGCTTGCCTTCGCGGTTCATGGTGTTCACGCTGAGAACCTTGACTCCGAATACCTTCTCGACTGCAATCTTGATCTCAGTCTTGTTAGCGTCTGGAGCAACGATAAATGTGTACTTGTTCTGATCGAGAAGGCCATAGGACTTCTCCGATACAACAGGGGCTAGAAGGACATCGCGATGGTCTTTCATGCTGACACCTCTACTTCACTTTCGCGAGCGATAGCAGATGCAACCTTTGCTGGACCTGCGATGAATTCACGGATAGCAGCCTCAGAGAAGACAATGTCATCTGACTTGAGGATGTCATACGCGTTAAGTTGATCGTTAACGATGAGGTGGGTGTGCTCAGCGTTACGAAGTGAACGCCACGCAACATCCTCAGAGCGAGCTAGAACAACGAGAAGGTTCTTACGGTCTGAGAACTGACGAACAGCTGTAATCGCACCCTGTGTTGTTGGAGTTGATGTGATGCTGTCGATGACGTGAATACGATCTTCACGTTGACGATCACTCAAACATCCGCGGAGTGCAGCTGCAATCATTTTCTTCGGTGTGCGCTGATCGTACTTACGAGGTACTGGACCGTGCGAGACACCACCGTGACGCTGAAGTGGAGCACGGACAGAACCCTGACGGGCGCGACCTGTTCCCTTCTGAGCGTGAGGCTTCTTACCTGTACCACTAACCTCTGCGCGGGTCTTTGCCTTTGCAGTACCAGCGCGAGCGGCTGCAAGTTGTGCAACAACTACCTGGTGGATGAGTGGGACATTAGTTTGAGTATCGAAGATATCTGAAGGAAGATCGATGGATCCAACCTTCTTACCCTCTGCGCTCTTAATGTCGACTGTTAGCGCCATGAGTTATGCACCTGCCTTTGATACGTGCGTAGAAACCGCGTGCTTTGCTGCAGAGCGGAGGAAGACTGTTGACTTTGTTGCACCAGGGACAGCACCCTTAACAAGGATGAGGCCCTTCTCTACATCAATAGCGTGGACTTTGAGGTTCTGGGTTGTGACTTGCTCATCACCCATGCGACCCATCATGCGCTTGCCCTTGAATACGCGACCTGGTGTTGTACGGTTACCAATCGAACCTGACATACGGTGCTTACGATCTACACCGTGAGAAGCACCGATACCACCGAAGCCGTGACGCTTCATTACGCCGGCAGTTCCCTTACCGCGAGATGTTCCGGTTGCATCGATTAGCTCACCAGCAGCGAAAATCTCCGCGGTGATCTCTTGGCCGATGGAATAAGAAGAAGTATCTGAGATGCGAAGCTCAGCAATCTCATTACGTGGTGTTACGCCAGCCTTCGCGAACTGTCCAGCGACAGGCTTAGTAACTTTGCGTGGATCAACTGCACCGAAGGCGAATTGGATAGCTGAGTAGCCATCCTTCTCAACTGTGCGGATCTCTGTGATGACGCATGGACCAGCCTGGATAACAGTTACTGGAACAATCTTGTTGTTAGCGTCGAATACCTGGGTCATGCCGAGCTTTGTTCCAAGGATTCCCTTGATAGCTGCGCCCTCTGATTGGATAGTTGTCATGTTCGTCCGTCCTTAGAGCTTGATCTCAATGTCAACGCCAGCAGGAAGGTCAAGGCGCATCAAGGAGTCAACAGTCTTAGGTGTTGGGTCGATGATGTCGATTAGACGCTTGTGCGTGCGCATTTCAAAGTGTTCGCGGCTGTCCTTGTACTTATGAGGAGAGCGGATAACACAGAAGGTGTTCTTCTCTGTTGGTAGCGGAACTGGGCCAGCTACGGTCGCGCCTGTGCGCTCGACAGTCTCGACGATCTTCTTCGCCGATGAGTCGATCACTTCGTGATCGTAGGCCTTGAGCCGAATGCGGATCTTCTGTCCCGCCATTTGCTTCTCCTTATATCTGCTTAATGAAAACTTCTGTAAAAATTTGTTTACTTCGGTATTGCTATCCACCCTTTAAGTGGAGGCGACCAGGTGATCGCCTCCACTTTTAACAGGAGGAGTTATTGCGGTGTATTACTTCTTGATCTTTGTTACGCGACCTGCGCCGACGGTACGACCGCCTTCACGAATAGCGAAACGGAGACCCTCTTCCATCGCGATTGGTTGGATCAAGACGACAGCCATTTCGGTGTTATCGCCAGGCATAACCATCTCGGTACCTGAAGGGAGTGTTACAACGCCGGTCACGTCAGTTGTACGGAAGTAGAACTGTGGACGGTAGTTGTTGAAGAATGGTGTGTGACGTCCGCCTTCATCCTTTGAAAGGATGTATGCAGATGCATCAAACTCTGTGTGAGGTGTGATTGAGCCAGGCTTGACGACAACCTGACCACGCTCTACATCTTCACGCTTTGTACCACGGAGAAGAAGTCCGACGTTCTCGCCAGCTTGGCCCTCATCGAGGAGCTTACGGAACATCTCAACGCCGGTAACTGTTGTCTTCTGTGAATCTGGGCGGATACCAACGATTTCAACTTCTTCGTTGACCTTAACGATTCCGCGCTCGATACGACCGGTGACAACTGTTCCACGGCCTGTGATTGTGAAGACATCTTCAACAGGCATAAGGAATGGCTTATCAACTTCGCGCTCTGGCTGTGGGATGTATGCATCCACCTGGTCCATGAGGCTAAGAAGAGCCTCAACCCACTTTGGATCTCCTTCGAGAGCCTTGAGAGCTGAGATGCGAACGATTGGTGTGTCATCGCCTGGGAACTCATACTTTGAAAGAAGTTCGCGAACTTCCATCTCAACGAGCTCAAGAATTTCTTCATCATCGACCATGTCAGACTTGTTAAGCGCGACAACGATCGAAGGAACGCCCACCTGACGAGCAAGGAGAACGTGCTCCTTTGTCTGTGGCATTGGACCATCAGTTGCAGCTACGACGAGGATTGCTCCATCCATCTGTGCAGCACCGGTGATCATGTTCTTGATGTAGTCAGCGTG
>CAINVP010000030.1 GCA_903854185.1 uncultured Actinomycetes bacterium
ATCTCGCGACACCTCCGAGGTGCGCAGGAGAAGGATACTTTAGGAATTCCCCTCATGGTGTGTCACCATCTGAGCGTGAAAACAGGCGCGCTCCGCTTACCGGGCTCGAAAACCGGCGTGCTCTTTATCCACGGTTTTACGGGTACACCAGAATCAATCGAACCGTGGGCGCGCGGCGTCCACGAGGCCACTGGCTTTACCGTGCACCTTCCCGCCCTCGCCGGACATGGAACTACCTGGCAAGAATTAAATGCCACCTCATGGCGAGATTGGTATGAAAGTATCGAACGCGAGTTTCTCGAGCTCTCCGAAAAATGTGATCGCGTATTCGTCGCTGGCTTTTCCGTAGGTGGCGCGCTTGCTCTTCGACTTGCTCAGAAATATGGCAGAAAGGTTGAGGCGCTCTTACTTCTTAACCCCTCAATTTATGATGAGAATAAGTTCTACCTCGTACTACCTCTGGTGAAGCACATGATCGGCTCAATCAAGAGCGGCGTAATGGATGTTCACAAACCAGCAACTCTCCGACTGAGTTATGACCGACTGCCTCTCAAGGCGCTGGACTCGTTGCGAAAATTGTGGGCCGATGTTGAAGCAAATTTAGAGTCAGTTGCGACCCCACTCTTTATTGGATACTCGTTACAGGATCATGTCGTTAATCCTCTTAATAGCGAGACGATTATCAACAATGTCGCCTCAGCCGAGATTCGCGAAGTAATCTTTGAGGACTCTTATCATAATGTTTCGATTGACTATGATGCCGAAATTCTTATCTCGGAATCAGTCGCCTTCCTTCACGATGTAATGACTGGCGAACTCGGTGGTGGTGAAGAGTTTGATGAACGAGAGTTGATCGACGCAGAGTTTGATTCCATCGTCTCCGGTCTATCGCTAGATACCTCTGCTCCAACTACCTACTTAGATGAGCTCGATCGCTTCGAAGAAGTGAATCGATTTGTGCCACCAAATCCAGAACTGCCAACTGCCACTCGAGAGAATAAGATTGCAATCGCACTTATTGTTGGTGGAGCACTCCTCATCGTCGGGGCGAAGGTCTTAAAGATTGACCCATTTGGCCTGGGGGTATGGCCTGGCCTCTTTGCGATACTGGGTGGCGTCGCCAGAACCATCTATCTCCATGCCCGCCCCTTCGATGATGGTGAAGATGGGGCTCTTCTTTAGCGCTTCACCATTGGCTCTTCAAGACTATTGACGGGCGAGATCTGCCGCACCCACCAGGCCAGCTTCGTTGCCCAGTACAGCAGCGACAATCTTTGGGGTTGGATGCTTTCCGCTAAATGGTAAATAGCGATCAACTGCTGTTCGAGTGGGAGCAAGCAGAATCTCGCCCGCATCAATTACTCCCCCGCCGATTACAACCACTTCTGGATCAAAGAGGACGGCGAGCGATGCAATCCCTGCGCCAAGCCACTGCGCAGTTGTATTGAATGCAGCAAGAGCGACTGGATCTCCGTCACGAGCAGCCTCAGTAATATCTTTACCTGTCAGCCCTTCAACGGTGCCGTTTCCTCGCTGGAGTAAGTTATGCGCAAGATCCGGTGAGGCATTGATTGACTCTCGAACATGGCGCAATAAGGCATTGCCAGAGGCATATTGCTCAAAACATCCGCGCGCACCGCAACCACAGAGATGACCATCAGGCAGGACTCTCATGTGACCAAATTCTGCTGCGATTCCATAAGCACCTCGAAGAAGTTTGCCGTCGATAATCGCACCGCCACCGATTCCAGTACCCACGGTAATCATCATCATATGGTGCGAACCCTTGCCAGCTCCATGGACGGCTTCGCCCCAGGCAGCGCTATTGGCGTCATTCTCAATAAAAATGGGCAAATCAACTAGTGTGGAGAGTTCTTCTTTGAGATTGATTCCACTCCAACCAGCGATGTTCGGAGTCGCAAGAATTCGCTCACGATCTGCGCTAATAAAACCAGCGGCAGAAATTCCTAGCGAGGCTACATCGTGCGATTGCAACAATTCATTGGCAACTTCGGCGATCGTCTCGGTGAGCTTCCGGCCGCCCTCCTTGGGCGTATCTCTGCGACTGGTCGCAAGAATTGCGCCAGCGGAATCAACCACTCCGCCGAGGACCTTGGTTCCACCAATATCAATACCAATACTTAAGTCACTCATAAATACTCTTCTGTTAAAGCTCTTCGCAATGGGCTTTTAGCTCTTTGAGAGCGAGATCGATGGTCTCTTTCTCCGCCTTATGGCGCATCATCGCTGGAACAGGGATGGAGAGTGCAACACCAAGCTCATAAGTTACTTTGCATTCATCGCCCGCCGCCGCGACTGTGTAAGAGCCGGACATCTCAGTCAACATATCTGCATCATCGAGAGTGAAGGCGACAGTGTTGCTCTCACCACTCCAGTCGTAATCAAGGGTGACGCGATCTTTTAGCTGCCCGGCTTTGATAACCATCTCAACTTTCGTGGCGCGACCTTCTGCATCGCTTGCAAGAATCTTTACCTCGCGGATAGCAGTAGACCAGGTGGTGTAGGTGGCGGGATTAAAGAGCAGCTCACGGACTTTATCGGCTGGTGCTTCAATGAGGACAGATGCTGAGGAGAAGTCGGACATGGGTAAAAGATAGTCCAATTACACGGCAAACTTCAGCAGTCGTGGTGCCTAACTACTAGGAAAGCCACTTCCTTCCCGCTACCGTTGGGCTATGGAACAATTTCAGACTCCAGCAATCGTCCCTCCCGCTACATCTGGCAATCTGACAAATCTCATCGCTGAACGTGCGTGGTTTGAACCACAACGCATCATGCTATCCAGACCTCTTGGCGATGGCTGGCAACCTGTCACCGCGCGAGAAGTTGAAGAAGAGGTCCGCCAGACTGCAAAGGGGTTAATTGCGGCTGGAATTGCCATAGGGGATCGCGTCGCCATCATGGCTAAGACACGATACGAGTGGACGATTCTCGACTTTGCTATTTGGTTTGCTGGTGCAGTCACAGTTCCAATTTACGAAACATCGAGTGCTGAACAAGTTCAGTGGATTCTTGAAGATTCAGGTGCTCGCGGATTAATTGTTGAGACACCGGCACATGCAGAACTCGCCAGACCAGTGCTTCCCGCTCAGTGTGCATCACTGTGGACAATCACTGAAGGAGCCATGTCACACCTATCTGAAGCAGGTAGCGCAGTCAGCGACGATGAGATTAACCGTCGCAGAAATTCTCTCAATCCGGATTCACTTGCGACTTTGATTTATACATCAGGCACAACCGGAAAGCCAAAGGGTGTTCAACTTACCCATTCAAATTTCCTCGCTGAATGTGGAAATGTAGTTCAGGGGGCAGCCGACCTTTTCCTTAAGCCACATGGCTCCACTCTCCTCTTCCTTCCAGTTGCACATGTCTTCGGACGTATGGTGCAGATTGGTGCAATTACCGCCGGTCTTCATCTAGCTCACTGCGGCGACATCTCACGCCTTCCTCAGGATCTAGCTACCTTCAAGCCAACATTCGTTCTCGCAGTGCCTCGCATCTTCGAGAAGATCTATAACGGTGCAGAGGCGAAGGCAGAGGCAGCCGGCAAAGGAAATATCTTCCGAAAGGCTGCAGATGTAGCAATCGCATATTCCCACGCTATGGATTCTGGGAAGCTCTCTCTTGGTCTTCGCGCTAAGCACGCTCTCTTCGACAAGTTGGTTTATTCAAAGATTCGCCATGGAATGGGTGGCTCAGTTGAGGCGGCTATATCTGGAGGTGCGCCTCTCGGAGAGCGCCTTGGTCACTTCTATCGAGGCGCTGGTATTAACATTCTTGAGGGTTATGGCCTAACGGAGACCACGGCGGGGGCAACTCTCAATCTCACACGTTCTCAGAAAGTTGGCTCAGTAGGTCAACCTCTTCCAAGTACGACGGTAAAGATTGCGGAAGATGGCGAGGTACTCATCAAGGGGCCAATCATTATGCGCGGCTATTGGCAGAATGATGAGGCTAATGGCGAAGTCTTTACGGAAGATGGTTTCTTCAAGAGCGGTGATCTCGGACAACTTGATGAGCGTGGCTTTCTTACTATCGTAGGTCGCAAGAAGGAACTAATTGTCACTTCCGGTGGCAAGAATGTTGCGCCCGCAGTTCTTGAGGATCGAGTTCGAGCCCACCCACTCGTCAGCCAATGTCTCGTTGTTGGCGATAACCGTCCATTTATTGCCGCGCTCGTTACCGTGGACTCTGATTCCATGAAGCAATGGTGCGCAGCAAATAAGAAATCTGGTACGTCGATGGAGAGCTTAGTTAACGATCCAGATCTCCTAGCGGTGATTCAGACGGCAATTGATGACGCAAACAAGGCGGTCAGCCGAGCCGAATCGATTCGTAAATTTACAATCCTGCCGGTTGATTTCACTATCGCTGGCGGTCAACTCACTGCAAAGCTCTCAGTGAAGAGGCATGTCGTAGCTAAAGAATTTGCTCGGGAAATTGAATCGCTCTATAGCTAAGAGTTCGCGAGCAGATATTGCCCGCGAATTGGCCGCCCATGTGCAGGGAGATATTGCCTCGATAACGCACTCCCTCGATGAGGTAATTGGTCGGAGTGGAACGCTGGCACATACCAGGCAGTCGCTGCGTGGTATTCAAGATCAACTCAATTTTCTCGTCAGGAAATTGGATTTCGTCAAACAAGACGAGACTACGCTCACTGCGAAAGAGCATGAGGTACTCAATCTTCTAGCGACGGCGAAGACCGCTCGCGAAATTTCATCAACGCTTGTACTCAGTATTGCAACGGTTAAGACTCACATTGGCGCGATTTACAAGAAGCTTGGAGTGAGAAGCCGAAGCGCGGCGATAAATGAAGCCCGCAGACTTGGCCTACTTTAAGGGTGAGAAGAGAACCCTTCTAAATTTCTCTCCCCAAATCTTCCACGACCATTCAGATAGCGCCCATTCACGGCCACGAGCGCCCATCTTTTTCAGCGCAGCTGGATCAGAGAGCATCTCGATAAGAGCGGATGAGATCGCATCTACATCCCGGCCATCGACAACCCGGCCAGTCTCACCTTCTAATACAGCATCGGGCGCTCCCCCGGAATTTCCAGCAAGTACGGGCAGACCACAGGCGCTCGCCTCTAAATAGACAATCCCCAAACCTTCCACCTCAAGTCCAAAGTAACGCGAGCGAGAGGGCATGGCGAAGAGATCTGCGGCTGAGAGATAGCGTGGCAACTCACTATAGGAGATTCTTCCAACAAAGATGACATGAGACTCCATTGCATTCTTTGCGACCAGTGCTCGCAACTTCTTCTCATACTTTCCAATACCAACAATGAGGAGCAGGACATCAGGTATAACTTGAACAATCTGAGGAAGTGCTTCAATCAGGCGGTCTTGCCCCTTTCGAGGAACTAGTCGGCCGACAGAGATAATGATTGGTCTCTCACCGAGTGAGAATTTGCGGCGAATCTCTTCTCGGGAGTTCTGCGGTGAAAAATGTTCCACATCAATTCCTGGGGCGATGCGCACCAGCTCCACGCTTCTGTTCAAGGCGGGTGCCATGGCACTTCGAGTGAATGAACCAAGATACGTGACGATATCAATCTCTTTCGTCATTCTCCGTATCAATGAAGAGAAGGGCCAGAGCCTTGACCACCAGACTTCATGTCCATGAGTGAGGGCGACGATCCGTTCTGCTCCACCGCGACGGAGAGTTCCTGACATCCATCCCAGTGGGGCAAGCGCGCCAAACCAGATTGTGGTCAGATCTCGTTCTTGGGCAATTTTTTTGACGGCGCGATTCACACGCGGAGTGGGCAAGAGTATCTTTGACTTATCTCGGTAGATATCGATTCCGTAGCGAGCTTTCAGGTCAGCATCGAACTGCTCATGGCCATCTTGGTGGGAGGTGTAAATCGTAACTTCATTTCCTGGAAGGGCTGAGATCTCATGAAGGAGACCGTGTATGAAGGTCTCAATGCCGCCAGCCCGCGGGCCAAGGTCATTAGTTACAAGGAGTGTCTTCGCCACGCCAGAAGTTTAACGAGATTAGGCGCTCTCTTCTTTGATGAAACGAAGTGGTGGCACCAATCCACTCTCAGCCAGAGCGGTGATGGCGGTCAACGTTGGCTCGGATAGATCTCGCTGATCAGGAGCGGAAATCTCAAGCAGGACGCTCATAACGCAGTCACCGCAACGAACTCGCTTCATCGTGCAGGAATCGCAATCAATCATCATGATGTGAAATATAGAGACCACCACCGACACCAAATGGCGCTAGATTCGGCGCATGGGTCACGAGCAACCACGTACCGGGCTGATTATGGCCAACCTCGTTCTCGGCTCGAACGGGGCATCCACGCTAGGTGGGCGGTCGGCTCCGCTCTCCTCAGGTATAGATCGGGGTAGGTTTCACGCCTTACGGGGCTCCGCCGATTACATCGTGATTGGTGGAAATACTGCTCGATGCGAGCCATACGAAAAGACTCCTTGCCCACTCATCATCGCAACTCGAACGATGGAGATGGGCCGCGCTCGCGAGAACCCGCTGGCACAGATGGACTCACGCCCCATCGAAACAATTCTCTCCGAACTCCGGGCTGATGGTCAGCGAGCCCTGATTGAA
>CAINVP010000031.1 GCA_903854185.1 uncultured Actinomycetes bacterium
ACGAGTGAGAGCGTCGCCGGAATTGCCTGAGTGAGTTCGGGGAGCACCTTTGCACCACGGTTCACATAACTTGTGAGGTCTTGTGAGACGAAGAGGTGGCGCATCATCGAGAGATAACGAATAGGGATTGGCTTATCGAGTTCAAACGAGGCCCGAACCTGCATCAACGTCTGCTGATCAGCATTTCTGCCTGCGATACGTGCAGCGGGGTCAACACCGGGTGTTGCAAAGAAGATAAGGAAGACCAGGATGGAGATTGAGAAGAGAACAAAGATCATGGCGGTGAAGCGTTTAAAGAGGAAGGAGATCATGAATCACTCCTTGCCCGAGTCTTGGGGTCAAGTGCATCACGTACTGCGTCACCGTAAAGATTGAGAGCTGCTGCTGTCAGCACAATCATGAGGCCAGGTGAAATTGCTACCCAAGGTCGCGTATAGAGCAGGCCGAGGCCATCATTAATAATTGTTCCCCAGGAGGCGCTCGGAGGTTGAACTCCAATGCTGAGGAATGAGAGCGCTGACTCGGTCAACATGGAGAGGGCGACCATAATCGGAATAAATACCAAGACACTGGGTAGAACGTTGGGAAGAATTTCGCGGAAGACGATGGTTGAGTGCTTCGCTCCGCTACCAACGGCGGCACGGACAAATTCACGCTCTCGCAGTGCCAACACCTGGCCGCGAATTGGCCGCGCAACGTACGGAACATATACAACGCCAATAATGACAATTGGTAAGGCCATTGAACCAGGACCAAAGTGCAGGAAGCCAAGTGTGAGGCCAGAAGTTAAGAGAACGACTGAGAGACTAATAGCAAGGAGGTAGACCGGAAAGGCCCAGATCACATCGAGCAATCTAGAGAGGATGGAGTCGACCCAGCCCTTGCGATAGCCAGCAATTAAGCCGATGAGAAGTGAGAGCACAATTGTGATCAACCCAGCGGTGATACCAATAAAGAGCGTATTGCGACCACCATAAAGCAGGCGTGCTGCAACATCGCGACCCTGTGAATCGGCGCCGAGGAAATACTTAGTCGACCACGTTGGGCCAATAGGCGTGACGCCAAGTCCTAGCCCTGTTGTAGAGGGCTCAAGGACCGGCTTGCTCTCACCGTGGATGAGAACTGTTGCATCGAGTGATGAGGCAAAGGGATCTGTCTTCGCTACAAAATGGGAGTACACGGGGGCAAAGAGTGCAAGCAGAAAAATAATTGCCAACACTGTGAGAGCTACCCACGACCGCTTGTCGCGAGAGAGCGTCCGTAGCGCTATCCGACCAGGTGATTCGGAGAACGTTACGGACGCTGACTCTTGTAGAGACATAGGTTATCTACGCTCGTGCTTAGATGACATGAAGATATCTAGTAACTATATATAGCTCTAGGTATCAGTTACTTAACCTGAAGCTGAGAGACGAACATCTTGTACTGCAACGAGAAGATGTAGTTCTTCGTTGAAGATGAGATGAAGTCAAGCTGCTTAGGTGTGAATGCAACTGCAACAGGTGCATCCTTCATAACTTCCTGATCGATAGCGCCCCACAACTTATTTGCAGCTGTTGGGTCGGTAACACCGAGGGCAATCGCCTTCGCCATCTTTGCATCAATCGCCTTGTTGCAATAACCGGCCATATTGATGGATGAATCAGAGTTAGGAGTAAAGGACTGGCAACCGAGGAGAACGCTCAAGAAGTCTGAAGCTGCTGGGTAATCCTGATACCACTGAGTGACAGAGATTTGAACCTTGTTCTTGGTGTTCTGGATATAGGTGAATTGAATATTTCCAGAGATTGGCTTGACGGTCGCCTTGTATCCGATGGAGTTCAAAACAGATTGGAGGTAGACACCCATCTGCTTATTTACATCATCGTCAGATACGACGATTGCCACTGGCTGTCCAGCAGTTCCTGATGCCTTGACGAGCGCCTTAGCCTTCTCAAGATCTGGAGCCGTCCAAGCCTTCGCTGGCTTCTCTGGAGTTCCACCCTTGGTGTAACCGCAGTAATCAACGTGGCCAGGGAAGTTAGGTGGCAAGAATGAGCAGACAGGAGCTGCAAGTTGTGTTCCGCCAAAGATCTTCACCATTGCGGCACGGTCGATTGCATAGTTAACAGCCTGACGCGCCTTTACATTATTAAATGGTGCGATATTGACGTTCATTGGCAGATACCACATAGCGGTCAATGGATTAACGTGAACCTGATTCACATACTTCGTGCCAATTTCATTGAGACGATCAGCAGGAATTGGGTCATAGGCCCAGTTAGCCTGGTTATTCTCAACAGCAGTTACCTGCGCAGTTGGGGTAAGTCCGAAGTTGTAATCGATTTCATCTGGGTAGCCCTGTGGCTGTGCATCATGGCTCCACTCCTTGAAGTAAGGGTTACGGACCATAATCAATGATTTTGTTGGGCTATATGACTTAAACATATAGGCACCGGTTGTTGGAATAAGGGTTGTTCCCGCATCCTTTGATGGCGCACTTGCAGGGTTGATAACTGCGTGTGGCACTGCAAGCTTGCTCAAAATTGCATCATCAGCAGCTGTGAGATTGATGACGACACCATTTGTAGCAGGATCAACAACTACACCCTTTGAAAGGTCGCACGTTGCTGGCTTTGCCAAACATGCTGTGGCTCCAACGATTCCATTGTAGAAAGAACCGGCAGTAGGTGAAGAGACTTTGAAGATACGCTCAAAGGATGCCTTCACATCGGCAACAGTGACTTCCTTGCCGTTAGAGAATTTGACGCCCTTACGTAATTTAAATGTGAGTGTCTTACCACCATTAGAAATTTTTGGAAGTGCCTCTGCGAGATCAGGTACAACTTCAAATGTTGTCTTACCTGTTCCGTAACTGAACGAGAGAAGTCCATCGTATGTGGCTTGGAAGAGCTGCCAATATTGTCCGGTGTAATTCACCTTAGGATCGATCGTTCCAGCTGCAGCTGCAGCGACGAGCTTTACGACGCCACCAGCATGTGCCTTGTCATACGGTGCAAGTTTTCCATCAGCAGCAGAACCTGATGTACTTCCGACCATAGATAGAGCGAGAGCTGCCGCAGCGATTGTGGAAATTGCCATTGTCCTTCTACGCACTTACGACCTCCTAATGAGGGTTGAAGAGGGATAGAGTTACCGAGAGCGCTTATGCTCCCACTACTGGAGCGATTTAGCACTAGGAAAGAGAGAAAAACTTTTGATGAAACGAGAATTTAACAATCCGCCTCGCCAGCTGCCAGAGGCCTTCACGCGAGCCGATAAGTTCATCTCCCGCGACAGCCATACTTTCTCATTCTCCGAGACGCATACGCCCGCCCTCAGAATCTCACCTGGTGAACTTATCCACCTACAGACCTGGGATTGTTACAAAGGTCAGATCACCAATGCGGAGAATGCACTCCTGCCCATCGATGATTCAGCAATTAATCCAGCAACAGGTCCGATATTTGTTGAGGGCGCAGAGCCCGGGGATACCCTCTCCATCACCCTCCACGCCATCCAACCCGGCACACGTGGCGTAGCACGCACCTACCCTGGAAATGGCCAGCTTCAGCATTTGATTTCAGAGCCATACGCTCGCTTCTTCGATGTCTCAGATACCACCGTCACCATGAATGAGGTAATCAACTTCCCAGTGGCGCCCATGCTCGGCGTAATAGGCGTAGCCCCTAGTTCTGGAGAGATTCCTACGATGCCGGCCGGCAAGCACGGCGGTAATCTCGACAATAACCTGAACACCATCGGCTCCACCATCCATCTGCCCGTCAAACACCAAGGTGCACTTCTCGGTATCGGAGATATGCATGCCTCTATGGGTGATGGCGAAATTTGTGGGACAGGAATCGAGATCGAGGGCGATGTTCTCTTCACCGCCCAGCTCATTAAAGGTGTCACCACAGAATTTCCCGTTACCGAGACTGCGACTAGTTGGGTTACACATGGCGTCTCAGATGTTGAAGACCTCACGGGAGCGCTCCGTATCGCCTGTGAAGAGGCAGCTGGCTTATTGGTTCGGGAGTGGGGTTTCACTATTGACGATGCCTTCATCTTCCTCTCTGTTCAGGGCAACCTTGGGATCGCGCAAGCGGTCCACCCAAGCACGGGAACGGTTATCGCCAAGATGGTTGTACCGAAGTTAACCGGCTGCCCTCGTCCATTCAGGGCCACGGTCTAATAAGAACCCGGCCCGAAATTTTTTAGTGAGTGACGTGAGAGTAAGCCCTTCACACTCTGCGCTGATTATGTTTGACTTGCGTCCTTGCTGAGTAACACTGCTTATGAAAAAGCCAGCACTACTCGAAAATGTTAAGCCGTTCCACGAAAACTTAAGGAGAAGAGATGTCTGCAACTGATGGGAAGAAGTTTTCTTGGAAGAGTGGCGGAGCAGAGCTAGAGACCTGGTATCGCATCGTTGGTGATATCACCAACGGCAAGACGCCAGTCATGGTCCTCCATGGTGGACCAGGTGCAGCACATAACTACACGATTTCGATTGCAGAGTTGATCGCCTCCTCTGGTCGAGCTGCAATTCTCTATGATCAAGTTGGCTGCGGAAACTCAACTCACCTTCCCGAGGCACCGAAAGAGTTCTGGACTCCAGAACTCTTCATGGAGGAGCTCACACTTCTCACTGCACATCTTGGGGTCGCTCAGGATTACGCAATCATCGGCCAATCTTGGGGAGGCATGCTCGGTATGCAATTTGCGACCCATCGCCCAGAAGGGCTAAAGGCGCTCATCGTTGCTGACTCCCCTGCCTCCATGACCATCTGGGTTTCCGAGGCAAATAAACTTCGTGCGCAGCTTCCGCCAGAGGTGGAGGCAACGCTAAAGAGGCATGAAGATGCCGGAACAACTGAATCGCCAGAGTATGTTGCTGCAGTAGATATCTTCTACGCCCGCCACCTCTGCCGCGTTCCAATGCCACCAGATGTCGTGGATTCCTTTACTCAGCTTGCTGAGGAACCAACCGTGTATCACACGATGAATGGGCCATCAGAGTTCCATGTCATTGGTTCACTCAAAACCTGGGATATCCACGGAGATCTTCACAAAATTAACGTTCCGACTCTGCTCGTGAGCGGAGCCTACGATGAGGCAACTCCTGCGATGCAGAGCGAGATTCAATCTCGTATCCCTGACGTTGTCTGGGAACTTTTCCCAGAGTCCTCACATATGCCTCATATCGAAGAGCCGGCCCGATTTAAGCGCATCGTCAACGCCTTCTTAGATGCAAAACTAGATTAAATCTCACTTTTCTTCTAAGTATTAGAACTCGCCCAGCCCATTTTCCTCAAATGAGATGGGCCTCACCCGCCCTGCTCTCGCGTATTTGAATTTTTTCGATACTCTAGAAGCATGACAACGGAGTCAGCAATTGAAACAGCACGCGCTCAACTACGTAGAGCGGTAGATCAACTTAAGTTACCCGAGAACGAGTGGCAGACACTTTCAACGCCCCGTCGTATTCTAGAAGTTGCAGTTCCGCTTCGGCGAGATACTGGAAACGTCGAAATCTATAAAGGTTTTCGCGTTCAATATTCAACCACGCGTGGCCCCTCCAAGGGCGGAGTCCGCTTCCACCCCTCCATCGATATGGATGAGACGGTCGCACTCGCGATGTTGATGACCTGGAAATGCGCACTCACAAATCTTCCGTATGGTGGCGCGAAGGGCGGAATTGCGGTCGACCCCGCCACCCTCTCCCGCGGAGAGAATGAACGGCTTACTCGCCGCTACACATCAGAAATTCTTCCCATCATCGGACCCGAACACGATATTCCAGCACCCGATGTTGGTACCGATGAACAGAATATGGCGTGGATGATGGATACCTACTCCGTTAACGCAGGCTTCTCGGTGCCTGGCGTTGTAACCGGAAAGCCCATAGTTCTCGGTGGTTCTCTCGGTCGCACATCTGCAACCGGTGATGGCGTAGCAATCTCAACGCAGCAGGCGCTGATTGCAAAGGGCATCAATCCACTAGGTGCTACTGTCGCAATCCAAGGCTTCGGAAAAGTTGGTTATTGGGCAGCTATCGCACTTGAGCAGATGGGCCTTAAAGTTGTCGCAGTCTCTGATGTACAGGGTGGGGTGACCGGATTTTCATCGGTATCTTCGCTTTGGGATCATTTCAAAGCCCATGGGGATCTCAACGCTCCCGGTACAGAGAAACTCACAAACGAGGAGTTGCTCCATCTTGACGTTGATGTACTCATTCCTGCTGCGCTCTCTGATGCCATTACAGAACATACGGCAACCAAAATCAAAGCAAGAATCGTTGTGGAAGGTGCGAATGCGCCAACGACACCAGAAGGCGATGCCATCTTGAATGACAAGGGCATCCTCGTTATTCCAGATATTTTGGCAAATAGTGGCGGCGTTATCGTCTCTTACTTCGAGTGGGTTCAGGATAAGCAGAACTACTTCTGGGATGCTGACGAAGTCAAGACAAATCTCTCCACCATTATGTTGAAGGCCTTCAAAGAGGTGGCCTCGACGGTGGAAGAACGAAGTGTCACTTGGCGAGAGGCAGCACTCATGATTGGTGTAGGTCGAGTCGCAGAAGCGCACCGACTGCGCGGTCTCTATCCATGATCACTGCTTAACTCCTTCTTCGTAACCATTTTCTCAGTTCGGCCGAGTACTGGAGTAATAGAATACGAATGTGCGAGTAATAAATCAGTGTCAACTAAAGAAGATTCTTCAGGATCTCCCGAAGAATCCGCGGGTAATTGCCTCTGGAAATTTCGCAACTCCCAAGGTTCTTCTCGGTCTCTTCGATGAAGTAGTTCCTGAATACACACTTCATATGTTGAATGCTCAGATGGGGATTCCCCATCGCCCAGGCGTTACATATGAGACGGCATTTGTCGGTTCGGGTATGCGAAACTCCGATCGCCTGGATTACATTCCTTCACGGCTCAGCCTCGTGCCAGTCCTCATCCGCGATCACTTCACTCCCGATGTCGTACTGCTTCACACTTCGGAACGACGTTTTGATACGGTCTCGCTGGGTATCGAAGTTAATATCCTTCCCGCAGCGATTGAGGCAGTGCGTATAAAA
>CAINVP010000032.1 GCA_903854185.1 uncultured Actinomycetes bacterium
GCGATGTTCTTTCAGGAAAGGAGAATGCATAATGGCTATCTCAGGTATCGGTGGTCGTCTTTATCGCGGTGAGAAATCTTTTCAATTCATCGCCCATCGCCGTCGCTTCTACGCATTCTCTGGACTGCTGATTATCATCTCCGCAATTGCATTGAGCACGCAGGGTCTTAAGCTAGGAATTGAGTTCAAGGGCGGCTCGGCCTTCACAGTTACAAGTCCGACCGGATCTATTGAGAAAGCACGGACATCACTATCTGATGCCGGCCTCTCCTCGGAGAATATCGTTCAGAAAATTGGTACAAATAAGTTCCGGGTCCAAACTGGAACTCTCACTCTTGCCCAGAACAACTCACTTCAAGATGCACTTGCAAAGAATTTCAGTGTAGATATCACAACGATTGATACTCAGAGCATTGGACCTTCATGGGGTAAAGAGATCACTCACAAAGCTCTCTACGGTCTCTTTGGTTTCATCGCAGTAGTGATGTTGTATCTGGCCCTCGCCTTCGAACCCAAGATGGCTATTGCCGCAATTCTTGCCGTAATCCACGACGTCTTTATCACCGTCGGCATCTATGCTCTCGTGGGCTTCGATGTCACCCCTGCGACCGTGATTGGTTTCTTGACGATTCTCGGCTACTCGCTCTATGACACCGTTGTGGTCTTCGACAAGGTTCGCGAAAATACTCGCGCCCTTACAACAACAGCGCGGTACACGTATTCGGATGCTGCAAATCTTGCGGTGAATCAGACTCTCGTCCGCTCTTTCAACACCTCTCTGACAGCGTTGATGCCAGTCGCATCGATTCTCTTTGTGGGTGCAGGTTTACTTGGTGCTGGAACCCTTAAGGATCTCTCACTTGCTCTGTTTATTGGACTCGCCACTGGAACATATTCATCTATCTTCGTAGCGACTCCGATTTTGGCTACCTTGAGAGAGCGTGAACCAGCAATGCAGGCCTTAGCAAAGCGCGTCGCAACACGAGGTGGATCAGATACGTTGTTGGCCTCCTCTGGTGCACCTCTCAGCCTTGGTCAGAGCGATAAGAAGATTGTGACTGAGCGCGGTCCGCGTAATCAACCAAAGCGTAAACCTCGCAGGAGATAACCGCTTAGGTGCATCGCTGTGCAAGACACTCTGAAAGTTCTCGTCGGGCATCTCAGGTCCCATCATGCTCAAATAGGTGAGAGTGAGCTTTCAGAGCTCTATCGCGCGTACGAGATTGCCGAGATGGCACATAGGGGACAGCTCCGAAAATCTGGGGAGCCCTACATCACCCACCCGGTTGCGGTTGCGGAGATTCTTGCTGAACTCGGTCTAGATCTCTCCACGATTATCGCCGCGCTTCTTCACGATACTGTTGAAGATACTGATTATCCCCTTGAGCAATTGAGGAAAGATTTCTCATCCGAGGTCGCCGCCCTCGTCGATGGCGTTACTAAGTTAGACAAGTTGTCATATGGCCCTACCGCGGAGGCTGAGACACTTCGCAAGATGGTCATTGCGATGTCTAAAGATATCCGCGTGCTCGTCATCAAACTGGCCGATCGACTTCATAATGCCCGAACGTGGAAATTCGTCGCTGCCGAGAGTGCGGCGCGCAAGGCTCGAGAGACGCTTGATATCTATGCACCACTAGCCCACAGATTGGGTATGAATGCAATCAAATGGGAGTTAGAAGATTTATCGTTCAAAGTCTTGGAACCAAAGAAATTTGAGGAGATAGAGCGACTTGTTCAAGAGCGTTCCCCATCTCGAGATGCATTGACTTCAGAGGTCGTTAGTGCCGTGGAGTTTGACTTGGCTGCAGAGAACATCACGGCAAAGGTGACGGGCCGGCAAAAGCATTATTACTCGGTCTACCAGAAGATGGTGGTTCGAGGTCGAGATTTCAATGAAATCTATGATCTCGTGGGTATCCGAGTTCTAGTGGAAAATGTCCGTGATTGCTACGGCGTTCTTGGCTCCATTCACGCACGCTGGAGCCCTATACCTGGAAGATTTAAAGATTACATCGCAATGCCCAAATTTAACCTCTACCAATCACTCCACACGACAGTCATCGGCCCAAATGGGAAAGCAGTAGAAATTCAAATTCGAACCTTCGACATGCACTCACGGGCAGAGTATGGAATTGCTGCCCATTGGAAGTACAAGGCAAAAACAAACTCATTTGAAGATAAGCCAGAGATGCTCTGGCTGAAACAGCTGCATGAATGGCAACAAGAGACAGAGGATGCAGGGGAGTTTCTTGATACTTTGAGATTTGATTTGGCGACCCCAGAAGTCTTTGTCTTCACTCCGAAAGGTAGTGTTGTAGCTCTTCCTTCGGGTTCGACTCCTGTGGACTTTGCGTACTCGGTCCACACAGAAGTTGGCAATCGATGCATCGGTGCGAAGGTGAATGGAAAATTACTCCCATTAGAATCTAAATTAAGCAATGGTGATGTGGTGGAGGTGCTCACCAATAAATCACCTCAGGCAGCGCCAAGTTATGACTGGTTGCATTTTGTTCAATCACCTCGGGCTCGCTCCAAGATCAAGGCGTGGTTTACCAAGGAGCGCAAAGAGGAGGCAATCGAGGCGGGGCAGGAGTCCATCGCGCGTCAGATGCGAAAAGCTGGCCTGCCACTTCAGAAAATTTTGGCTGGACAGGCGCTGATAGAGCTAGCTCACGAGTTGCACTACACCGATATCGAATCTTTATATGCGGCAGTAGGTAACGGCCATGTCTCATCTGCTTCCATCGTGGAGAAGCTATCAACAGTATTAGGCGATGAAGATGATCACTCTGCGCCACTTGAGGAGATAGTTCTTCACCACATGACGCCGCAGTCGCGCAATACCTCTGGGGTGACCGTTGAGAATGTTGGTGAGGTGCTTGTGAAGCTCGCTCGCTGTTGCACCCCCGTGCCGGGGGATGAGATCACTGGTTTTGTCACGAAGGGCAGCGGCGTCTCTGTTCATCGCAGTGACTGTGTGAACGTCACGGATCTCAAAGAACACCAGGGTGATCGCATTGTTGGAGTTGTCTGGAATTCTGGTGCCAAGACGCTTTTCTTAGTCAACATCCAAGTGGAGGCGCTAGACCGTGCTCGCCTGCTCAGTGATATCACTCGAACTCTCTCTGATCAGCATGTCAATATTCTTAACGCGAGTGTAAATACCTCTAAAGATCGGACTGCTCTCTCTCGCTTCACCTTCGAAATGGCTGACGCCAGTCACCTCGATGCGGTGCTAAAAGCGGTTAAGGGCGTCGAAGGCGTTTACGACGTATATCGCATTACAAATAATTAATACCTCCCGAGGGAAGCGTTAGTTGGTGGAGAACTCTGAGAGGCCTTTCTTCGCCTCTACCAGCCAGCTGCGGCGGGCTTCAGCGGATTCACGGGCAACCTTTGCCTTCTTAACATCGCCAGCGGCCTCGGCCTTCGCGGCCTGCTTCTCATAATTTGCGATCGCCTCTTCGAGCCCTGCAACAACACTATTGGCATGCGCAATCGCTGTTGGGTCGGTACGGCGGGAATGTTCCTGCTGAAGTTCTTCGATAGCCGCTTCAACCTTCTCCACGCGCGCCTCAAGAGCAGCGCGCTTTGATCGGTCGGTAATGCCAATCTTGTTCCAGGCATCTGAAAGTTCGTAGAACTTCTTGCGAGCTGTCGAAAGATCAGAGATCGGAAGGAGAGCCTCAATCTGAACTATGAGCGCCTCGCGCTTAGCCAAGTTCTCCACCATTGAACCTTGACGCTTCTCCAGGTCAGCGTTCTTCGCCGCGAAGAATTGATCTTGAGCGGCTTTAAATGCATCCCAGAGCTTGGCATCGGTAGATTTCTTACCGCGACCGCTAGCTTTCCATTGCTGCATGAGCTCCTTGAAGCGGTTTGCAGTCTTTACCCAGTCGGTCGAATGCACAAGTTTCTGAGCTTCGTTAACGATCTCTTGTTTTGCAGATGCTACAACTGAAGCAGTTGCCTCAAGTTGGGAGAAGTGGGTGCGGCGACGCTTATCAAATTTATTACGGCTTGAGGAGAATCGCTTCCACAGTGCAGAGTCTGCTGCTTTATCCAGGCGTGGGGCGGCCTTCCATTCATCCAACAAGACTTTGAGACGCTCGCTGGTGACCTTCCACGACTCAGATAGGGCAAGGGATTCCGCTTCGACTGCAATCTTCTCTTTAATCGCAATCGCTTCTTGACGCTTCACTTCGCGCCGAGCATCATCGAGGGCTTTCTTTGCGGCGTAAGCCTCACGGCTTGCTTCAACAAGAACTGGAAGTTGTTCGACGGCTGCGGCCAAAGTTGCGAGATCTCCCACGCCATTCAGAGTCTTCACTTCATCGCGCAATTTGCGTGCCGCATCAAGGGCATCCTCAGGGAGTAGCGCACCGCTCTTAATACGAGCATCGAGAAGGGCGACCTTGGAAGCTGCCTCTTCGAATTTGCGCACAAAGTAGGCAAGGGCTTCCTCGGAACTCTTACCTGGATAGGAACCAACTGCGCGCTCTGCGCCGTCAACGCGGACGTAGACAACACCATCTTCTGCAACTCGGCCAAAGGCAGCTGGGTCTCCAATGAGAGCTGATGCTGGGCTTACATTCTTAGGTTGAGTTGGGTGGTCCATTGCTACTCCTTAGCGTTGCGCGTCATCCCGTGGGAATCCGTTATTTGGGGCCAATTAGGCGGCTAATACGTGGGTTAAAGGTACCCTTAAACCCTAATTGGTAGTAAATCCAACCCTGCCGCCTCGAAAGGTAAATTGTGCTCATAGATGTGGCTCCGGCTGAACAATTTGGAACAAATTGCTGGGTCCTCGCCCCGGACGCCGGGAGCGAGTGCCTCATCGTGGATCCAGGTATCTCGATTCCTGACCATCTTCATTACATTGAACCAATATTGGAGCGGTACAAACTTAAACCGATTGCCTCCCTCGTCACCCACGGACATCTAGACCACACCTTCTCGGTGACACCGCTCTGTGAGGGCTATGGGATTCCCGCCTATATCCACCCACAGGATCGTCGCCTGCTTCGTGATCCCTTTGCAGCCTTAATGCCTGGTGGTCCGCTTATCTCCATGATGTCTCAATTTGGGCGAGATGAGTTTGTTGAGCCAACTGAGGTGATTGAGGTAGTGGATGGTCAGAAGTTATCAATCGCCGGTTTAGAGATCGAAATACTGCATGCGCCAGGGCATACGACTGGCTCCATCATGTTTCTCATCAACTCTGAACACTTAATTTCTGGAGATGTTCTCTTTGAGAATGGAATCGGTCGGACGGATCTGCCAACTGGATCCGATGCGGCCATGAGAAACTCGCTACGGGAGAAGATTCTCCCGCTTGATGACGCGATAATTGTGCATCCGGGCCATGGACGTGAAACTACAATTGGTCGCGAACGGAAGAATAGTCCATATCTTCAGAGTGATTATCTTGGAAGACGATAGGGGAGAAGCTAGTGGCTAAGTATCAAGCGCCTAAGGGCGTGAGTGAATATTTTCCAGATCGCTCTCTCTATTTCGAGTACGTCCGTAACACATTGATTGAAGCGGCGCGTAATTCCGGGTACAAGTTGATAGAACTCCCAGTCTTTGAGGATACTGAGCTCTTCGCTCGTGGCGTTGGCGAATCGACCGATGTTGTTTCAAAAGAGATGTACACCTTTGAAGATCGAGGCGGTCGCTCCATCACTCTAAGACCTGAAGGCACCGCCGGAGTCATGCGTTCGGTGATTGAACACAATTTAGATCGAGGTCAACTTCCCGTCAAGGTCTGGTACTCCGGCGCCTTCTTCCGCGCAGAGCGGCCACAGGCTGGTCGATACCGTCAGTTCTATCAAGTTGGAATTGAAGCGATTGGCTTAAACGATCCGGAGATTGATGTTGAGGTCATCGCTATTGCAGAACGTGCCTTTAAAACTCTCGGTCTCTCGAATTACCTTTTGGAGATAACTTCACTGGGGGATGCGGATACGAGAGGTCGATACACCAAAGATCTCCGCGCTTTTATAGCTACCTTAGATCTTGACGAAGCAACTGTTGCTCGTGCTGAGCTCAATCCACTTAGACTCTTCGATGATAAACGTGAGGAGATTCGCGCGCTGATGGCATCGGCACCAGTCCTCCTTGATTACCTATCTGCTGAGAGCGCCAAACATTTCGAACGAGTTCAGTCGGGTTTGCAAGCACTCGGTATCAACTATGTTGTAAATAACCGGATGGTCCGCGGTCTGGATTACTACACAGAGACCGCATTCGAATTCTCACATAAGGATTTAGGAGCACAGTCAGGCATTGGCGGCGGCGGGCGCTATGACGGACTTATGGAGCAGCTCGGTGGACAATCATTATCTGGAATAGGCTTCGGTATTGGTGTAGATCGCACCGTTCTGGCTTGTGAAGCCGAAGGCGTGCCTCTTCCTCAGACCTACTTCCTTGATCTCTTCATAGTTCCACTCTCTGCTGCCGCTAAAGCCGCTGCCCTTCTTCTTGCGGAGCGGTTACGGGCCTCTGGTCTCTCCGTAGATATCGCCTTTGGCGACCGCTCGTTAAAGGGTGGCATGAAGGCCGCAGATAAGAGTGGGGCGCGGTTCAGTGTGGTCCTTGGCGATGATGAACTTAGTTCTGGAAATGTCACGCTCAAAGATATGCGGACAGGCTCGGGTGAAGCCGTTACCATCGCCTCCTTAGATGTTCATTTACGCAGCGCACGGTAGATCTGGAGAAAATAATGTTACGTAGTCATGATGCCGGCAAGCTGAGAAAAGCTGATGTCGGCACCGAGGTAACTCTAGCTGGCTGGGTAGCTCGCCGCCGCGACCATGGTGGGGTTGCCTTCATCGACCTTCGTGATGCATCGGGCTCTGTTCAGGTCGTCATCAAGGATGAAGTTGCTGGTGACCTGCGCGCCGAGTGGTGTGTGCTTATACGTGGCAAAGTTCTTGCCCGCCCTACAGGAAATGAAAATGCAAATATTCCGACAGGTGAAATCGAAATCGAGTGCAGCACACTGACTGTTCTCTCAGAGGCGGCTCCGCTGCCATTTCCGGTTGATAGCGGTGATACCTCCAATATTTCAGAGGAGATTCGCCTCAAGTATCGTTACCTTGACCTACGTCGTGAAGGTCCTGCTAAGAATCTTCGCCTGCGCTCCAAGGTTACTTCCGCAATTCGCACAGTTATGGACGAGTTAGAGTTTCTAGAAATTGAGACCCCGAACCTCACGCGTTCTACTCCTGAGGGCGCTCGTGATTTCCTTGTTCCGGTTCGCCTACAACCCGGAAGTTGGTATGCACTTCCGCAATCACCACAACTTTTCAAACAGTTGCTTATGGTCGCTGGCATGGAGCGTTACTATCAAATTGCGCGCTGCTTCCGCGATGAAGATTTTCGTGCTGATCGTCAGCCAGAATTTACTCAGTTAGATATCGAGATGTCCTTCGTGGACCAAGCAGATGTTCTTGCAGTGGCTGAACGAGTTCTCAAGAAGGTCTTCAAATCCGTTTTGGATTACGAAGTGCCAACTATTGAACATATGACATATGCAGAGGCAATGTCTCGTTACGGGTCGGATAAGCCGGATCTTCGCTTCGGCCAAGAGCTCCACGAAGTTACCGAATTTTTTAAGGAGACCACTTTCCGGGTCTTTCAAGCAGAATATGTCGGAGCAGTGGTAATGCCAGGAGGAGCAACATCTCCCCGCCGTGAACTTGATGCTTGGCAGGATTGGGCGAAGGCTCGTGGCGCAAAGGGTCTGGCTTATATTCTCGTTGGCGATGATGGAACACTCTCTGGTCCAGTCGCTAAAAACCTCTCCGAGAGCGAGAGCGCTGGAATTGCCGCCGCCGTCGGTGCGCAGAATGGTGATGCCATCTTCTTTGCAGCTGGCAACCGAGTTCAATCCCAGAATCTCCTAGGGGCGGTCAGAGTTGAGATAGGTGCTCGTTGCAACCTGATCGCGCCTAACCAATGGAAATTCCTCTGGGTCGTCGATGCTCCCATGTTTGAACTCGTGGATGCAGAGAATCCCAATGGTGGTTGGACCGCCGTTCATCACCCTTTTACTGGACCAAAGCCAGAGTTTGCCGATAGCTTTGATAAGGAGCCAGGAGAAGCTCTCGCATATGCCTATGACATCGTGCTCAATGGCAATGAAATTGGTGGCGGATCCATCAGAATTCATGACCGCGCAATCCAACAACGCGTCTTCTCCACAATTGGTCTCTCACAATCAGAGGCAGAGAGTAAGTTCGGCTTCTTGCTCGAAGCCTTTAATTATGGCCCACCACCCCATGGCGGAATCGCGTTGGGTGTAGATCGCCTCTGCGCTCTTCTTGCTGGTGCCGATTCCATTCGTGAAGTCATCGCCTTTCCTAAGACCGCCTCCGGTGGCGATCCGCTAACTGGGGCACCGACTCCCATCACGCCAGCACAGCGCAAAGAGGCTGGGATCGATTTCGTTCCCGAAGAGAAGAAGTAATTGTGTCGGAGAGGTTGCGCGTTGCATTCGCTTTAATCTTCTCCACTCTTCTCCTCAGTGGTTGTATGCAGACGTCGCAAAATTATGCGACGAGTAAATCCACGGGAACCTACTTCACCGCACCATCATCGTGGAGTCGAATATCGCAGAAGGAAATTGCCACAATCGAGTCTGCCTCATCGAGCTCCACTGTAAAGGAGAAGCTCTCTCTCACCCGTTGGGCCGAGGCATATTCCTCCTCATCCAGCGTGAGCGCTGCAGATGTTTTGAGCGCTAACGCGCCGAAGAGCCCAATCGCCTTTGCTCAGGTGCGCTATCTCAGTGGCACTGAGATAAACGAGGCCTCATACAACTTCCTTCGGGATTTAGTCTTTCCCATCACAGGTTGGGCTGAGGGCTCAATCTCAGCACCAACGGACCTCTCCATCCTCGATGACTCAGAGGTGAAGGAGAAGGGTGCATCTGGCATCCACACCCAGATAACTTTCACTGGCAGCGATGGTCAGCTCCAGACCTTTGATCAGACTTCACTTCTGGCCAATGATCGAAGAAGTATCTATGTATTTCTCGTCCGCTGCACCACCACCTGCTTTGAAAAGAACCAGAAGGTACTTCAAAAGATCATTGATTCATTCACTGTAAGGGGAGATGCATGAGCCAGAAGTCTCGAATTCGCGATGACGAGAGGCGCGTGCGTGCCCAGCTATCCCTGTGGGACCGCTCAAAATTCCTGCTTCTTCTTGGGGCGTTACTCTTCTTTGCTGCTTGGAGTGATGCCTCTTCAAACCCACTTCTCACACTTCGCGATGCCGTTGTTAGCCAGATCAACCACCGTTGGTGGATTCCAGCTCTTCTCATCGCTGAAGCATTAAGACAGATCCACTTTCTCATCAGCGAACACTGGGCTGCGTATTATCAAGTGTGGAAGCAAATCTTTGCGGTATCAGAGCTTGCTTCTGCACGTTTCTCCGATTGGACTCGTTATCGCCTCATAAGGACAGCGAAGTCTCTCTTCTATGTCGCTCTCTTAGCCATTGGCCTTGGCGTGTACTACAAGGAACCGCCAATTCAGGCCATAACTAAGGCTCCGGTCGCTCTGTGGAAGATGATGCCATTTATCGCTCAGCTAGCCTTTGCATTGGTCTTCATCGTTATCCAATTTGTTGGAATGTTCTGGTTCCTCTCCAAGGGTGGAGTCGAGACGTATCTCCCTGATGACATTCGAACTCGTTTCACTGATGTTTGGGGCCAAGATCATGTCTTGGACAAGCTCCGCGAAAATCTTCACTTCCTTGAGGCACCAGAGGAGATTGAGAATCATGGGGGATACGTTCCGGGCGGCATTCTGCTCTGGGGTCCACCGGGAACGGGAAAGACTCTCATGGCAGAGGCGATGGCGGGTGAGACGGGTAAGCCCTTCGTCTTTGTTGATCCTGGTGCATTTAATGCGATGTTCATGGGCGTTGGAATTCTCAAAGTTAAATCACTCTTTAAAAGATTACGTAAACTTTCTCTGAGATACGGTGGAGTCGTTGTCTTCTTCGACGAGGCTGATTCACTTGGAAGCAGAGGAAGCATCAGCAGCTCCACTCTTCCCGATGTCTTTCAATCAACTTCCTGTCACGGCGGGAATTACTTGAGCGAACCGGCGGCGGCGTTGATTGCAAATAAGGTTGTTGTTGTTGGTGGCGGCATGAACGGAATGGGCGGTGGCTCCGGAACGCTGCAAGCGCTCCTGACTGAACTCTCTGGCCTTAAGAAACCTCGAGGCTTTTTCAATCGTGTGCTTCGTAGAGCTCTTGGTCTTCGCCCGAAGAATCCACCTAAATATCGCATCCTTGTGGTGATGGCGACAAATCTTCCAGGGGCACTAGATGAGGCTCTCCTTCGTCCGGGCCGGATTGATCGCATGTATCGAGTTGGATATCCAAGTAAAGCTGGTCGAATTCGTACATATGAAGGTTATTTAGAGAAAGTCTCCCACCTTCTCAACGACGAAGAGATTGAGAAGCTCGCAACCATTACGCCATATTCTACCGGCGCTACTATTAAAGACACTATCAACGAGGCACTCATCACTGCGATCCGAGATGGACGGACCACAATCACTTTTGCGGATGTGCTTCGCGCAAAGCAATCCAAGGAGCTTGGTCCATCTGAAAATGTTGAATATATCGAACGCGAACGTCACGCAGTTGCGATTCACGAGGCCTGCCACGGAACAATGGCCTACTTAGTTCGAAAGCACATGGAGGTAGATCTTGCCACGATTGAAAAGGGTTCTGACTATTTAGGTATGGTCGCCTCAATTCCGCCAGACGATCAATTCACTCGATGGAAGAGTGAGTACAAGGCAGATATCTTGGTTGCGCTAGCTTCATTAGCGGGCGAGCGCCTCTTCTTTGATGGTGACAATTCCTCTGGCGTATCCGGAGATCTAGAGAGCGCCACAACCATTGCCAGCTTCATGGAAGGGCATTGGGGGATGGGTTCAACTATCAGCTCTCACGCATCAAATAGGAGAAATGAGACTGGAACTCCCGGTGGGACACGTGGGGGCAAGAATGAGAGTGGCGCCAGAGAGTTGCAACGGGGTCTGGCAGATCGGATTGAAGCCAATCTCGCGACTCTTCTGAAGGAGGCCGAGAGCATTCTTAAGAAGAATCGAGGAAAGGTACTCTCGTTGGCACACGCCTTAGAGGTCCACAAAACTATTAGTGGCGACGACTTAGTCGCGGTAATGGAGGGTGGCGTTGGGCCGCTTGCCGATGGCCGCCCGTACCTAAAAGTTGCAAATATTAAGCGACTTGAGGAGTACCACAAAGCGGTTCTCGTTGCCCATAAAGCGCATCAGACGCCATCGACTCAACTTCCAAATCTGAAGGGGTAGTTTCAGGTATCCTGCACTCATGGGCCCAGGTGGAATAGCAGCAGTTATCGCGGCAGTCTCTCTGCTGATTATTAGCGTTGCGATTGCGTATGCAATCTTCAGAGTTGGACGTCTCATTGATGAGGTCCAGGAGTCGGTGCGCAGCGTTAATAAAATTACGCACACGGCAGAGGAGATCACAGCGAAGATTTCCAAGGGCGTCAACACAGTCTTCGATAAGAATGCCAACCTCGTAAAGTTACTTACAGGTGTTGCAACGACGCTTATTAACCGCAAGCGCGGTTCGAAGGATTCTGAGTAAGTCGTGAACTCCGCCGAAATTCGTTCTCGTTGGCTGCAATTTTTCGAATCAGGAAATAGCCAAGGTCTCACTCATACCGTTATTCCATCAGCCTCACTTATCGCGGATGATCCGAACTTGCTTCTGGTCAACGCCGGCATGGTGCCGTTTAAGCCTTTCTTTCTCGGTGAGGTCAAACCGCCATATACGCGCGCGACCTCAGTTCAGAAATGCGTACGAACGCTAGATATTGATGAGGTAGGAAAGACCACTCGACATGCCAGCTTCTTTCAGATGTGTGGCAACTTCTCCTTTGGGGATTACTTCAAAGAGGGTGCTATCTCCATGGCATGGGAACTCCTCACCAAGCCAATCGCGGATGGCGGTTATGGCTTCCCAGAGGAACGGCTCTGGGTAACGGTATATCTTGACGATGATGAAGCGGCCGATATCTGGCATAAGAAGATTGGCGTACCTCGCGAGCGAATTCAACGTCGCGACATGGCGGATAACTTCTGGTCGATGGGCGTTCCTGGCCCATGTGGACCATGTTCAGAAATTTACTATGACCGCGGCCCGGAATATGGATCTGAAGGTGGACCCATTGCTGATGAAAATCGGTATATGGAAGTCTGGAATTTGGTCTTCATGCAAAATATCCGAGGCGCCGGTACTAGCAAAGATAGTTATCCCATTCTCGGTGAACTTCCAGCAAAGAATATTGATACCGGCTTAGGGCTGGAGCGGATGGCTGCGCTTCTTCAAGGCGTTGAAAACATTTACGAAATCGATACCACGATGCAGATCCTGAGCAGAGCGAGTGATATTTCTGGAATCACATACGGTTCAGCCGAGAAGAGCGATATCTCGCTTCGAGTAGTCGCCGATCACGCTCGCACTGCCATGATGCTTATCGGTGATGGTGTTCTACCGGGTAACGAAGGCCGTGGATATGTACTTCGCCGGATGATGCGACGAACGATTCGCAATATGCGAATTCTTGGGGCTCCCGACCACAATACTTCTGAGTTAATTACAGCCGCTATCGGCGCGATGGGTCCACAGTACCCAGAACTCATAACAGATCAAGAGCGAATCCTCGCAGTGGCTAACGCGGAAGAAGAGTCGTTCCTCCAAACGCTAAAGAGCGGTACAACGATTTTCGATGTTGCAGTTACCGAGACGCAGAGCAAAGTTCTCTCTGGCGATACGGTCTTTAAGTTGCACGATACCTACGGTTTTCCCTTCGATCTCACCCTTGAAATGGCAACAGAGCAGGGGCTCTCTGTTGATGAGACTGGGTTTAGATCCTTAATGAAGGAGCAGAAGGAGCGGGCGAAGGCCGACGCTAAGGCTAAGAAGACTGGTCATACTGACCTCTCGGAGTACCGCTCGATTATTGACCGAGTTGGCTCAACAAAATTCCTTGGTTACACGGAAGTTTCGAGTGAGGCTTCGCTTAAGGCGATTTTGGTTGATGGCAAAGAAGTAGCTGAGGCCACGGTGGGAACTGATGTTGAGATTGTTCTAGACCGCACGCCGTTCTACTCTGAGGCCGGTGGCCAACTCGCCGATGGTGGAACCATCACACTTGCTAATGGCGCGATGATTGAAATCGATGATGTACAAAGTCCCGTCCCTGGTCTCTTTGTTCATCGGGGACGAATTACCGATGGCGTTGCTGCCCGCGAAGTAGATGTTCTTGCGAGCATTAATAATGAGCGACGTATGGCAATTTCTCGTGCCCATACGGCTACGCATATGGTTCATAAAGCATTTCGCGAGGCGTTAGGTGAGACGGCAACTCAGGCGGGCTCTGAGAATGCACCAGGTAGATTCCGGTTTGATTTCCCAGCTTCTGGCTCAGTGCCAGCATCGGTATTGGCAGATGTTGAGGCACGAGTGAATTCAGTACTCGTAGAAAATCTGGCAGTGACTGCTGCCTCGATGTCACAGGCTGAAGCGAAGGCTATAGGCGCGATGGCGCTCTTCGGTGAGAAGTACGGCGATACCGTGCGCGTGGTGAGCATTGGTGACTGGGCTCGCGAACTCTGCGGCGGCACACACGTATCGAGCTCTGCTCAGCTTGGTCTTGTTAAATTGACCAGCGAATCATCTATTGGTGCCGGTGTCCGACGCGTAGAAGCGCTGGTGGGTTTTGACGCCTTCGATTTCCTTGCACGAGAGCACCTCCTACTTAATTCGCTAACGGAGATAGTTAAGGGCGCGAAGGTCGAAGAATTGCCAGAGCGAATCTCCTCGATGATCGAACGCATGAAGACGGTCGAGAAAGAACTCTCTGAATTCAAACTCGCGAAGGCGATGGCATCAGTAGAGAAACTTCAGAACAATTTTGAAGATATTTCTGGAGCGCAGACACTTATAGCCTCACTTGATCCAGGTATCGGTGTAGATGACTTGCGCTCTATCGCGATCACAATGCGCGAGCGAAGAGAGAATTCGGTAATCATTCTCTCATCCGAAAGTGAAGGTCGCACGAATCTGGTCGCTGCCGTCTCGACGGGTGCTCGTGCACGTGGTGTTAAAGCGGGAGCACTCATCAAGTCGGCTTCGACTCTCCTCGGCGGCGGTGGTGGTGGCAAGGATGACTTCGCTCAAGGTGGCGGCTCTAATATTTCCCAACTACCGGCAGCGTTCACGATTCTTCGCTCTGAAATCACCGCTGCAATAAGCGCGAGCAAGTAAAGCCGTTCCAGCGATGACCGCTGTAGGAAGACGTTTAGCTTTCGACTACGGGGATATCCGTACGGGCGTAGCCGTCTCTGATCCCCACGGCATCTTGGTTACACCGCACGCTACGTTACTTACTCAAAGCGAAACCTTTCTTGCCACTCTTCAAGAGCTCGTAAGTGAAGTTGAACCTCTCTATATCGCGGTCGGTTCACCACTCCACCTTTCCGGTGAGGCAAGTGCGAAGATGGAGTCCGTCTCACTGTTCGTAGATATCCTGAAGGGTTTGACTGAGGTACCCATCCATCTCATCGATGAGCGACTTACCACGGTAACCGCACAAGGACGGATGAGGGATGCCGGTAAGAGTTCAAAAGTGAGCAAGTCAATGATTGATTCAGTTGCAGCTGCCACGATTCTTGAACAAGCACTTCGCGCTGAGAAGAATGGCACGCTGACGCAATGAAGCGTCGCGGAAAGTTCATCGCCATCGGGTCGGCGTTTGCTCTCACCTGTGGCTTCCTAGGCGCAGTAGCGCTCCATCGCCCAAGCTCAGACTTTCCGAAGAATTCAGCGGGTCCAGAGGTCTCCATCGTTATTGCTAGCGGGGAATTTGGCTCGTCCATCGCCTCCCAGCTTCACAAGCAAGGTGTTATCAAATCTGCTGCAACCTTCATCTCGCTCATTTCAAAAGATCCTCGTGGGATGTCAATAGCCGCTGGCGCCCATCGAGTTCATACCCATATTCCAGTTTCGCAAGCGCTTGCTGAGCTATTAGAGAAAGCACGCAACGCTGGCACCCTCGAAGTGAAGGAAGGCAGTACATACCAAGATGTAGTCAGCGGGCTGAAGCGACTTGGAGTTGATTTCAGTAAGAGCGCCACTAAGAAGCCATATTTGAAGAATTCGTACAATTCACTTGAAGGTCAGCTCTCTCCAGCAATCTACGCGTTCGCACCAAAATCCTCGCTTCAAGCTGCTCTATCGGCGATGTTGGCCAAGTTTCAATCTGAGGCCACCTCGTCCGGACTCTTGTCGGGCTATCTCTCGTATTCACCCTACGAGGTCCTGAAAGTTGCTTCCATGGTCCAAATCGAAGGTGATCCGTCTGATTTTGCAAAAGTTTCTAGGGTGATTTACAACCGGTTAAAGATTGGTATGCCATTACAACTCAATAGCACCGTTCAATACGCTGCAAATTACCGCGGAAAGATTGCCCTATCTCGCAATCAGACCAAGATTGATTCACCATACAACACCTACATACATGTTGGACTCCCACCCACCCCCATAAGTAACCCGAGTGCGCTAGCTATCACGGCCTCACTCAAACCAGCGACAGGAAACTGGCTCTATTTCATCACCGTCGCTCCACATGACACTCGATTTACAAACGATTTTGCGATCTTCCAGGACTGGAACGCGCTGTACAACAAGAATCTTGCGGCAGGGCGTTTCAAATGATTAAAGCAGCAGTCCTTGGTTCCCCGATTTCGCATTCGCTCTCACCAATTTTGCATAGAACCGCCTACCAACTGCTTGAAGTGGAGGGGGAGTATCAGGCTATTGATGTCACCTCTGACACTTTCAACTCTTTCCTAAATCGTTCGCAAGGAGAAGGCTGGAACGCCTTTTCATTGACGATGCCGCTCAAAGAGCAGCTCTTTGATGTTGACTTTCCTATTCAATTTGATGAGATTGCCACTTCAATACGTTCGGCAAATACTCTCTTTGATCTCCAAGGAAGCCCGCGCGCAACATCGACCGATTTCTCTGCTTTCCAGAGATTGCTCACTCCCTTGATTGCTCCCGGCACGTCAGTAGCAATTTTGGGAGGCGGTGGAACAGCCCGCGCCGCCCTCGGAGCAATCGCAACCAAGAATCCAGATGTTTCGGTCTACCTTCGTGGCGGTGCCGAGTCACCCCGCGCTGTCGAGCTTCGCGCGCTATTTCCGCATGTGACTCTCCGGTTCCTTGAGTTTGGTGAGAGTCTCTTTGACGCTGAGATTGTTATTAATACGACTCCGAAGGGAGCAGCAGATCTCTATGCGAACCCGGCAATTGCAGGTTCTCAATCTCTCTTTGAATCTTTGTATTACCCGTGGCCGACTGAGATTGCCCGGGCGGCGCTCGAGCATGGGGTCCACATAATCTCCGGGAAAGAGCTCCTAATCGAGCAGGCGATGGACCAGATCGCCCTGATGACCGGGAAATCCTTTGATTTTGAGGTAATGCGCGAGAAACTCCGAGAGGTTATCTGAAAGAATAGCCCTCAGTGTGCAGGCAAAGAGTGTGATTAGGGGAGTGCGATGTTGCGTTGGTTGACCGCTGGTGAATCGCATGGTCCTGCGCTCACGGCAATACTTGAAGGAGCCCCTGCTCATATCCAAATCACCACCACTGATATCGATAGTGAGCTGGCTCGTCGACGCTTAGGTGCAGGTCGTGGTGCTAGACAGAAATTTGAAGCAGATATCGTTCGCATACTTGGTGGTGTCCGACACGGTGAGAGCCAGGGCGGTCCGATTTCGATTCTCATTGAAAATTCAGAGTGGCCAAAATGGCAAGAGGTGATGTCGTCAGACCCGGTCGATGAAGAGCGACTTGCAACCCTTGCTCGGAATGCACCGTTGTCGCGACCAAGACCTGGCCACGCAGATCTCGCAGGAATGCAGAAGTACGACTTCACGGATGCTCGCCCTATTCTGGAGCGGGCGAGTGCTCGAGAGACCGCGGCTCGAGTCGCCCTCGGCGCAGTTGCAAAGGCGCTCTTAAAGCAAGTTGCCGGCATTGAAGTACTCAGCCACGTGCTCTCGATCGGCTCAATCCGCACTCCTGATGAAGCTCCGTTACCGAATTTCTCTGATCGGGCAACCATCGATGAGAACGAAGTTCGTTGCTTTGATGACGAGACCTCCAAGTTAATGCTCGCCGAAATTTCTGATGCACATTCATCCGGTGACACACTCGGCGGCGTAGTGGAAGTGATTGCCTACAACCTGCCTCCTGGACTCGGTTCCCATACTCATTGGGATAGAAGAATCGATGCGAAGTTGGCAGCGGCCTTGATGGGAATTCAAGCAATCAAGGGCGTTGAAGTAGGAGATGGATTTACTACAGCCACTCGACGCGGATCTGTTGCTCATGATGAGATTGAGCGGAACTCTGTCGGAGAGATTATTCGTCGAACAGATAGAGCCGGTGGAACTGAGGGCGGCATGACAAATGGTGAACTTCTACGAGTTCGAGCAGCCATGAAACCAATTTCTACCGTTCCTAAAGCGCTCGACACCATTGATGTTGCAACCGGGGAACCAGCAAAGGCAATTAACCAACGTTCTGACGTCTGCGCTGTACCGGCCGCGGGCGTCATTGCCGAAGCGATGGTCGCTCTCGTTCTCGCAGACGCTCTCCTAGAGAAATTTGGCGGCGACAGTGTTGCGGAGACCAAGCGCAACTATGAGAGCTACCTATCCCATCTCAACATTAGATAGCCATGAAACAAGTAATTCTCATTGGTCCTCCGGGATCGGGAAAGAGTGCGGTAGGCAGTGAACTTGCAAGCCGGCTCGGCTTTTCATTTATCGATACTGATGCGTGCATTGTTAAACGCGAGGGACGTGCTATCTCGGATATCTTCGTCGATGCTGGTGAGGCGCATTTTCGTGCGGTGGAGTGCGCGATTGTCCAAGAAGTTCTCAAGGGGGATTGCTCAGTGCTCTCATTGGGTGGCGGCGCTATTCTGGATGAAGGTACTCAGTCGCGCCTGCTCGAGGCCAGAGCCAGTGGCGCTGAAATTCTCTTTCTTATGATCTCACTCACCACTGCGGTCGAACGGATAGGTCTCAATAAAGAGCGGCCGATGCTCCTTATAAATCCTCGCCAACAGTGGAGCGCTCTGCTCGCAGCTCGGATCGGAATCTACGAAAAGCTAGCTACAAGAACATATTCAACAGATGGTGAAACGGCAGAAGCGGTTGCCGAGAAGATTTACGTAGAGCTGGCAGGTGCTCATGCTAGAGATTGAGGTTAATGCCGAGCACTCGTACCAGGTGGCCATCGGGACACATTGGCAGAGTGAGTTGGAAACGATTCGCGCTAAGTATTCAAAGGTAACCATCATTGCACCGCAGTTCGTGGTTGATAATTTTGATATCCCGTCAGAGAATCTCTTTATCGTACCGGATGGTGAAGCGCAGAAGAGCTACGCGATTATTCAATCGATTTGGGAGTTCCTCGGTGAGAGGGGTATCGGCCGAAAAGATGCCATTGTCGGAATCGGCGGAGGTGCGACAACCGATCTTGCTGGATTTGCCGCTGCAACCTGGTTGCGCGGCGTAGATTGGTTTGCCTTTCCTACATCGCTAGCCGCAATGGTCGATGCTTCGGTAGGCGGGAAGACCGGAATTAACTCCAGCCACGGAAAGAATCTGGTGGGTGCGTTTTATTCACCACAGCGAGTTGTCATTGATCGCAACTTCCTCCTCACATTGTCTGAGCGCGATTACGCAGCCGGGTTAGCAGAGGTAATCAAGACTGGCTTGATATCCGATGGGTTAATTCTTGAACTCCTTCATGCACATCCAACGGTCGCCTTGGCGCGCACTGTCGAGGAGGAGTTAATAGCTCGCTCGGTCTCTGTAAAGAGTCGGGTTGTGAGCGCCGATTTCACCGAGGGTAAACTGCGCGAAATTCTGAATTTCGGACACACCTTTGGCCATGCAGCTGAGAAGTTGAGCAATTACTCTCTTCGCCACGGTGAAGCAGTCAGTATTGGTCTTCACTTTGCATTGCTCCTGTCGCAGGATCAGGCGGGATTGGATATCTCGGTAGTTAATCGCACCCTTGCGCTCTTATCAGGGCTCGGGCTACCAATCACACCATCAAATCTTAACTGGGAAGAATCTTTCAACGTAATGCTCGGTGATAAGAAGAGTCGAGATGGAGCGGTGCGGTTCATTGGAATATCTGAAGTCGGTGAACCGGTCTGGTTAGAGCACCTCGATTCCATCACTCTGAAGTCGGTCTATGAGAGGATGCAACCATGAAAGTGCGCGTACTCAACGGCCCTAACTTGGCCAGGCTTGATCTGCGGTCATCGGCCATCTATGGCGATATGAACTTTTCGGCGCTCCAAGAGTTTATCCTCAAGACAGCGGCTGAGGTCGGCTTAGAGGCAGAGGTGCTTCAGTCAGATTCAGAGACAGAACTGATTCATTGGATTCATGAGGCAGCCGATTCGCACACCCCCATAGTTATCAACCCGGCTGCATTTACGCATTATTCGTATGCGATCCGAGATGCGCTAGAAATGGTGAGCGCTCCAAAAATTGAGGTGCATCTCAGCAATACGATGGCTAGAGAAGAATTTCGACACACTTCCGTCGTTTCTGGCGTTGTGCATGGAACTATCGCTGGATTTGGTCCCGATTCCTACCGGTTAGCCCTGATTGCCCTAAAAAATCTCGTTGGCAAGTAAGGTATCCTTCAGCGTTGAATTTAGCTCGATAAGAATATTTCGTTATAGAGAAGGCAAGGTCCTACCATGGCAACAACAAACGATCTTAAGAATGGCATGACGCTCGATATCGATGGTCAGTTATGGACCGTTGTTGAGTTCCAACATGTGAAGCCAGGTAAGGGACCAGCATTCGTTAGAACGAAGATGAAGCAAGTACTTACCGGCAAAGTTGTCGAGAAGACCTTTAACGCCGGCATTAAGGTGGAAGTTGCGATTCTCGAGAAGCGCGACATGACCTATCTTTATCACGATGGCGATGCTTACGTCTTTATGGATCAGGCGACCTTTGATCAAATCTCTATCTCAGAGGCGGTTGTTGGCGAAGCTTCAAACTATATGCTTGAAAATTGCGAAGCGATTGTGGCGATGCACGAGGGAAACCCACTCTATGTCGAACTCCCAGCCTCAGTTGAACTCATTATTACTTATACCGAGCCCGGTTTACAGGGCGATCGTTCTTCTGGTGGCACAAAGCCTGCAACAGTGGAGACTGGCATTCAAATCCAGGTTCCACTCTTTATCAAGCAAGATGAGAAGGTTTTGGTCGATACACGCACTGGGGCATATCTCGGTCGCGCTAATTCATGAGTGCTCGCAGTAAAGCACGGAAGAAGGCGCTCGATTTTCTCTTTGCAGCAGATATTCGGGAAGGTAATCCGATCACGCTGTATAACGCTCGCGAGAAGATTGACTCAGATCTCAGCGAAGAGGCTTACGTCCTCGAACTATTAGAGGGTGTCGCGGCGCATAAAGACGCCATCGATGAGTTGATTACCACCTATGCCCAGGGTTGGGATCTGGACCGGATGCCAAGCATCGATAGGAATATTCTTCGGGTAGCGCTCTTTGAGCTGGTTCATAACGAGGGGATTCCGGACAACGTGGCTATCTCAGAGGCGGTAGAGCTGGCCGGGGAACTCTCCACTAAAGAATCCTCTACCTACATCAACGGAGTTCTCTCTAGAATCGTGGCGATTAAGGCCTCGCTGTAGGGCTCTGCTAGTATCCACACTGTTCATCCTTTAACGAACCGTCCTGTGAGGCGGCGAAGGAGTTGCTATGGCCCATATTTTGGAGAGCTCGGATATCTCTCGAGCGCTCAAGCGCATTGCGCATGAAATCGTTGAACATAATCAAGGCGTTGAAAATATTGTTCTCATGGGCATACCAACCCGGGGGAGATACCTTGCTGACCGGCTCCAGGAGAATTTAGAGTCAATCAGCGGAGCAGCAGTTCCGACCGGAATTCTAGATATCACGCTCTACCGAGATGACTATCGAATTCGACCTCCGAAGGCGCTGGAGAAGACACTTCTTCCAGATGGCGGTATCGAAGGACGAGATGTAGTACTCGTCGATGATGTCCTCTATTCCGGCAGGACGATTCGTGCGGCGCTAGACGCCCTTGGTGAATTTAGCCGTCCGAAGAGCGTTCAACTTGCTGTGCTAGTAGACCGTGGCCATCGAGAGCTTCCGATTAGAGCGGATTACGTGGGAAAGAATATCCCGACCTCACTTAAGGAGAGCGTCCGAGTCCACCTCATGGAGGTAGACGGGGAAGATTCTATTGAAATCCTTGGTGAACGCCAATGAGTAACCTGCTCTCGATAAATGATCTCACATTGGATCAGGCACTTGGAATCTTGAGAACGGCAGCGGAGTTGGAGAAACTCACCGAGGGTGGAGCGAAGAAGTTACCAACTCTACGAGGATTCACCATTGTGAATCTCTTCTACGAAGACTCAACTCGCACTCGCATCTCATTTGAAAGTGCAGCAAAGCGTCTCTCTGCGGATGTGATTAATTTCAGTGCTAAAGGTTCGAGCGTAAGTAAAGGCGAGTCGCTAAAAGATACCGCGCAGACACTTCAGGCAATGGGTGCGGATGCGGTCATCATTCGCCACGGATCTTCTGGAGCTGCGGCACGCCTTGCTTCATCTGGTTGGATCAAGGCCTCGGTAATAAATGCGGGGGATGGCACGCATGAACATCCTACGCAAGCTCTTTTAGATGCCTTCACCATTGCAAAACGATTTAATCTGTTAAATAACGAAGGTCAAATCTTCGTCGGATTAAAGGTTGCTATCGTGGGAGATATTTTGCATTCGCGCGTTGCTCGTAGTAACGCGCTGCTTCTCACCAAACTCGGCGCTGAAGTCACGATGATTGCGCCTCCGACGTTGATGCCGGTCGGCGTTGCAGCATGGGGAGTGTCCTCTGATTACTCTCTAGATAATCGACTGGCCGAGTACGACGTCGTCATGATGCTTCGAATTCAATCAGAGCGGATGACTGACTCTTATTTCCCTACCGAACGTGAGTACGCCCGTAGATACGGCTTGAATTCAGAGCGACTCGGCAAGATGAAGGAATCAGCAATACTGCTTCATCCTGGCCCAATGAACAGAGGCCTGGAAATTTCCGCTGAGAGCGCAGATGCAGAGAATTCGATGGTGTTAGAGCAGGTAAGTAACGGAGTACTAGTGAGAATGGCAGTCCTGTACACCCTTCTCGGTGGTCCAACAATGGTTGATGAGGTCGTTAAAGCATGAAAAGTATCGTGATTTCAGATGTGAAACTCTCAGATGGTTCTTCAGTCTCCATCGGCATGAGAGATGGCGTGATTACCGAGATTGGCGCGCAGATCAGCTCTGATTATGACGAAACAATTCTTGGAACTGGTTTAACCGCCCTCCCTGGGTTTGTGGATTTGCATACCCATCTTCGCGAACCCGGTAAAGAAGATGCTGAGACGGTCCTAACGGGATCACAATCTGCAGTTGCTGGTGGATTCACCGCCGTTTCAGCAATGGCAAATACCAATCCGGTGGCCGACACTGCCGGCGTCGTTGAACAGGTTTTTCGGCTTGGCAAAGAGGCTGGTCTCTGTGAAGTATTTCCAATCGGAGCGGTGAGTAAAGGGCTTATGGGCGAGCAGCTCGCTGAACTCGGAGCAATGGCTACCTCTGCCGCTGCCGTTCGTATCTTCAGTGACGATGGAAAATGTATAAGTGACCCTCTCCTCATGCGCCGGGCCTTGGAGTATGTAAAGAGTTTTAATGGCCTCATAGCGCAACACGCTCAAGATCCACGGCTTACAGTTAACGCCCAGATGAATGAGGGTGAGATCTCTTCAACGCTTGGTTTGGCTGGTTGGCCGGCGGTTGCCGAAGAGAGCATTATCGCTCGAGATATCCTGCTCGCAGATCACGTGCAGAGTCGACTTCATATTTGCCATGTATCAACGGCGGGAAGCGTCGAGATCATCCGATGGGCAAAGTCACGAGGAATCAGCGTGACTGCAGAAGTGACTCCACATCATCTGCTCCTCACTGAAGATTTAATCACCGGTTATGACCCCATCTATAAGGTCAATCCACCGTTGCGATCTCAGCGAGATGTGGAGGCCTTGAGAACGGGTCTTGCAGATGGAACTATCGACATTGTTGCCACCGATCACGCTCCGCATCCGCGTGAGGATAAGGACTGCGAGTGGGCTGCTGCAGCTTTCGGTATGACTGGTCTGGAGACGGCATTTTCTGTTGTGTTTACCGCCATGGTGAAGAGTGGTCTGATGTCAATGGAGCGGTTAGTTGAGGTGATGTCCACCGCTCCTGCAAGGATTGCTGGCTATATCGGGCAGGGTTCACTTGCCATCGGCTCACCGGCCCACATCACCTTAGTAGATCTGGCCTCTGACTACCCGGTCAACGCCCGGAGCCATCTCTCCAAGAGTTCCAATTCACCTTTTAACGGTCTCGTTCTCTCTGGCAGAGTCAGAGATACGCTATTCCACGGAGTCGCTGTACTCCGCAATGGAACGCTAACAGGGGAGAGGTTTGCATAGATGAACTTCAGCAAAGCTTTCTTCGTCCTTGATGATGGCTCAATCTTCGAGGGAGAACCGTGGGCGTGCGAAGGTGAGACCTTTGGGGAGGCTGTCTTCTCAACCGGCATGACCGGATACCAAGAGACCCTCACTGACCCGTCCTATCACAAGCAAATTGTGGTCATGACCGCTCCTCATATTGGAAATACCGGAATGAATCAGAGCGATATGGAGAGTTCGCAGATTTGGGTCTCAGGATTCGTTGTTCGAAATCCGACGCCGAGAGTCAGTAACTGGCGATCTGAGAATTCGTTGGAGTCAGCGCTTATCGATGCTGGTGTGATTGGCATTCAAGGGGTCGACACCCGAGCTATCACGCGACACCTTCGTGACCGAGGATCGATGCGAGTGGGCATATTCTCAGGATTGGATCTCAGTCGAGAAGAGATGGTTATGAAGGTTCGAGCCACATCAGCGATGAGTGGTTCGTATCTTGCTGAAGATGTCACAACGCCGCAAACATATATCGTTAATCCGCCGGAAGGAACTGTGCGCCGGTTTAGAGTGGCAGCGTTGGATCTGGGAATTAAATCGGCTACGCCTCGCCATATGTCGGAGCGTGGGATCGAAGTACATGTATTTCCCCTTGGTTCAACGTTAGAGGAATTGCTTGCAATTAAGCCCGATGGCATCTTCCTCTCTAACGGTCCAGGAGATCCTGCAACTATGGATGGCGTTGTTGCACTCGTGCGAGAGCTGCTGCTGGAGGCTGTTCCAATTTTTGGTATCTGTTTTGGACATCAGATTCTTGGTCGCGCCCTTGGCTTCCAGACGTATAAATTGAAGTTTGGCCACAGAGGTATCAACCAGCCGGTTATGAATCTATCGAATCGTAAAGTGGAGATTACCGCTCATAACCATGGCTTCGCTGTTGATGCACCAAGAAATGGAAACTTCACGACAGCATTCGGTCAGGGCGTCGTAAGTCACATCTGTCTAAACGATGATGTGGTCGAAGGAATTGAATTGATTGATCGGCCAGCGTTCAGCGTTCAATACCACCCAGAATCAGCGGCTGGACCGCACGATGCCAATTATCTCTTTGACCATTTCATCGCTTTGATGAGTAAGAATGCGGGACAGAATGCCTAAGAACGAGAAGATCAAGAGCGTTTTAGTAATTGGAAGTGGCCCCATTGTCATTGGACAAGCGTGTGAATTCGACTACTCGGGAACTCAAGCATGTCGCATCCTGCGCGAAGAGGGTATTCGGGTTATCTTGATTAACTCGAATCCGGCAACAATCATGACTGACCCAGAATTTGCAGATGCTACATATATTGAACCGATCACTCCTGAAGTGATTGAGAGAATCTTGGATATAGAACGTCCTGATGCAGTCCTAGCTACGCTCGGCGGACAGACCGCATTAAATGCCGCCATGGCACTACATGAGCGTGGCTCGTTCACAAAGTATGGAACACGCCTCATCGGCGCCAATATCGATGCGATTAACCGTGGCGAGGATCGCGACACCTTTAAAGCAATCGTTGAAAAGGTCGGAGGAGAATCTGCCCGCTCATTTATCGCACACTCGATGGCAGATTGTTTTGAGGCAGTTGAAGTTCTGAACTATCCAGTCGTAGTTCGCCCATCCTTCACCATGGGCGGGTTGGGTTCCGGAATCGCCTTCAATAAGGATGAGCTCGAGTTGATTGCAGGTGCTGGACTTCGTCATTCTCCCACTACAGAGGTGCTACTGGAAGAGAGCATTATAGGTTGGAAGGAGTACGAACTCGAGGTGATGCGCGACAATAAAGATAACGTCGTCATCGTCTGCAGTATTGAAAATGTTGATCCTATGGGAGTTCATACCGGCGACTCCATCACAGTTGCGCCTGCTCTCACTCTCACGGACGTTGAGTACCAGAAACTCCGAAATCTCTCTATTGATATTATCCGTGAAGTTGGCGTGGAGACGGGAGGTTGCAATATTCAATTTGCAGTCAACCCGGCGGACGGTCGTATTATCGTCATCGAAATGAACCCGCGCGTCTCCCGCTCGTCAGCGCTGGCATCGAAGGCAACTGGATTTCCTATTGCGAAGATTGCCACCAAACTCGCAATTGGGTATACGTTGGATGAGATTCAGAATGACATCACTAAATCCACACCCGCCTCATTTGAACCAACACTCGACTATATCGTTGTTAAAGTTCCGCGGTTCGCTTTTGAGAAGTTCCCAGAGGCAGATCCAAAACTCACCACCACCATGAAATCCGTGGGAGAGGCTATGGCGATTGGCCGCTCCTTCCCAGAGGCGCTTCAGAAGGCGCTTCGCTCAGTTGAGAAGAAGGGTGCCTCTTTCACGTGGAGCGCTAAGAATGAGGATAAATCGAAGTTATTGAAGGCTATTTCGACACCAACCGAATGGCGTCTTCAACAGGTGCAACAAGTCATGTCGCTAGGTGCCACCATCGAAGAGGTCCAAGAGATAACGAAAATTGATCCATGGTTCTTGGCTCAAATCGAAGTAATCAATTCTCTCGCCGACGAGTTTAAGGCCGCGCCAGAACTATCTGCCGAAATTTTTGCCAAAGTTAAACGCTCAGGCTTCTCCGACCTTCAGCTCGCCGAATTGCGAGACCTCACAGAGGCTGAGATAACCTCCCAGCGAATTCGTGCAGGTATTCGTCCGGTATTTAAAACCGTTGATACCTGCGCCGCTGAATTTGAAGCTCATACGCCATATCACTACTCCACGTATGACCAAGAGAGTGAAGTTCTTCCTAGAACAAAACCGGCCGTCTTTATTCTCGGCAGCGGTCCAAATCGAATTGGTCAGGGCGTTGAATTCGACTATTCATGTGTGCACGCCGCCTTCGCGTTGAAGGAGGCAGAGTACGAAACCATAATGATTAACTGCAATCCAGAGACGGTATCGACAGATTATGACACCTCAGATCGGTTGTACTTCGAGCCACTCACGCTCGAGGATGTTCTCGAAGTGATTCATGCAGAAAGCCAGGCTGGACCCGTTCTCGGGGTAATCGCACAACTCGGGGGCCAGACTCCACTTGGTCTAGCACGCGGACTGAAAGAGGCGGGGGTCACGATTCTTGGTACTAGCCCCGATGCGATTGATTTGGCGGAAGATCGTGGCCAATTCGGCGCAGTTCTTGAAGAGAGCGGGCTTCGCGCACCAGAATTTGGAATGGCAAGATCTTTCGCAGAGGCGAAGAAAATTGCAGCGGAGATTAGCTATCCAGTTCTCGTCCGGCCATCTTTTGTGCTGGGCGGTCGTGGGATGGAGATCGTTTATGACGATGAATCTCTCGAAGAGTTTATTAAGAAGGCAACTGAGATTACCCCTAATCATCCTGTCCTCATCGATAGATTCTTGGATGATGCGATCGAAATTGATGTGGATGCGCTCTATGATGGCGAGGAGCTCTTCCTTGCCGGCGTTATGGAACATATCGAAGAAGCCGGTATTCACTCGGGCGACTCAGCCTGCGTGCTGCCGAGTTTCTCCCTTAATTTAGCAAAGATTGAAGAGATTCGAAGGGCCACGGAGAGCATTGCTCGACTTGTTGGCGTTCGAGGTCTTATAAATATTCAATTCGCTGTAACCCGCGACGACACTCTGTATGTGATCGAAGCTAACCCTCGCGCCTCTCGCACAGTTCCGTTCGTCAGCAAGGCAACAGGAAATGCTCTCTCAAAGGCGGCCGCGCTGATTTGCGTCGGCAAATACATTGCAGAGCTACGGATTGAAGGTCTTCTACCGGATACTGGTGACGGAGTATCAAGTGCCGTCTCGGTAAAGGAAGCAGTATTGCCGTGGAACCGTTTCCGTCGAGTGGATGGCATGGGCGTGGATTCGGTACTTGGACCAGAGATGCGCTCGACCGGTGAGGTAATGGGAATTAGCGAAACTTTCGGTGAGGCCTATGCAAAATCGCAGACTGCCGCATTTGGACCGCTTCCACACTCTGGCAGCGTCTTCCTCTCCTTATCGGATCGCGATAAAGAGAGCTCCGTTGAGCCAGCCCGCAAGTTACTTGATCTCGGATTTACGCTATATACAACACAAGGAACACACGATTTTCTAGCTCGAGAAGGAATTCTCTCAACAAAAATCAGAAAGAACTCTGATAAGAATGAACCGGGGGATTCTGCGGTGGAGATTATCTCGCGAGGAGATATTCAGCTAGTGATTAACACCCCCTTGGGTCGTGGCTCGCGGCAAGATGGTTGGCTGATTCGAACTGCAAGTGTTCAACGTTCCATTCCGTGCATTACTACTATCGCAGGCTTCAAAGCAGCCGTAGAAGGAATCGGTGAGATGAAGGGTCGGCCCTACTCAGTGAAATCCTTGCAGAAGTGGCAATCACTTACCGGTAGAGGTGTCAAATAAATGTCCTCAATAAATAAGCGTGCACAACAGATTATGGCTGAGATCATCAGCAACAAGAAGGTCGGCGCTTATCATCACATCACCTTAAGCGTCGGTGAAATCGCTCAATTAATTCGTCCTGGCAATTTTGTAGCTATTGCGGTCGGCGGCGCAGATTCTCGCATGGTGTTGCGCCGCGCATTCGCAATCTATAAGGCGAGCATGGATCCATTGGATGGTGGAATCGTGGAGCTTGTAGTCGCCCCCCATGGTTCTGGCAGCACCTGGTTATGTAACGCGCCGCTACATTCAAAGATAGATATGATCCTGCCGCTCGGCAAGGCATTTGGTATTCCAGTTGAACCTGTCAATGCCCTGCTTGTGGGTGGCGGCTACGGTTCCGCGCCGCTCTTCGGGTTAGCAGAGGCACTAAAAGCGAAGCAGTGCAACGTCGATATGGTTCTCGGCGCGAGTACCGCCTCCAAGATTTACGCCCCACAAGAGGGCAAGCGCTCGACCAATTCGATGATCTTCACAACCGATGATGGCTCACTTGGCATTGAGGGCATGGTGAGTTCTGTAATTCCTGAACTTATCGAGAAGAACAAGATTGAGATTATCTACTCCTGCGGCCCGATGGCGATGCTTGAGGCGGTTACTAAAATTTCAGTCGAGTTCGGCCTCCAACATCAATGTGCAGTCGAGGAGTCGATGGCCTGCGGTATCGGAGTCTGTATGACCTGCGTTCTACCCGTTCGAGGCGAGGATGGCGTTGCGAGAATGCTTCGAACCTGCATCGACGGACCAGTCATGGAAGGTTCGGATATTCTCTGGAATACCGGCCGAACCGTCCCCAGTGAAGTGTGGGGCGCATAATGTCTCTTCCATTTAACTACTCCACATCCCTTGGCACAACTACGCTTCCAAATCCCATTCTCACCGCCAGCGGTTGTGCGGGTTCAGGCAAAGAACTCGCACAATTCTTCCCACTCACCGAGCTCGGAGCGATCGTTACGAAATCCATCATGCTCAAGCCGCGAAGTGGTCGAGCGACTCCACGCATGGCGGAGACGCCTAGTGGCATGCTCAATGCGATTGGCCTACAAGGTCCTGGCCTGGATCTCTTCATCGAAAACGATCTTCCGTGGCTTGCAGATCAAGGCGCGCGAACTATCGTGAGTATTGCAGGTGAGACGGTCGAAGATTATGCGGTGCTCGCCCGAAGAATTCGTACCCAACCGGGGGTTGTGGGAATAGAGGTAAATATTTCCTGCCCTAATGTGGAGAATCGCGGCCTTGTATTCGCCTGCCATCCAGATACGGCACGAGCAGCTATGGAGGCAGTGCGTCGCAATGTCGGGGGAGATATGCCGATAATTGCAAAGCTCTCACCAGATGTAACGGACATCGTCCAGATCGCTCGAACCGTTGTTGATGCCGGAGCGGATGGTGTCGCTCTTATCAACACTCTCCTAGGTATGGTCATTGATACTCGCACCATGCGTCCTCGATTAGCTCAAAAGACAGGTGGATTATCTGGTCCTGCGATCCGCCCGGTCGCAGTCCGAGCCGTATATCAGGTTCGTGAAGCTCTCCCGAACCTGCCAATCGTCGGCATGGGTGGAATCACATCGGGACAGGATGCACTTGAATTTGTCCTTGCCGGAGCGCAAGCAATCTCCATTGGCACATCAACGTTTGGTGATCCACAAGCAGCTACAAGAATTAAGAGCGAACTCGAAACTCTACTCATTGAGAGAGGTTTCTCAAGCTTCTCCGACGCCGTCGGTTACGCACATAGAGCGGAGAATGTATGAATCCTTTAATCCTGGCCCTAGATACCAACGAAATATCTATTGCTGAGAAGTGGATAGAGGCAACCCATTCGGTCATCCCTACATTTAAAGTAGGACTCGAGTTCTATCTCGCCTTTGGAAGTGCTGGTTTGGATCGCCTACGCAAAATTGCTGACTTTGACCTCTTCCTCGATTTAAAATTGCACGACATTCCAAATACCGTTGAAGCAGCGGTTCGCGCAGTAGCACATCACGAACCGCGCTTTCTCACGGTCCATGCTGCGGGTGGAGCGGAGATGATTGAGCGAGCCGCGAAGGTGAACTCAAAGATCGGGATTACCGCAGTCACTGTTCTCACTTCGCTCTCAGCCGAGGAGTTGCCTCATTTAGGTTTCGCAGGATCACCAACCGAGATTGCCCAGAAGATGGCAACGAACGCCGTGAACTCCGGTGCCGCTGCCATTGTGAGTTCACCCCTTGAGGTTGCTGCTATTAGAAGCGTTGCCCCGTCTACCTCAATTATTACTCCAGGTGTCCGTCCAATCGGAAGTGAGGCAGGAGATCAAAAGCGAGTAATGACTCCAGCGGATGCTATTGCAGCCGGATCGACTCACCTTGTTATCGGTCGACCTATCACATCGCTCTATCGCCCCGCATCCGATGACTCCCTCACCGCCATGCGAGAGAGAGCTCAGGAAATCGTGGACTCCCTTCGCTGATGTGCGCTCAACCTCCACAACTGACTCCAGGGCAGCGATCGTTAGCTACGGCGAAGTCGATTGAGGCCAGACGTGCACGAGCAGCTTTCAAAGCTCAGATCAAGAGTGGCGTGGCGACGATATTTGATGCAATTAATTCCCAGAGCCCACACATCACCGCGATGCGAGTTAAGGAGCTGCTAGAAGCTGTACCGGGCGTGGGAGAGATTAAAGCAGAGCAACTCATGGAACGCGCTAAAATTTCACCCACCCGTAAGATAGCCGGGTTAGGCGACCATCAGATTTTACGACTGCGAGAGGAACTCTCTTTGACAAAGGTAGAACCTCGTCGTGGAAGACTCATAGTAATCTCAGGTCCCGGAGGAGTAGGAAAGAGCACCATTACAAGGGCGCTTCGTGATGACCCACGCTTTGTAGTCAGCGTCTCCGCTACAACGAGAGACGCTCGTCCCGGTGAACTCCATGGTGTGGATTATTTTTTCTACTCTGAGGAAAAATTTTCAGAGATGGTCGCGAGCAATCAATTTTTGGAATGGGCAGAGTTCGCTGGGGCGCTTTACGGGACACCGGCGCAGAGCGTGGAGAAGTGGTTATCGGTCGGCAAGAACGTCATTCTTGAGATTGAGATTGCCGGGGCACGGCAAATTCGCCGGAGTGAGAGCGATGCGCTCCTCATCTTTATCTCCCCGCCCTCCTGGGAGGAGTTGGTCGCCCGCTTGGAGAATCGCGGTACGGATAGCCCTGAGCGCCGCGCCGCCCGTCTGGAATTGGCCCAAGAAGAGATGGCCTCCTCCATTGAGTTCGATCGGAGCATCATTAATCACGAGGTTCATCAGGTAATAGCTGAGATGGTATCCTTGCTAGATGAACTCGATGGACGGAATCACTAACCCACCAATTGATCAGCTGCTTGAGAAGGCTGGCTCCAAGTACAGCCTCGTGCTGTATGCGGCTAAGAGAGCGCGTCAAATTAATGCGTACTACTCTCAGTTGGGTGAGGGCCTCCTTGATTACGTTGGGCCTCTGGTTGATACCCGCGTCCACGACAAGCCACTCTCTATCGCACTTCGCGAGATCAATGAAGGTCTCCTCACGATGGAGAATTTGGAAGTTAAAGCTACAGAGGATCAAGCACTCTAACCCTTCCCTCTGATGTGAAGGAATTGTATGTCCAGCCCTGAACTCTCAATCATCCTTGGTGTAACGGGTGGGGTCTCGGCCTATAAATCGTGCGATTTGCTTCGTCGATTGCAAGAACTTCCTGGCGTAACTCCTTCCATCCACATTATTCCCACTCGTTCGAGTTTAAATTTTGTTGGGAAGTCGCTATGGGAAGCGCTATCAGGAAATCCCGTTCACGATGATATGTGGCAGAACACCTACGCTGTCCCGCATATCTCTCTTGCCCGCAAGGCAGATCTCATCATCATCGCGCCTGCAAGTGCCGAGAGCATCTCAAAGTTTGCACACGGTCGGGCCGATGATTTGTTATCGGCAACTGTTCTAGCAAGTACGGCGACCAAAATTCTTGTTCCCGCAATGCATCCTGAGATGTATCAGAATGCAGCGGTTCAGAAGAATCTCCAATACTTGGAAACAATCGGATTCATTATTGTTCAACCTGATGAAGGTCGCATGACCGGAGAAGATTATGGTCTTGGACGCTACCCGGAACTCTCCAAAATTCTCCACGAAGTTCGCCGCGCACTCGGACTTCAACGAGACTTAACTGGCGTTAAAGTGCTGGTCAGCGCTGGGGGAACACGGGAGTCAATCGATCCGGTTCGATTCATCGGCAATCGCTCAAGTGGCAAGCAAGGTTATGCAATCGCCCAAGCAGCGTTGGACAGAGGCGCTTCAGTCACAATTGTCTCCGCAAATGTCTCGCTACCAGACCCACGAGGATCAAGGGTAATCCGCGTGGAGTCAGCAGATGAAATGCACACTTCCCTCTCGGCCGAGGCTGCGAACTTTGATGTGGTGGTGATGGCGGCAGCTGTTGCAGATGCAAAGCCCATGGCATCGAATGAGAAGATTGCCAAAGCTGATTTCACTCGGATTGAACTTCAACGCAATCCCGATATTTTGGCAACACTCACGGCATCGCGCCGAGCAGATCAGGTATTTATTGCCTTTGCAGCACAAACGGGATCAACCGGACTCGGGCGAGCAGTGGAGAAATACTCAGCGAAAGGTGCGGATCTCCTTTACTTTAATGATGTGTCCGGAGGAGCAATTTTTGGTGAACCTTTCACTTCAGGAGTAATTCTCGATGAACCGTCACCATCGGAAGAAATATCGCAAATTTCTAAGTATGAGTTAGCCAATAAGCTGCTAGATAGGGCACTACATAAGTTAGGTTTCTCCAATGACTAGACGCTACTTCACCTCCGAGTCCGTAACTGAGGGCCATCCAGATAAGATGGCAGACCAGATATCTGACGCGGTTCTCGACTCACTTCTCTCGCAGGATGCCAAGAGTCGAGTAGCGGTTGAAACTCTCATCACCACTGGACAAGTTCATGTAGCAGGCGAGGTCACAACCGAGGGTTTCGCCGATGTTATGAATATCGTTCGCGAAACTGTTCTCGCTATTGGTTATGACTCATCCACAAAGGGCTTCGATGGAAATTCCTGCGGCGTCTCCCTAAGCATTGGGCAACAGTCGCCAGATATTGCTCAGGGTGTAGATAACGCAGTTGAAGGCAGAGTTGACTCATCTATCGATCCGCTTGATCTTCAGGGCGCTGGAGATCAAGGCCTCATGTTTGGCTATGCCTGCGACGACACACCTGAACTCATGCCATTACCAATCTCTCTCGCACACAGGCTCTCCGCTCGACTTGCTGAAGTCCGCAAATCAGGGGAGTTGCCATACCTTCGTCCTGATGGGAAGACTCAGGTAACTGTTGCTTATGAGGGCGATCGCGTCGTTGGTCTCGACACAATTGTGATTAGTTCTCAGCACTCTGAGGATGTTGATCTACGCGGCGTTCTGACTCCTGAAATCACCCGCACAGTAATAAATCCTGTGATTGCAGATCTCAACTTGGAGATAAGTTCTTTGAAAATTCTTATCAATCCGACCGGCCGGTTTGTTATAGGCGGGCCAATGGGTGATGCTGGCCTCACTGGTCGAAAAATTATCGTTGATACCTATGGCGGCATGGCCAGACATGGTGGCGGCGCCTTCTCCGGAAAAGATCCATCAAAAGTAGATCGCTCGGCCGCATACGCCATGCGTTGGGTAGCGAAGAACGTCGTCGCCGCTGGGTTAGCTTCACGATGTGAAGTTCAGGTGGCCTACGCCATTGGAAAGGCCCATCCCGTAGGTTTATTTGTGGAGACTTTTGGAACGGAGAAACTTCCCGCGAAACAGATTGAGGAGGCCATCGCGACTGTTTTTGATCTTCGTCCGGCCGCCATCATCCGCGATCTCGACCTGCTCCGGCCGATCTACTCTCAAACTGCAAGTTACGGCCACTTTGGTCGGGAATTGCCAGACTTCACTTGGGAGAAGACTTCTCGGGCGCAGGCACTGGCTAACGCAGTCAAGGGTTAGTGCGTCGTGGCTACACCTCGGCCACTCAAACTCACGCAAGAGAGTTATAGCGCGTCACAAACTCCAGCTCGGGCGCTTCCAGTCGCTAAGGTATTGGTAAAGGTTCCAACATCCACCATAAATAGCTACTGGGACTTTCTCATCCCGGAAGAGCTTTCGGAAATAGCAACCGTTGGCCAACTTGTTCTCGTTCCCTTTGGCAATCGCCAGCTTGAAGGCTACATCCGCTCTAGAGGCGAGACGGGGGAGCCAGTTGAGCTGAAATTCATCACCAAGGTCGTTAGCTCCATACCTCCGCTATCGCCCTCGCAATTTATCTTGCTAGATAATTTATCTGATCGTTTCGAGTGCAGTGCATCGGAATTTCTTGACTCAATCATTCCTCCATTTAGCAGAACGGGGGAGCGCCGCATCCCCGATTCGGTCCATCCACTACCGCCATCTTCTCTTTCAACCGTACCAACAAGGGAATTGCGGGTAATCCCGCAATCTTCGACTCTCAATCTCGAACTTTTCAAAATCATCGATACACACTCCGGTAAGAAGATCTTCATCTTTCCAGAGATGTCCCAACTTGAAACTTTTTCTAGTCAATTACAAGAATTGAATCGACCCCATCTTCTACTTCACTCACAGTTAAGTAAGTCTGACCGATATGAGGCCTACCTAGCAGCGAATGGAAATTCTCAAGACGTGGTACTAGGGCTGCGGTCATCGGTAATGCTAGGTACAATAAACGGAGACATTCTCGTGGTGATTGACGATGCTGATTCATCCCACTACGAGATGCGGGCACCAACGTGGAATTCTCGCGATGTCGCATTGCTTCGAGCGAATTTTACAAACATCATATTTCTCTGCCATGCACCGTCTTTGGAGTTAGTACGGCTCCATACTCTTCACTGGCTGCCGTCAACCTTCTCGAAGTCCTCGCAGCGCAAACGCATTTCGGCTGATTCGGAGAGCACTGAGAGCACCTATCGAAGTTTAATCACCGAATCGCTCAGATCAGGTTCAGTCCTTGTGATTCAGAATGTGAAGGGATACATCCGATCGTTCACCTGCAATGATTGCCGCAATATCGCGCTCTGTGAGTGTGGCGGGAAACTTTCACTTGAAGATTTATCGTCCAAACCCATCTGTTCAGACTGTGCGACAAAGGTCATGCTATGGGCTTGCAGATGGTGCGGCGGAGTTAAACCAAGGATTGCATCTCGAGGTCTCAACCAAAGTGCAAAGGAATTTGGCCAACACTATCCACAGACTCCTATTGTTGTATCGACAGCTGAGCATCGGGTCCTAACGATTTCAGATGAGAAACAGTTAGTGTTTTCAACTGTTGGATGTGAGCCATTTGGAAGATATCGAGCTGTTATCCATCTAGGTGCAGACCGAGAATACTCTGGCCTTGAAATGCGTTCGCAAGAACGCTCCCGAGTGCACTGGGCAAAACTTTTGACGCTATTGGAACCGGACGGCACTCTCTATCTTCAGATGCCTCGAGATCATGTTGCCGTTCAAGCACTTCTGACTGGCAATCCCTTTCTTGCTGGCGAGAAAGAGATAGCGGAGCGTGACGAACTTCATCTTCCGCCAAACTTTCGCCTGATACGCATATCTGGGGCAGAGGCAGAGTTAAGAAAGATTTTGCCAGTTTTGGCAGAGTCAGATGTTCAAGTATTGGGTCCGTTCTCATCTGATGGTCGCCGTCCGCGCCTTCTCATTAAATCGAACCACGATGCCGTTAAACCACTTCTGGCGCAGTTGGCTATTGTTAATCGCTTGCTTCAGAGCCAGGGGAGAGATCTACTCACCCTCCATCTAGACCCGTCAGAGCTCTCCTGACCTTCACCAAAGCACATATTCTGGATGAAGTAGACTTGGGCCATGACGATTCAATCAATTAGGCACTTTGGAGATCCGGTTCTCACCACCCCGGCAGCTGAGGTCGTCGATTTTGATAAAGAGTTGCGCAACCTTGTTCAAGATTTAACAGAGACAATGCTGGAGGCGCCAGGGGCAGGCTTAGCGGCTCCGCAGATTGGCGTCTCATTGCGGGTATTCGTTTGGAACGTCGACGATGAGATTGGTCATCTCATCAATCCAACATTGGATTTAAGCGATGAACTCCAAGATGGCGAAGAGGGTTGCCTCTCCTTCCCAGGTCTGCTGTACGAGACTCCGCGAGCCCTCAGGGCGGTAGCAAAGGGTTTCTCGATGCATGGTGATCCAATCCTGGTTGAGGGTACCGAGTTCTTGGCCCGAGCTCTTCAACACGAGACGGATCATCTCAATGGAATCCTCTTTATCGACCGCATGCCGTCAGAGCTTCGCAAAGAGGCCATGAAGGAGATTCGTGAAAGTGAATGGTTTGGAGCTGCCACAGCTCAGGGTTTCACGCCACAAATCAAAGTGTCACCACATCGTACGCAGGGTCTAGGTATTTGAATTTGCGGATAGCTGTAGCGTCCTCAAGCCTCTTGGCCACTCCACTTATTGAGAGCATCCAAGAGTCCGACGACGAACTAGGTGGTCTCATCACGGTTCCAGATGCTCCAAAGGGGAGAGGTCGCTCTTCGACAGAGAGTGAGTTGGCTATCTGGTCTGGCGAACGGGGATTTCTCCTAGAAAAGTATCAGAGTGATGATGAGTTGCGAGCGTTTCTCACAGAGCACCGGATTGATCTTGTAATCACCCTCTCCTTTGGAAAAATCATTCCAACGGAACTCCTCGCTATCCCGAACTACGGCTGGCTGAATGTCCATTTCAGTGCACTTCCAAAGTATCGCGGAGCCGCACCTGTTCAACGTTCAATACTTGCCGGAGAAGAGTCGATTGGGATCAGCGTCTTCCAGTTAGATTCCGGAATGGATACTGGGCCGGTGTACACCCAAGCAGAATTTCCACTCGGACGCACTGCAACAACCGAATCGATCCTCTCTGACCTCTCCATCGCTGCCGTACCTCTAGTGAGAGAAGCGCTACAATCAATTCGCCACGGTGAATCTCCTTCGCCACAGCCTGAGGGTGTTGCCACCTACGCGGCCAAACTCAACTTAGATGAAGGCAGGATTAATTGGCGCTCTCACGGAGATCAGATACTCCTTCTCTTACGTGCGTTGCAGGAGAACGTGGGAACCTGGAGCACTTTTCGAGAGGGAAAGATAAATTTTTATGGTGCAACATTTGTCAGAGAGAATCCTGAGGCAGAACCCGGCAGAATCATCATCTCTGGTGCGAAGAATGAGCCGCTCACAATTGCGTGTGGTGATGGGGTTATAGTCATCGACGAGGTGAAGCCTGCTGGGAAAAATCGAATGTCTAGCAGTGACTTTCTCCGAGGCGCTAGAGTTGAAAATGAGAGTCTGATATGAGTTCTCCCATGAACCGTAGAAAGTTTGAAGACCAAGCCCGACTAGTCGCATACAACGCCATCTCTGCTGTGAATAGGGAGGGTGCTTACGCTAACCTCAAACTTCCCGATCTTCTTGCGGCCTCACAGCTCAGTGAGCAGGATCGTGCCTGGGTAACGGAATCCGTTTATGGCACGCTTCGCATGCAAGGTAAACATGATTACTTTCTATCTCTGCTTTCCGAGCGCCCACTAGATCAAGTGAATACGGCAGTTCTCGATATTTTGCGACTGGGGCTTCATCAGATTTTCGAGATGCGAACGCCAGATCATGCTGCAGTTTCTGCAACGGTTGCACTCACCCGCTATATCTCTGGGGAATCTCCAACCGCCTTTGTAAATGGCGTGCTTCGAAACGCAATCCGACGCCGGGACGAGTTCGAGGGTATGGAGTTACCTTTGCATATTAGATACTCGCATCCAGAATGGGTCGTGTCGGCTTATCGAGCTGCGCTCAAAGATGAAGTGCGCCTCGAATCGATGCTAGCTGCCAATAATGTACCCACCAAGCCACATATCGTTGCTTGGCCTGGTAAGAGTGAGGTTGAAGAGATTCTTGAGGAAGGCGGCGAACGAATTCCCACCACTCAATATGGAGTTTACGCGGCGAAAGCACCGCACTCATATGCGGCGATTCGTGAGCGCCGTGCTGGCGTTCAAGATCGCGGCTCACAAGCGCTTGCAGAAATCTTTCTCAATACCGCGACCAATGAAGTAGCACCTCTTCATTGGTTAGATATGTGCGCAGGTCCGGGTGGAAAAGCAGCGTTCGTATTTAATTCACTCCGCTTATCACGACCTGATGATTCCTTCCTTGCGAATGAGCCCTCGGAGCACAGAGCCGAACTTGTCGAGCATGTAATTCCAGCCGAGTATGTGAATATTGGAAGAGGAGAAGAACTCGTCGAACGCGGCGAGAAATTCGATCGGATTATCATTGACGCACCATGTTCTGGTTTGGGAGCTTTCCGAAGGAGACCTGAGTCCCGCTGGCGCAAGCAACCCTCTGATGTGAAGGAGCTGGTCGTACTCCAACGAAGTCTGCTCGACGCCGGAGTTGAACTTCTTGCGGTAGGTGGAATTCTTGCCTACGCAACCTGCTCACCCCATAATGCCGAGACCCGCGCCCAGGTCGCCGACTTTCTTTATCGTCACAAAGATTGGGAGTTAGTGGATGCTCAGCCATACCTTTCTGAGGCGATGACTGAATCTGGGTATCTTCAAAGCGATGGCGCAATCCAGATGTGGACTGACCTTCACGGCTCGGATGCAATGTTCATGGCGCTCCTAAGGAGGAAGAATTGATACGCATCTGCCCAAGCATTCTCAATGCAGATCACTCACGTCTTCAAAGTGAAATCGAGAGTATTGCTACCGCCTCTGACCTCCTTCACCTCGATGTCATGGATAACATCTTCGTCCCTAATCGCACCTTCACCTTTGCAGAATCGGAGAAGATCATTGCGGAGTCACCTCTCCCGGTTGATTCTCACCTTATGATTGCCAATCCCGATGAGGAGGCGATCTCCTATGCTCGTGCCGGAAGCGCCAGCGTCACTTTCCATTTTGAGGCGAGTCTCAATCCGGCTCGTACACTCAAATCTCTCAAAGATTTTGGTGTAAGAGCTGCTCTCGCAATTAAACCCGGAACGCCTTTTGAAGCTATCGCACACCTGCTTGACGAGCTAGACATGCTCCTCATCATGACCGTTGAACCAGGTTTTGGTGGGCAAAAATTCATGTCAGAGACACTTCCGAAGATTCGCCAAGCGCACGAGGCGATCTCTCAACTGGTCGGCGCCAAGCCTTGGTTACAAGTAGATGGCGGTATATCCATCGAAACCATCGCATTGGCAGCCACCGCTGGCGCAGATGCTTTTGTGGCGGGCAGTGCGGTCTTTAAGGCGGATTCACCTGCCGCCATGTGCAAGGAATTACGTGAACTCGCCGTTCAATCTCAAGTAAACTAAGCAGATGAAATCTTTCGAGGAGTTGTGGGCAGAACTTTCGAGAACAGCTGTGGAGCGTCCTGCCAACTCTGGAACTGTAAAGCAGCTTGATGCTGGGATTCATGCAATTGGTAAGAAGATTGTTGAAGAAGCAGCCGAAGTCTGGCTAGCCGCCGAGTATGAGAGTAAAGAGGCACTTGCTCTAGAGATTAGCCAACTTCTCTACCATCTACAGGTGATGGCAATAGCTCGAGGGCTGACTCTCGAAGACATGTATAAGGATCTCTAGACCTAAAAGGTCTCTCATTAGATTGGATGTATATGTTAAAGGTGGCCGTTCCGAATAAGGGCTCACTCTCTGAGAGTGCAACCCTCATGCTCAAAGAGGCAGGCTACCGTCAACGTAATGACCCACGGGATCTGGTTCTCATAGATCCCGAGAACGAGATTGAGTTCTATTACCTTCGCCCTCGCGACATTGCGATTTATGTGGGTTCCGGCGAACTTGAATATGGAATCACTGGCCGTGATCTTCTTATCGACTCTGGCGTGAAAGCGGCGGAAATCCTCTCACTCGATTTCGGTAAGAGCACCTTTCGTTTTGCGGCAGGCGATGGTTCGATTACCAAGGAAGAAGATCTGGTTGGCAGACGGATTGCCACGGCTTACCCTGGTCTCTTGTCGCGCTACCTAGCAGAACACGGTATTGCTGCAACGGTCGTTCCTCTAGATGGGGCAGTGGAAAGTAGTATTCGATTAGGTGTGGCCGACGCGATCGCGGATGTAGTCTCAACCGGAGGCACTCTTAGAGCAGCAGGGCTTACTGTTTTTGGTTCACCTATTCTGCAGAGCGAAGCAATCCTCATTTCACGAGGGGAAGTACCAGAGAACACTCCGGGGGAAGTTCTATTGCGCCGACTGCAAGGTGTAGTCATCGCCCGACAGTATGTTCTTGTGGACTATGACGTACCCAATGAACATTTAGATCTAGCCTGTTCATTAACTCCAGGAATTGAATCACCAACGATTTCACCATTACAGAAGAGTGGCTGGACAGCGGTTCGAGCCATGGTTAAACGTCGAGATGTAAACCAAGTTATGGACGAGCTCTGGCAAGCTGGAGCGCGCGGCATCCTCGTTACCGATATTCACGCATGCCGATTGTAAAAAGTCGCTTCTACATTCCTAGCAATGGGAGAACCAAAGAGAGATCTCGCTCATCGAGCACGATGTCGGCAACTTCTTTAAGTGAGGGCTTTGCACAGAAGGCGATACCCGTGCCAGCTACCTTCAGCATTTCTCGGTCATTCGCGCCATCGCCAATAGCGACCGTCGCAGCCAGAGAAATTTCATGCTTCTGAGATATCTCTCGAAGAAATTCAGCCTTACGCTCAGCGTTCACTATCGGACCCGTTAGCTCGCCTGTTAGTCCAGCCTCCGTAGTTTGGAGCGTGTTTGCCAGAATGTAGTCCACACCAAGATCCTTCAGGAGTGGATCAATGACATTATGGAATCCGCCAGAAACTACTGCGACAACATGACCGCAGGCGTGAGCCCCTTGAATCAACTCAACGAGACCAGGGGTGAGCGTCAGAACAGAACGAACTTGCTCGAGGGCGGAGTTCGCCACGCCCCTGAGCATGGAGACTCGCTGAGAGAGGGCAGATGTGAAATCGATCTCGCCTCGCATCGCGCTCGCCGTGATCTTTGAGACCTGCTCCGCAACGCCTGCATATATCGCTAGCTGATCAATTACCTCCTCGTTGATTACCGTGGAGTCCATATCGAGCAGGATAAGCCTTCGATCAGATAACCGTTCAAGAACACTTATTGCTACACCCTCGCTTCTTGAGTACAAACTAAGCGAGGTACGAAGTGCTTTAATTTCATCACCTGTGGCATCAATCGAGATTACACAAGAGTGCGATTCAGTTGATTGTAACCGCGAGATAGCGATACTGAGCTGTGAAATCTCAGCAATAACTGAGGAGAATTGCGAACTCTTAAGGTGGCGAGAGGCAATTATTATCTTAGCCGAAGACGTGGTTGCCTCTTCTCGGCTATACGCTCCAAATTCAGTTGCAATATCAATCTCTTCCGAAGCCGCTAGTTTATTTAAATCCTCATCTAGCGCTTCAGTATGGTCTGGACTAATTTTCACAAGAATCGTTCCAACGGAGCGATCTTTTATTCGGAATGATTCGACAGAGATCACCTCGAGTTGGAACTCCCCAAGGAGCTTCGCAACCGAAGAGAGAGCGCTCGAGCTCTTACCCTTCGGTGCCAGCACCATTATCAGACCGGTGTAGAGAGACGAAGATTCCATGGCCAAACCCTAGCGCGTTCGTTTCGCAATCACTTAAAAGGGCGGTATCTTTCACGATTGTGAGCGCTATCATCGAATTTACTGAGGTGCATGTTCGCCGAGCTGAGCGCACTATTCTTGGGCCACTTTCGTGGGTTGTGCACGAAGATGAGCGGTGGGTGATTCTTGGTCCTAATGGTGCTGGCAAGACGACGCTCTTCCAGATTGCGGCTACAAATATTCATCCAACGGGTGGCGACGCATGGATCCTCGGAGAGAAATTGGGGCGCACAGATGTCTGTGAACTACGCCCAAGAATCGGTTTAACTACAAATAATCTTGCAACTGATATTCCGGGCAGCGAAACCGTTCTCAACCTGGTAATGACTGCTGCTTACGGCGTTATCGGTAGGTGGCGAGAAGAATACGATTTATGGGATGAATCTCGAGCACTCGGAATTTTAACGACACTAGGCATGAAGGAGCTGAGAGACCAGCCTTTCGGTACGCTCAGTGAAGGCGAGAAGAAGCGAACTTTGATTGCCCGCGCTCTCATGCCCAATCCAGAGTTACTACTTCTTGATGAACCAGCGGCAGGCTTAGACCTTGGCGGCCGAGAGGATTTGTTGAGGCGGCTACATCTGCTCTCTACTGACCCTACTTCACCGGCAACGATTATCGTCACCCACCACATTGAGGAGATTCCGTCGGGTACAACGCACGTGATGATTCTCGGTGCGGGTAAGGCAGTTGCCATGGGGCCAATCAATGCGTCGCTCACGTCAGAGAATCTCTCTGCCGCTTATGGAATCTCTATCTCACTTGTTCAAGATAATGGACGTTACTTTGCAAGGGCTGACTGATCTCATTCCTGCGCCGTGGCGTACGGTTCTTCTGCCATATCCGGATGAGTGGAGATTTCTTACGTCCAAACTTAGCGAAGATGCAAGACCATTCACACCGCAATTCGAAAATATCTTCTCCGCTCTTCGAATCCCTCCAGAAGCGGTCCGCGTAGTCATTCTCGGTCAAGATCCCTATCCATCACAAGGTGATGCGCATGGGCTCGCATTTTCGGTTGAACGTGAGGGCTCTCTACCGCCTTCGCTTCGAAATATTTTCACCGAGTATGAGTCAGACCTAAATCTGCCCCGTCCTGCGACTGGAGATTTATCCTCGTGGGTAGACCAGGGTGTGCTTCTTCTCAACACTGTTTTGACCTGCGCGGTAGGGGAGCCACAATCCCATTCTGATTACGGATGGCAATTCTTCTCTGAACTGATTGTTCAGCGGGTTGCAGAAAATAATCCAGTAGCAATCTTGTGGGGCAAGAGTGCGGAGCGGTTCTCAAACCACTTTTCCAAAGAATCGGTGCTTGTCGCCCCTCATCCGAGCCCATTGAGCGCTTACCGAGGATTCTTCGGAAGTAAACCCTTTACCTCAGTAAACAGAATTCTTAATGGGCGGGGAGAGCAAACAATTAATTGGTCGCTGCAAAATGTTTAACGACTGCTAAATTGATGGCAATCGATTGTCCTATGAAAAGGGCGAAGAGAGCCGTTCCGATGCCGAGGGTTCCGCCCAATAAAGCTCCGATAGATAATGCAGCAATTTCAATTCCCAATCGCACACGTGCAACTCGTACACCTGATTTCTTGTGGATCGAAGTCATTAATCCATCTCGAGGACCCGGACCTAACCCAGTAGTGATATACAGTGATGAACCCATTCCCACTAACGCAATTCCGCCAAAGACAAAGGTTAGCGAGAGGAGTGCGTTGTGATTAACTCTCGGAATAATATTCAATCCAGTCTGAAGAGCAACGGCGATAATGATGATATTTGCAATCGTTCCAAAGCCAGGACGTTCGCGAAGCGGTAGCCATAAGAGCAGAATGATTGAGCTGACCAAGAAAGTTGCCGCTCCAATACTCAGGGGTGAGTGACGGGATATTCCTTGCGCCAGTACCGACCATGGGGCATTTCCAATGTGTGACTGAATAATGAGAGCGTCCCCGAGGCCAAAGATCGTAAGGCCAAAAAAGAGAATGGCTATTCGAGCAGGCGCAAGATCCCATCGATGTTGAGCGGTCCAACGCATCTGGGGAATTGTTCGATGAGGTGTGAATAGTGAGCGAAGGAGGGGTGGGATACCGTGCAAGCCGCCGTGCCGTTCCGAGGGCTTCTGCTCTTCCACTGTTAGAGTCTAGCCATGTTCCATTTCACCTACCTGCAATCTATCGTCATCGGCCTTTTGCAAGGAGTGACTGAACTCTTCCCAATCTCTAGCCTCGGACACGCTGTGCTATTGCCAGCCTGGCTCGGTGGCTCGTGGGAGAGCTTTGCTAAATCCGATCAGTATCTGCTTGTGACCATAGCCTTCCATCTCGCCAGTGCAGTTGCGCTCTTTCTGGTCTTCTCCAAGCGATGGTTTCGTATCATCAGCACGACCTATCTTTCACTTCGGCGGGGCGAATTTGTCGGAAGTGGCATCCAACTTCTTGCCAGATTAGTTATCGGAACGATTCCGGTAGCTATTCTTGGAAAACTTTTTAGCGACTCCCTTCAGAGCACCTTCGGCGCCCCATTACGTGCAGGCATCTTCCTCACACTCAACGGGCTCATTCTCTTTGGCGTTGAACGTCTAACCCGCACTCGACATTCTCATGTTCACGCAGTAGATCCGGATGCCGCAATTGTCGAGCGAGTATCACTCGGCCAAGCGTTCCTCGTTGGCGTCGGCCAATCACTTGCACTCTTTCCTGGGATAAGCCGTTTCGGAATCTCGATGACTGCAGGAATGATGCGCGGATTAAATCGAGCCGTAGCCTCAGATTTCGCCTTCTTGCTTGCCTTCCCGGCGATTCTTGGTGCAGGTTTACTCAAAGCTCCTAAGTTGCTGGCAGCTGGTGCGATTGCGCATGATTCTGTTGGCCCACTTTTACTCGGTATTGGCGTAGCTTTTGTCGCTACTTTCGTGAGTGTCACCTTCCTTGTTCGTTGGTTTAAGCACCACACGTTGAATGGCTTCGCGGTCTACTGCCTACTTGTAGGTGGGCTCTCAATCATCCGTTTCGGTCTCTTCGCCTAACTCGCATGATCGGTCTAGGCACGTTACTCAACATCGCTGCTATCGGCATAGGAAGCGCAATCGGGGTTTTTGCCGGAAATCGATTGCAAATTGCTACCCGCGATCTCATCACGCAGGTTCTTGGTTTTATTACTGCCCTTGCAGCCGTTGATGCTGTTAAAGGGTTGTGGGAGAAGAGTTACACATCTGCGCTACCGCGAGGTTGGTCACTTCTCGTTCTCCTCTTCGCGCTGTTATTAGCCGCGATGCTCGGCTCGTGGCTGGGTATTGAGACCAGACTTGACGCTATGGGAATGTGGCTGAGAGAGAAGTTCTCTCAAGGCGAAGAGTCGAACTTCCTGGAAGGCTTTATTACTGCAACTCTGATCTTTGCCATCGGACCACTTGCAATTTTAGGTTCAATGAGTGATGGCATGCGTACCGGCATAGCTCAACTTATCCTCAAGAGCACTCTAGATTTCTTTGCCGCCATGGCCTTCGCCTCCACCTTAGGCTGGGGAGTAGCAGCCTCGATCATTCCGGTTGGCATCTATCAGGGGGTCTGGACTGCGGTTGGCTGGTTTGCTGGTTCAATCCTTGCCGATTATCAGATCGCTGCCATGACTATCTCCGGCGGAATTTTGCTTCTGGCTATCGCTATGCGCCTACTTAAACTAAAAGACGTTGCCGTGGGAAATCTTTTACCTGTTCTCGTTATAGCGCCCTTGCTAGCAACGGCCGCTCACGCCTTTAATTGAGTGAACGGCCGCTACCTACAATCTCGCTAGAAGGTTGAGGCGTCAATCACGAAGCGATATTTAACGTCGCTTGCAACTGTTCGGTCATAGGCCGTATTGATGTAGTCAGCGGCGATGACTTCAACATCGCTCACAATTCCGTGTTCTCCACAGAAGTCGAGCATCTCTTGGAGTTCCGGCATGCCACCAATCATGGAGCCACCAATCGAGCGACGCTTGCCAAGGAGAGTACCGGCACCGAATTGGTAAGGCTTACTTGGTAGTCCGATAACTACCAGAGCGCCATCAACATCCAACAGTTGCAAGTACTTCTCGAGAACTAGATCGGCTGAAACGGTGTTAAGAATGAGATCAAAAGAGTTAGCGTTCGCAGCAAAGGCTTCATCTGAATTCATCACGACAAATGCATCTGCACCCATAGAGAGCGCATCAGCTCTCTTTCCTTCGGAGTGGGAGAGTACGGTGACATGAGCGCCGAGTGCGTGGGCAAACTTCACTCCCATGTGCCCAAGACCACCCAGACCCATGATGGCAACTCGTTTTCCTGGTCCCGCTTTCCAATGTTTCAGTGGGGAGTACAGCGTGACTCCGGCGCACATCAATGGAGCCACACCTTCCAATTTCAAACTCTCTGGAACGCGTACTGCGTAATCCTGATCGATAACAAAGCTATCGGAATAACCTCCGAAGGCGACCGTCTTCCCATCTCGCTCGAGCGTGTTGTAGGTGCCAGTCATTCCTTCGACGCAATATTGCTGAAGTCCGGATAAGCACTGTGGACACTTTCGGCAAGAGTCGATAAAGACTCCAACTCCGATGAGATCACCCACCGCAAATTTGGTAACGGCGTTACCAATTGAGGTTACTCGACCAACAATCTCGTGACCTGGCACCATTGGAAATAGGGCTGGACCCCACTCCTCTCGAGCTTGATGAATATCTGAGTGACAAATACCAGCAAAGAGAATGTCTAGCGCGACATCACTCTCACGGAGGTCACGTCTTTCAAAAGCAAATGGTTCAAGCGGAGCACCAGCGGATGGGACGGCATAACCTTTACTCATGTGATTCTCCTTGGTAGGTGGCTTTCGTTGGTGTTAGAAAAACGATGCTAAAACTTAAAAGGAAGCGGCTCGGGTGAGGCACTGCGAGAGGACCTCGACGTTACATTTCTCATGTGATGACGTCGGCATAGAACTTCGTAGCTTATGGCGCTCTCCGAGCCAGCGGTATCGCCCACAACAACTTGCTCGCCTTCGGTAATCATTGAACCATTGGAAAGTCGAGCGTTGTGAGTCGCTCTCTCGCCGCACCAACACAGGGCTTCCACCTGAAGAGGAAGTACTCGATCCGCTAGTTCAATGAGGCGAGCCGAGCCAGGAAAGAGCTTGGTACGAAAGTCTGTGAGGATTCCAAAAGCAAAGACATCGATACTAAGACCATCCACAATCTGAGCCAGTTGCTCGATATGGGCAGCTTCAAAGAACTGTGTTTCATCGCTGATGATGAAATCAACTCGCTGACCTTGCGAGAGCAGGTCTACGACGAATTTATGTAGATCAAGCTCAGGGCCAACCTCAATTGCCTCACTTCGCAGACCAAGTCGACTGGTAATCGCCCCCGGTCCACCCCGATCGCGGTTAGTAAAAATTACTCCTTGGCGACCACGGCTTTTGTGGTTGTGGGCAGTCTGCAGCGCTAGCGTTGATTTACCGCTATCCATCGTTCCGCAGTAATACGTCAGCTCGGCCATGGCGATATCCTGCCACTTCCATGGCAAAAATCCTTGAACCTCAGAGGTAACCCGGGGGTGACAATCGATACCTTTTAAGGAATCCTTCTCCTGTGAATCACGAGACGCCCTACGGCATCAACCCAGGTGTACTCCTTGTCGAATTGATCATGTCAGCTGACCGCATCATCGGTGCGAGCGAGGCGGCTCAGATTCCAACTGACCCAGAGAGGTGGCCAGCCTCAGTCATTCTCGGACATCTCACTCAGGTTGATGAAGAGGTATGGAGCGAGCGCATCCGGACACTCCTTGCTGATGGATATGAACTCAACCATCCAGATGGCGCCCTATTTCCTTGGTGGGAGCCTGATCCGGTAGAGACTCGTAAACGAACCGAGAGCGTCGAAACAGCATCTATAGCGGCTGACTTCCTGGCCATGCGCACCTCATTATTGATGCTCCTCAAGGGAGTTCCTGTGCATATCTGGCAGCGAAAGTGGCGGCACGAGGTGCGAGGTGAACTTTCGCTCACTGATTTGATTCTGTGGATTCTTGAGCACGATGAAGAGCACCGCGAGTCGTTGCTGGGGCTAGCCGCTATATAGCGGCCATCTGTATTTCTCTGTGTCCGAACGGGGACTTGAACCCCGAATCCCTTGCGAGAACTAGCACCTCAAGCTAGCGCGTCTGCCAATTCCGCCACCCGGACGAGTGCAATTGAGCAGGCGCATAGTAGCAAGCCGGTGACCCTAGAGGGAAATTACGCTCGTTCCATTTACCCTCCCGGCATAGTGTGAATTCGCCAGTGGCAGTGGCAGGATACGGACATGACTCCAGAGATGACTCTTACCCCCGCTCAAGTACTAGAGATGGAAGCAGATTGCATCCAGATCCTCCAAGAGTTGATCCGCATTCCAAGCGTGAATTTTGGCGAAGGTCGGGGCGATGAGGAAGCAGTGGCCTCATATTGCGCAGAGAAGCTTAAAGAGGTTGGCATCGAAGCAGAGTTAGTTATCACTGGAGAGAAGCGAGTAAATGTTGTAGCCAAGATCGCCGGTTCCGACACCTCACGACCAGGGCTTGTAGTCCATGGCCATCTCGATGTGGTTCCTGCTGATGCCGCTGACTGGAGCGTGGACCCATTCTCTGGCGAGATCAAGGATGGCTATATCTGGGGTCGAGGCGCGGTCGATATGAAAGATGGCGACGCAATGTTTCTCGCCATCGTTCGCGCATGGGCACGTGCTGGGATTAAGCCACCGCGGAATATTCTCCTCATATTCTTCGCTGACGAAGAAGCTGGAAGTCTCTTTGGCTCTCGCTGGTTCGTTAAGAATCGCCCGGAACTCTTTGAGGGTTACTCAGAGGCAATCTCAGAAGTAGGTGGCTTCTCGGTCACAATAACCGGCGGACATCGGCTCTACTTCGTTGAGACCGCCGAAAAAGGAATCCAGTGGACCAAGATCACTTCTCACGGCAATGCCGGGCATGGCAGTTTCATTAACCCGGTAAACGCTGTGACAAAACTTGCACGAGCAGTTGCTCGAATCGGCCAGTACGAGTGGCCGCAGAGAGAGACTAAGACCGGTTCGAAATTCTTCGCGAAGATTGCTGAGCTCACGGGTGAAATCTACGACCCAACCAATCCACGTCCTCTGCTCAAACATATTGGGGGAGCGGCCAGAATGATGGGTGCGACCGTTCAAAATACTGCCAATCCAACAATGCTTGAAGCAGGTTACAAGGCAAATGTCATTCCCCAATCTGCAACAGCGGTAGTGGACGGAAGATTCCTTCCAGGGTTTGAACATGAATTAGCAGATACCCTCCGGGAACTCGTTGGTGATGATGGCGAGATTGAAGTCTTGGTCCGCGACAAGGCGCTGGAGGTCGATTTCGAGGGTCCACTTGTTGATGCAATGAACGGTTCCATTCTTGCCGAAGATCCCGAGGGAATTCCCGTTCCGTATCTCATGAGTGGTGGTACCGATAATAAGGCGCTCTCTGATCTTGGGATTATCGGCTATGGCTTCAGCCCACTTCGTCTGCCACCAGAGTTAGATTTCTTCGCGCTCTTTCATGGAGTCGATGAGCGAGTGCCAGTCGATGCTGTAAAATTTGGGGTACGAGTCCTCGGTAGATTTTTAGAGAACTGCTAACGCACTCACTTATTCTGAAATCGCTGAGACTTCATCCAACGCAAGTCGAACTTGATCTGGAAGAACTATCTCCTCGACAGTAAGTGCACCTCGTAATTGCGCCCCAGTGCGTGCGCCAATAATTGCTGAGGCAACCGCAGGGTGATCTCTGACCCACGAGAGCGCCACTTCAAGCGGGGAGTAGCCAAGGCCCTCTGCTGCTACGCAGACGGCATCAACAATGGTTCTGCTTCTGGCATCTAAGTATCGGGCGATGGAATCTGCAAAGTGAGGTGTTGCACCGCGAGAGTCCGAAGGAATGCCTGCTCGATATTTCCCGGTAAGCACACCCCTGCCCAATGGCGACCAAGCGAGTAAACCAATTTCGAGATTTTCTACTGCAGAAGTTTCTTCTCTCTCGATTCGGCGATTAAGAAGCGAAAATTCAACTTGCAAAGATGTTATCGGCGCTCGGCCGAAGAGGGGATTTTGTAGTGTCGCCGCTTGCGCAACCTGCCATGCGGCATGGTTGGAGAGTCCCACATACCGTGCCTTACCACTTGAAACCGCAAAATCTAACGTCGATAAAACTTCCTCCATGGATACGGTGGGATCAACAGCATGTATTTGCCACAAATCCACGTAATCAGTCCCCATTCGAGTAAGTGAACTCTCTAAATCTCGAATCAAGGCGGTTCGGGAATTGTTGACGACCCGTTCTCCATCGACGAAGGAAATTCCACCCTTAGTGGCGATCAGGAGCTCTTCCCTGGGCACGAGAGTTCCAAGAAATCCGCCGATTACTCGCTCGCTATCACCGTCGCCGTAGACAGCCGCGGTGTCGAGCAGATTTCCACCAGCGTCGACATAAGAACGCAGCTGGTCAGCAGCCTCGTGCTCATCGGTATCTCGACCCCAGGTCATGGTTCCTAGTGTGAGGCGGGATACACGTAGCCCACTCTTCCCAAGTTGCCGCGTCTCCATATCCGGCAGATTAGCAAAGTTTCGCTCCGAACTCGGTAACCTTCACTTATGGCGCGGTCTACAACTATCACTCTCTTGCGACATGCGCAGTCGACCGCAAATCTTAAGGGCGTGCTGGCTGGGCGCATCGATGGCATCTCACTCTCACCAGAGGGCTTAGCGCAAGCGGATAGATTGGCAGAGGCCCTGCAGGCCATCACATTCGACCAGATATTTACCAGCCCACTTCAGCGATGCCAAGAGACCATCGCGCCTCTCTTAAAGCGAACAAAACAGAGATCTGTACGTAGTAAGTCGCTGCTTGAGATGGACTATGGGAAGTGGAGTGGAAAGAAGCTCGCGCTACTTGCGACCAAGAAGGAATGGGCAAGTATTCAGAGCGCGCCCTCACGGTTCACTTTTCCAGATGGCGAGAGCTTTGAAGAGATGAGAAGTCGCTTGGTTGCCTTCATTGAAGAGAAGCGGAAGGTAGGCGGAGAAATTCTCCTCGTAACTCATGGGGATGTAATTAAGGTAGTTCTAGCCCATTACCTTGGAACGCCATTAGACCTCTTCCAACGGATCACCATTGATCCCTCCTCGCTCTCAACAATCGCTTTTCGAGAAGATCGGGTCCAAGTTATTCGGGTCAACGATACGAGCTACTTGAAGAGCACGCTTTTACCGGAGAAGCGGGATGGTCATGATTTAGGTGGCGGAGCTGGACCACGATGAGTAGGCGCAACTTTCTCCACGCGACCCCTGAACGTTTTATTGCCGGAACCGTTGGTGTCCCGGGTGAGCGAGCATTCTTTATTCAAGTAAAGTCTCAACACCTGGTTACCGCGGTAGCGGTTGAAAAGACGCAGGTAGAGACACTTGCAACGAGAATTCAAGAGATTATTAAAGATGTGAGAAAAAGTGGCTCCGCCTCTCACGATGAACTCAATCTCTCTATGCCGCGAGATAGCGAACCATTGGAATTTCCCTTGGATGAGGAGTTTCGGGTGGGCATCATCGCGTTGCTCTGGAGTCCAGACGAACAGCGACTCATTGTTGAATTTCAGGCAATTGCCGAAAGTGAAATTGAGGATTTGCTCACTGATGATGAGGCGGCACTTATTGAGGACGCGCCGGATCTTCTCGCAGTTCACTTACGGATTGCTCAGGCGCGGAATTTTGCAGAACGAGCGCTTGCCCTTGTATCGGCTGGTCGCCAACCATGCATCTTTTGCGGTCTTCCGATTGATCCAGATGGTCATCTCTGCCCTCGCGCGAATGGTTACCGTCGCTAAATGCGCAACATCTCCCTTGACCTTTTAACGAGCGCTGAACTGCGGGTCACAGGTCGCATCATTGACGCATCGAACGCCTCGCTCCTGGGTGAGGTGGCGATTGATGATGAATGGGTAACGGTCATTTACAAGCCAGTAGTGGGGGAGCGACCACTATGGGACTTTCCTGAAGGCACCCTTGCTAATCGTGAAGTTGCAGCATTCGCGGTTAGCGAACTCCTCGGTCTGCACATAGTCCCGCCTACAGTACTTAGAGACGGACCGTTTGGAATTGGCGCCGTTCAATTATGGTCTGAGCAAGATGAGAATTTCGATCTTCTCTCCTTTGCTCAAAGTCGGGATGATCGTCTGCGTTCCATGGTGATCTTTGATGCATTAGTGAATAACACCGATCGTAAATTCGGCCATATTTTGATGGACGGAGAACAACTTCTAGGTTGCGACCACGGCGTCACTTTCCATGTGGAAGATAAATTGCGGACGGTGCTCTGGCAATTTACTGGTGAAGAATTGACCCAAAACGATCTCATCCTCCTCGACAGCGCTCTCGGAATAGATGAGAGCCAGCTACGCCCCTTACTCAGTGTCGAAGAAATTGAAGCTTTCTATGCCCGTGCCGAGCGTTTGAAGAGTGAGGGAATTTATCCTGAACCAAGCGACGATTGGCCAGCTGTACCTTGGCCACCGTTTTAGCTTGAAGGTATTCAATCGACCGAGCGTCGCGGTTGGGAAGGTACGCTTAGCAAATGATTCACTCTGAAATGTTGCGTCACTCTTGGCCGTCAATCTTCATTCCCGAGGTGACTCGTACATTGCCGCCCCTCACCTTGCACACTCAAGCGGGAAATGCGCTCGTGAGCGAAGTTCCATTCACAATGTACGTCTGCGGAATCACTCCTTACGATGCTACCCACCTTGGACATGCGGCCACCTATCTCACCTACGATCTCATCCTTCGCTACCAGACCGCACTTGGTATTGGTGTTTCCTTTGCCGAGAACATCACCGATATTGACGAGCCACTTTTAGAGCGTGCGGCGAGAGATGGTGTCGATTGGAAAGAGTTAGCGGATTCACAGATCGAGCTCTTTGCATCAGATATGACCGCTCTACATATTCAAGCGCCCGACAGTTTTGTCCCGGTCACACGTGTGATGTCGTTGGTAGAGCGGGCCGTTACCCGCATGCAGGAGAATGGCTTTGTTTATTCAGTTGGGGCAGATCTCTACTTTGACATCTCAACATTTTTGCCAAAATTGCCAATCTCTCTCGAAGCGGCGATGGCAATCTTCGCTGAACGTGGGGGCGACCCTGCTCGAGAGGGAAAGCGCCATCCGCTCGATCCCGTTCTCTGGATCGCCGAGCGCGCCGGTGAACCGGGCTGGGAGAGCAGCCACGGAAAAGGTAGGCCGGGCTGGCACATTGAATGTGCGGTGATAGCTTTGACGTTCTTAGCAGGTGAAGAATTTCTCTCATCCGCCGATGGGATGACTCGCTCGCTCGCAAGCTCTTCTATTACTTTGCAAGGTGGCGGTTCAGATCTGATCTTTCCTCATCATTTTATGAGCGGGGCTCAAGCCGAAGCGATAACCGGAATTCCATTTGCCCAACATTATGTTCACACGGCACTTGTCGGACTTGATGGCGAAAAAATGAGCAAGAGCAGAGGCAATCTCGTATTCGTCTCTCAGATGCTGCAAGACGGAACAGATCCGATGGTCATCCGGTGGGCGCTACTCTCGACCCATTATCAGCAAGAACGGATGTGGGTCCCCGCCGAGATGGGACGATTCCAGCGCGAGGTTGACCTTGTCCGATTGGCTTTGAGCCGCGAAGAAGTATTACCCACAGATCAACTCATCAACAATATTGTCGAGGCGCTATCTACAAATCTTGATACTCCCATCGCACTTAAAGCGGTGCTTGATTGGGCAGAGGCAACTGTGGCCTCTGAGAGCGGATCTCAGCATGGAACAGGCGAGCTCTCTCGTACATTGGATGCACTTCTCGGATTGGCCCTATGAGCATCTCATTTGAATCCGTGCTCTTTGATATGGATGGCACGCTCATCGACACCGAGCCATACTGGCATCAGTCTGAGGTTGATTTAATGGCGCGTTTCGGCGTGGCCTGGAGTGAAGATGACCAACACGCCTGCCTCGGTGGTCCACTCGATCGCGTTGGAAGATATATGTCAGATTTGGCGCACGGAGCGGAGAGCGCTGACTTCTTTGAGCAGACGCTAGTCACTCTCGTTGCAGAGAAATTTGCCCAAGGCATTCGATTCATGCCCGGCGCGCTCGAACTACTCACGGAAATTAAGTCAGTAGGAATACCGCTGGGTCTAGTTTCAGCAAGCCCGCGAATTCTGGTGGATTCAGCACTTCGTGCGCTCCCATTCGAGGCTTTCTCCATCTCTATCTCGTCAACAGATGTGCAGCAGAGTAAACCTGACCCCGAGGGCTACCTTAAAGCGGCAGCAGCTTTAGGGGTGGATATCGAAAATTCGCTGGTACTGGAAGATTCCGCAACCGGCATCACCGCTGCAAAAGCAAGTGGTGCCTTCGTGCTTGCGATCCCACATATTGTTGCACTGGAACTTAATGAAAAGTCAGTGAAGGTCGAGACGTTGGCTGGCCTCACCTATTCTGACGTAATCTCACTCTTTACCCATCTACCTAAGCAAGGGGCGTAAATTGCCAGCAAACAATCCACTCTTCCAATATGGCGATCGCGTGCAGCTCACAGATGCGAAGGGCAAACTTCACACAATTACATTGAAAGAAGCGGCGGA
>CAINVP010000033.1 GCA_903854185.1 uncultured Actinomycetes bacterium
GCTCACCGATCATGACACCACAGGTGGTTGGGATGAAGCGAGCAAGTATCTTCGCCCGGGAATGGATTTGGTTCTTGGGGCAGAGATCTCTTGCCAGACAGAAGATGGAATAAGCGTTCATATGCTCGGACTGCTCTTTGACCGTGACAATGAACCGCTCTCAACGGCGCTGGCCAAGACACGTGATAATCGCATTGGCCGCATGGAGCGAATCATTAGCCGGATGAATGAGAATGGCATTGAGATCACCATCGAGGATGTCATGGCCCAACTTCGTGAGGGGGCAACGCTAGGGCGTCCACATTTGGCGGATGCCCTTGTTGCAAAGGGATATGCGAAGAGTCGTGATGAGGTCTTCGCTGATTGGCTTCATAACAATTCACAGTATTACGTTGCGCATTACTCGCCAACGCCAGAGGCGGCTATTAGATTAATTAAAGGCGCTGGTGGCATTGCCGTTATTGCGCATCCACTCGCCTCACTTCGTGGGCGCACAGTCTCACTCGAGTCATTTACAAGCTACGTGGACGCCGGCATGGATGGAATTGAGATTCATCATCGAGATCACACCCCGGACCAGCAAGAGTTACTGAATTCAGTCGTTCGCGAATTTAATCTCGTTCCAACTGGCTCAAGTGATTACCACGGCGATGGGAAACTTAATCGTCTTGCCGAAAATCAGACCGCTCCACAAGATTGGGAACGGTTACAAGCAAGAGCTGTGCCAGGTCGCGTTATACGGTTGTGAAGCCGACCTTTCGGGCATCTGCCGAACCAACTTCAACGAAGGCAATCTTTGTCGCAGCGATGATGGTCTGACGACCCTTGATATCTGTAAGTATCAAAGTTGTGGCGGCCTCGATGCTCTTCGTTACAAGAGCAGCAATCTCTTCGGCAGATGATGCAACTTCAAGGTGCAACTCTGCAGGAGTCTCGGTAAGTCCGATACGGACATCTGTCGTTGTTTGATTCTTTGTGGCCATAATGGGAGTTTATAAGGATTTAGGAGAGCGCGCGACTTAATTCGTTTCTACGCCTGCTTAGGAAAGCCACCAATACCGCGCCAGATGAGATTGGCAACAAGCTGGACTGCATCATCGCGATCAATCTTGCCGTCGCGTTCTAGCCAATGGCGGGCAGCAGACTGGACATTTCCGATAATGCCCACAGCGAGCATCATGGAGTATTCCTTGGGCAGACCAGTATCAAGGGTGATGACGGCGCTAAAAGCCGCTGCGCAGTCATAAGTCATGCGAGCAAGGCGTTCACGCACTTGTGGTTCAACGCTCATATCGCTCTCAAAGAGCAATCTAAATGCTTCACCCTCGCGATTAATAAAATCGAAGTATGCATTTACGGTTGCATTAATTCGACCCGCATTATCCTGGGTAGATGAGACCGCTTTCTGAATTTCAAAGATGAGTGAGTCGATATGAATATCAAGAACTGCGAGATAGAGATCTAACTTAGATGGAAAGTGCTGGTAGAGAACCGGCTTACTGACGCTAGCTCGATCTGCAATCTCATCCATGGCGGCAGAGTGATAGCCCGCTGCGGTGAAGACCTCGAGTGCGGCGGTGAGCAGTTGGGCACGGCGCTCATCTCGGCCTAATCGCGGCTTATTAGCATCTATCGTCATGCGGGGAATCGTACCCTGCGGCCCACACTTTCGATATGTGAGAAACTTTGCCCATGACTGCTCCATCAATCCTGCTCGTGCACGCACATCCTGATGACGAGACCATCAACAATGGCGCAACGATGGCCAAGTACATCGCCGAAGGTGCACATGTCACCCTCGTTACCTGCACACGAGGTGAAGAGGGCGAGATCCTCGTTCCCCATTTAGCGCATCTCTCCTCACAGAACCTTGATGGCCTTGCCCTCATTCGCGAGGTAGAGCTGGCAAATGCGATGAAAGCACTCGGAGTAACTGATCACCGTTTTCTCGGAGCACCCGCTGTTAAGTACCGCGATAGCGGCATGATGGGAACTCCACCTAACGAGCGCCCCGATGTCTTCTGGCAGGCCGATCTTGATAAGGCTGCACAGTACTTGGTCGATATCATCTTGGAGGTCAAGCCAGATATTTTGATTACCTACGATGAGTTTGGCGGCTACGGCCACCCAGATCACATCCAGGCTCATCGCGTTGCAATGCGAGCAGCTGAACTTGTGAAGGATCGATTTGATATTCGAAAGATTTATTGGAATACGATGCCACGCTCTGTGATTCAAAGCGGAATTGATGCGATGAAGGCACAGGGCTCTGATTTCTTCGGAGCAGAGAGTGCAGATGATCTTCCCTTTGCAAAGCCCGATGAACTCGTCACATCACATATCGATGCAAACGATTATGTGGATAAGAAGATGGCGGCGATGGCAGCGCATCCGACGCAAATCGCCCTCGATGGACCCTTCTTCGCTCTCTCGAATCAGATTGGGTTAACTGTCTGGGGTCATGAGTACTACACCTTAGTAAAGGGTGAAGCTGCTGGTCCGCGAGATGAGAATGGTTGGGAGACCGACCTGTTAGCGTGAGATAACTTCACGCCAGACAAAGATGTGACCGGGGTCAAACTCGGCTACGGAACCATCTCTCTTTCGGAGCGACCTTGCGCTCTCCAGAATCCCTAAGAGGTCCTGGAAGCCACCCTCGTCAAGGAAGAGGCGGATGCTCACTCGCTTACCGATCATCTCTGCCCCAGGGGCTTGCACACTCACACCGCTATTTTCTACCATTTCTACTCTAAATAGCCATTAAGATTGGGCGCCTGAGGCGGACTAGACCTAAAGGAGTAGACGGTGACATACGTAATTGCCGAGCCATGTATCGATGTGAAAGATAAGTCGTGCATCGAGGAGTGCCCAGTAGATTGCATTTACGAAGGATCACGCATGCTCTACATCCAGCCGGATGAGTGTGTGGACTGTGGCGCGTGCGAGCCGGTCTGCCCGGTTGAGGCTATTTATTACGAAGATGATGTCCCAGCGCAGTGGAGTGATTTTAAGGGCGTTAACGGCCAATTCTTCGTCGAACTTGGTTCACCTGGTGGAGCTAGCAAAGTTGGCGCAACAAATCGCGATCACGAAACGATTGCTGCACGCCCTGCAAAGAGCGAGTAGATCACGAATCTTCCAGATTTCCCCTGGGATGCGCTCGCTCCGCTCGGGGCGATAGCGCGTTCACACCCCGAGGGCTTTATTGATTTATCGCAAGGAACTCCGGTTGATTCAACTCCAGAGTTCATTCAGAGAGCTCTTGCAGAGAGTTCAAACTCGCCCAGCTATCCCGTAACTATTGGAACGCCAGAGTTGCGCGAGGCGATGCGCGCATGGGCGATGAGAAATCTCGGCATCACAGGTGATTTTGATGTTCTACCAACTATCGGTTCTAAAGAGCTCGTTGCCTGGTTACCCACCTTCTTAGAGGCGAAGAGCGTTATCTATCCAGAGATTGCCTACCCAACCTACCTAGTGGGCGCCGCGATCGCCGGTGCAGAACATCGTGCGGTCGGCATTAGCGCTGCTACCTGGCCGAAGTCCGAGTTAGCTTGGGTGAATTCACCTTCTAATCCAACAGGACGAGTACATACCCGGGACGAGATGCGCGCCGCGATTGATTATGCGCGCCGCGAAAATGCCGTTGTTGCCAGCGACGAGTGTTACATCAGTTTTTCAGCAGGTGAGGCCGTGCCTACCTCAATTTTCCACGAGTCAGATGGTGACAATCGAAATCTTTTGGCGGTGCACTCACTATCAAAGCGGTCAAATCTTGCTGGCTACCGGGCAGCGTTTATTGTCGGCGATCCAGCGCTTATCTCGCGCATTCGTGAGATCCGTAAACACGCAGGACTTATGGTCCCGCTACCAGTCCAACAAGCGATGACAGTTGCGTTGCAGGATGAAGTTCATGTCGAGCAGCAGGCGGCGCTGTACCGAGCGCGCCGCGAAGTTCTTCGTCCTGCCCTACTTTCAGCTGGATTTAGGATTGATGAGAGCCAGGCCGGTCTCTATATCTGGTGCACTCGCAATGAGAGCGATTGGGATTCTGTGCGTTGGTTCGCCGAACGCGGGGTTCTCGTCACCCCTGGCAATTTTTATGGAGCCGCCGGCTCACAACATATTCGAATCGCGATGACTGCAACTGATACTCACATTGCATCAGTTGCAGCTCGAATTTCTGCAGGGATCTGAGAATGACAGTAACTTCGGCAATTTTACTCGTAGGCGGCATGGGCACGCGGATGCAACCACTTACCCTGTCAACACCAAAGCCAATGCTAGAACTTCTTGGGCGCCCCATCACCGAACATCAAATCATGAAGGCGAAAGAAGCAGGTATCCAAGAGATTGTGCTTGCGACTTCGTATCTCTCCGAGGTATTTATCCCGCATTTTGGCGACGGTTCGCAATTTGGAATTCAGATTTCTTATGCAGTTGAGGAAGTTGCTCTCGGAACAGGTGGCGCAATTCGTAATGCGGCAGACTCACTTCGCAGCGATGGGGATGTCATTATTTTTAACGGCGATATTCTCAGCGCACATTCTCTCCAAGAGCAGATTGCCTTTCATGAATCGAATGACGCTGATATCTCGCTGCACTTAACGCGAGTTCCTGATGCTCGCCCGTTCGGAGTCGTAGATCTTGATGAGGAAAATCGAATTTCATCATTCATGGAGAAGATGGAGAATCCGCCAACGAATGTAATTAATGCCGGCTGTTACATCTTTAATCGCACTTCGATTCAAAAAATTCCACATGGAGAAGTTGTCAGTGTGGAGCGTCAAACCTTTCCAGAGATGCTTAAAGACGGAGCGCGGGTATTTGGATATATCGACACCTCGTATTGGATTGATATCGGTAACCCATCGGCGCTACTTGCGGCAACGCGCGAGTTACTTCAGCCATCAGCATCTGGCCTGGGGGATGATGTGGCAGTTGATGCCTCTGCACAGCTGCTCGGAGGAACGTACGTCGGTGCAGGATCTGTGATTGGGCCTCACTCAATCATTGAAAATAGCGCTATCGGCCGTGGCGCTCGCATCGGGGCGGGAGTTCGCCTCACTCGCTGCCACGTTGCCGATGGAACGAGGATTCCGGATGGCTTTATTGCAGAGGGCCAGTACTTCGGATTTACTGAGTTAACAGGGGAAAACCCTTACAACTAGCGCAAAATCGCTATTTTTTTCTTAGATTCACGCTCAAAGTGCGTCTATCGCTCAAGATTCACTTGACGAAAAGGGCTTACACGCGTGTAATTCTCCCAGCGCATACTGACGAAGGTGCGCATAACGTTGTAGGGAGAGTTCAATGGCCGAACGCCAGATTGCAAGCGAGGCGCTCACTTTAGGTGCTCTAAATGAAAGTTCAGAATTATCATGGCAAGAGCGCGCACTCTGCGCTCAGACCGATCCAGAAGCCTTCTTCCCTGAGA
>CAINVP010000034.1 GCA_903854185.1 uncultured Actinomycetes bacterium
AGGCTGGCCACTGCTTTGGTGTCTATCCGGAGGGAACTCTCACTCGTGACGAAAACGGTTGGCCGATGCGGGCAAAGACCGGAATAGCTCGGTTGGCGATAATCACCCAAGTACCAGTCGTTCCTTGTGCTCAGTGGGGAGCGCAAGATCTCTTAGAGCCGTACGGCAAAGTTCCTAGATTGTGGCGACGAACGAAGATAACCGTGAAAGCTGGCGAGCCACTCAACTTTGCTCAGTGGCGTGGCAAAGAGGAAGACCCGGAAGCGCTCGAAGAGGCGACGAGATATGTCATGGCTGCAATCACTTCCCTCCTAGAAGAGATTCGTGGTGAACGGGCACCAGAAAAAATCTTTAATCCCCGTGAATCAAACCTTCCTCGAGTTGGCAATTATAGAAAATCAAAGAAGAATGAGATGTGATGAGAGTTTGCGTATTAGGCACTGGTGCATGGGGGACCGTTCTAGCCCAAGTCCTGGCTGATGCCGGTCATCACGTCATTATGTGGGGTCGCAATGCTGCTGTTGTAGAAGAGATTCACTCGCGCCACAGCAACGAACATTTTCTCCCAGGAAGCGCCCTCCCTCATTCACTCAACGCGACAACTGATATTGAATTAGCTCTCACGGCTGTTGATGCAGCCGTGATTGCGATACCGGCACAGACGCTTCGTGAGAATTTACGGAATTGGAAGCACTATCTCTCCTCGGACCTACCGCTGATAAGTACGCTGAAAGGGATTGAGGCACAGAGCTATTCGCGCATGACAGAGATCATTGCGGAAGAGCTGGAAATCTCATTAGATCGCGTCGGGCTTTTGACTGGCCCTAACCTCGCCGCAGAGCTCATTGTTCGCCAACCAGCCGGTGCGGTCGGTGCCTCGCCCTCACGCTCGATGCAAGACCTTATGATTGAACTTTTCACGACAGAGTATTTCCGCATATATCCATCAGATGATCTGGTCGGTTGCGAATTAGCTGGTGCAACCAAGTCGATTATTGCCCTCGCCGTTGGTATGGCAATTGGTTTGGGCTACGGTGAGAACACTCAGGCGATGATTATTACTCGCGGCCTTGGGGAGGTTGCCCGATTCGGAGCGGCGTATGGCGCTAATCCGCTCACTAATCTTGGATTAGCCGGCATGGGAGATCTCATCGCCAGTTGCGGTTCTCCGCTTTCGCGTAATCGCACCTTCGGCGAAGTCCTCGGTCGTACCGGCTCGTTGGAGGCAGCCCGCCTAGAGGCCGGCAAGACCGTTGAAGGAGTCGCCTCAGCGGCAGCAATCTTGGAACTTGCCCATCAGGTTGGGGTCGTTGTGCCGATTATCGAAGTAGTGTCTGACGTTGTGCAGAATGGATTAACTCCAAACGAGGGAATGAAGCGCCTCATGACAATCAGCCTTGCTGCAGAGCTGCAATGAAGATTCGAGTAGGCATTGTCGCTGGCGGCATGAGTAGCGAGCATGAAATTTCCTGTATCTCTGCCGGGGGAGTTCTTTCAGCAATAGATCGAGAGCGATTCGATCCCATTCTTATAGGCATTGCAAAGGATGGCCGCTTCCTACTTCCTGAGACTAGCCAAGCGCTTCAGATTATTGATGGCCTGCTCCCAGAGATTTCAACTGGTCGCGAAGTGAACTTTGCAGAGGTAGTTCGAGAACTCAACCTCGATGTCATCTTCCCGGTCCTGCATGGGCCATACGGTGAAGATGGAACGTTCCAAGGAGAATGCGAGATGGCTCGCGTGCGCTACGTCGGTTCTGGTGTACTTGCCAGCGCTGCGGCCATGGATAAATCATTCGCAAAGCCAATTTTTGCTGCACATGGCCTCCACGTGGCACGAGGGTTGACTATTCACGCACGAGATTGGAATGGGAAGATCGATCTTAAAGATCTCTCCTTCCCACTCTTTGTTAAGCCAGCTCGCGGCGGCTCCAGTAAGGGCACGAGTAAGGTGAAGAGCGAGGTCGAACTAGCATCTGCGATTAATTCGGCGCTGCTCTTCGATTCGAAGGTAATGGTTGAAGAGGCTATTGTCGGTCGGGAGATTGAATGCGCTGTGCTTCAAGATGCTGGCACAGCGCTCGCTTCGCCGTTGGGTGAAATTCAGATTGATGCTCGCTTTGAATTCTATGATTTTGAGGCGAAGTATCTTGAGGGCTCAACGACGGTGAATGTGCCTGCCAAACTTCCACCGACCGTGACGGAGACGATTCAATCCGCCGCAATTGCCGCCTTTAATGCGCTGGGATGTGAAGGGCTAGCTCGAGTGGACTTCTTCTACTCGGAGAGTGGTTCAATCATCATTAATGAGATCAATACGATGCCCGGGTTCACTTCTACCTCAGTCTTCCCAAAGTTATGGGCAGAAGGCGGCAGGAGCTATACAGAGATAATTTCCACACTGATTGAGAGCGCGCTTACTCGCCCGTTATCGCTGATGCGCTAGTTACTGGTTACCGGGCAGGTAAGCGTGCGGGTAATTCCAGCAACTGCTTGCACCTTAGAGAGAATCGTCCGGCCAAACTCTTCCATACCAGGGGCTTCGGCCCGCATGATGACGTCGTAAGGGCCAGTAACACCTTCGGAGAGGGTAACTCCTGGAATCTCTGCGATGGCGCGAGCGACACTTCCAGCCTTGCCAACTTCTGTCTGAATCAAAATGTAAGCCTGAACGCTCATGAAAGTCTCCTTACTGACACCTATAGGCTACCGCTTACCGGCGGGGATGTGTAGTGAATTTTTAACAGAGGGGGAGTGATGAATCGACCAACAGAGAGTGAGATGTTGGCCGAGATCTCACGTATCTTCTCAGTCCTGCCTCATGACCCACGCGTACTTGTTGGTATCGGCGATGATGCCGCCGTTGTTACATCGCCCTCTGCAGATAAGAAAAACCTCTACGCCTCGGATATGGCGGTGGAAGGATCGCACTTTCGCAGAGACTGGTCCTCACTTTTTGAAATCGGAGCAAAAGTTGCAGCAGCAAACATTGCCGATATTTATGCGATGGGCGGCCTTCCCCGTTACGGCTTGATCTCTGTCGGAGTTCCAGCTGATTTCACATTGGATAATATTCGCGAGCTCGCTCAAGGGATAGCTAGTGAATTTGCGCAAGTTTCCTCCTCGCCGATTGGTGGAGATTTAACCCGATCTCAGGCGCTCACGATCTCTATTGCAATGATAGGGGAGTGCACTACTCCAATTCTTCGATCTGGGGCTCAACCCGGCGATACGGTAGTTATCTCGGGAATCACCGGTCAATCCGCATTGGGATTGGAACTATTGAAATTAGGAATGAGAGATAGCCGCAGCGATTTTCATCGCAGCCCCATTCTTGAGTATGGCAAGGCTGAATCACTTGTCGGGGCAACAGCGTTGATTGATACAAGCGACAGTCTGGTTTCTGAAAGTACTCACATAGCAAGTGCATCGGCAGTAAGAATCGCGCTGGCGAAGAGCACGCTTGCCCTCATTCCCGGCTACGCAGAACTTGAGCGGGAGGCAGTCGCGGCGGGGTTGGATATATGGGCACTGATTCTGCACGGCGGAGAAGATCATCGCTTCCTTGCAACACTCCTCGGAGAACCACCAGCGGGTTTCTATGAAATTGGAAGAGTTGAAGCTGGAACAGGCGTCACTGTGGATGGTGTGGAAATTTCACACCGGGGATTTGATCAGTTTAAGTAAGTGCGGAGTTGGGCCGGGGCATCGCTCATTACGACATCGGCGCCGCTCCCAATGAGGACCTTTGCATCTTCTTCGGTATTTGCGGTCCAGACAAAGAGACGCTTTCCCGATGCTTTAACTCTCTTTGCGAAGTTCGGACTCTTTTTAAGAATTTCGATTGATGGACCGACCGCATCTACGAAACAGAAAAGCCGCTGCCAAGGGAATTGAATGAGATAGACCGCTGTATACCCGGCGCGCTTTGCCCGTTGAACTGCTAGCCAAGAGAAAGACATAATGGAGATTTCAATTCCCGACTCAGCGATTGCATCCTTATTAGCCTCGAGAACAGCGAAGAGTTTCTTCTCAACTGCGCCACGAGTGCGAACTGGGTGTTTGGTCTCTAGCGCAAGATTTTTTTTCTCATCGAGAGCGATGATGAGGAGCTCTTCAAAGATCATCGCTGGATAGGTCTGTTGAATATCAATCAGGTTTGAATCGGCAATCACGCGCGGAGAGTTCGCTAAACGTTGCATATCATCGTCATGCCAAAGAACGAGGAAGCCATCTTTCGAGAGTCTGAGATCGCATTCAAAACCGTCTGCGCCTTGTTCGACCGCTTCAAAGTACGCGACGAAGCTCATCTCAGGTAGGTCAAGGCTCGCCCCGCGATGGCCGTAAATCTGCGTCATGGGGCTACGTCTGTTGAGAAAAAGTTAGCGAGCTACCTTGCCGGCTTTAAGGCAAGAGGCGCAGACATTCTGACGCTTTCTCTGTCCACCGACGAGTGTGCGGATACGCTGAATATTTGGATTCCAGCGGCGACGAGTCTTACGCATGGAGTGTGAGACATTGTTGCCAAAGCTGGGGCCTTTGCCGCAGATATCGCAGTTTGATGCCACGGTGAACTCCTTCTAGTCGAGATTATTCAATAGCTGAATAACTATGGATGTGAGCGGGGCTACCCGTTCAAGAGGGGAAGATTACCGCGTCGGCACGCTCGTCGCCTAATCGGCGCCTCATCAGCGCTTCAGGGGAAGTTGGGCCGAAACCTTAGATAATTAACCATGGCCACCCTGCAGACCCCCCTCGTGAAGGTTTTAGGGGATAAGACTGCAAAGGCTCTTACCGCTGGGCTGGGTGAGGGGAGCGTGGAGGCGCTCCTTCGCCATTACCCGCGCAGATATGTAGAGCGAGGTCAGCTCACAGATATCGCCGCTCTCAGCGAAGGTGACGAGACAACCGTCATGGCCGAGATTGCCGCGACCAAGATTCGGCGGGCGCAGGGTCGAGTGATTCTTGAGGTCCAGATCACGGATGGCAAGTCGCCCATGGTGCTGACCTTCTTCAATCAACCATGGCGCGAGAAGGAGTTAGCCGCAGGCCGGACGGGGCTCTTCGCTGGCAAGGTCTCTGTGTTCAATGGCAAGCGCCAGCTCGCTCATCCAGATTACGAGTTGCTGAACGAGGATATTGATCCAGATATGGCAGCGAGTGATTTTGCTGGCAAGTTAATCCCTATCTATCCAAGCATCGCAAAGTTACCTACGTGGAAGTTTGCAAAGTGTGTGGAGCTCACGCTGGATGCGTTAGAAGAGGTCGAAGATTTTCTCCCTGTTGAAATCCGGAACCATCAGAAACTACTCTCGTTAGATACCGCGTTGCGCTCGCTCCATGCGCCAAAGAGCCGCCAAGAAGTTGAAGCTGCAATCCATCGCCTGACCTTTGATGAGGCCTTCATTCTGCAGACAATTCTTGCGAAGCGGAAAGCTGAGTCCGCGAAAGATCCAGCCACGGCACGTATCGCCAAGAGTGGTGGTCTGCTCACGGCATTTGAGGAACGACTTCCATGGAGTTATACAGATGGTCAACGTGAAGTAAATGCAGAGATAGAGCGCGACTTAGCGAAGAGCCATCCGATGCATCGACTTCTCCAAGGCGAGGTTGGATCTGGTAAGACGGTTATCGCACTCAGATCGGCCTTGATCATTGTTGATGGCGGTGGCCAAGCAGCTCTCCTTGCGCCAACCGAAGTACTTGCTTCGCAACACTACGCAACCATTCGAAAGATGCTTGGCGAGTTAAGTGAAGCCGGAACACTCTCATCGGGCGGCGCAGGCACTCAGGTCGATCTCTTGACATCCTCGACCCCGTCGGCGCAACGCAAACAGATTCTTGCCCGCATTGCATCTGGGGAGGCGGGAATTGTCATAGGAACACACTCGCTCATTCAGGAGAGCGTTGAATTTCACGATTTAGGTATCGTCATCATTGATGAGCAGCA
>CAINVP010000035.1 GCA_903854185.1 uncultured Actinomycetes bacterium
CTCTCATCCGGACTTTCACCGTCGGTTCTGGAATCTCACCAGATCCACCGTTCGCTGGCTGCCAACGGGTCGCAGACTTTACTGCCGGTTCGGAATTACACCGACCCCGGAAACTACCCTCGAAGTATATCCCCGGGTGGGGGTCACGGGATCCGCTCAAGCGGGCCTATCTCTTGCGAGCGAATCCCCCGTCCTCCATACTCACGGCATGACATACACACTCAGAGACCTCAAAGACCAAGTAATCGTGATTACGGGAGCAACTGCCGGAATGGGCGCAGCTACCGCAAAGGAACTCGTTGAACAGGGCGCAAAGGTTGTCCTCAACGCTCGAAGTGAAGAACGCCTTCAAGGCATCGTTGCAGAACTCGGTGAGGCAAATGCCGTCTACGTCGCAGGCGATTGTTCTGACCCAGCGATCTCTCGCGCCATCGCAAAGGCTGCGATCGATAAATTTGGAACTATCGATGCAGTCGTTCCAAATGCTGGAATTGGTATGTACGGATCGATCTTGGATTACAGTGATGATGAAGTTAATCGCATGATGCGTACCAATTACGAAGGTACTGTTCATATCATCCGCGCATGCCTTCCAACCATGATTGAGAAGAAGGCTGGCGATATCGTCATCGTCTCATCTGTTGCAGGCTTCCGTGGCGGCGGCGATGAATCAATCTACGCAGGAACCAAGCATGCACAGGTTGGCCTTGCAGGTGGACTCGATCGCGAACTTCGCGAAAAGGGTGTACGTGTTGCACTTGTCTGCCCAGCAGGCACAGAGACTGAGTTCGCAATCGGCGCAGGTCGCACTGCAGGCACTCCAGTTCTTGCCAGCTTCCTTCGTTCAGAAGATATCGCCTTCCAGATCACGACGATCTTGAAGCAACCACGCTCGGTCCGCACTCACATCTGGACTTTGTGGTCAATTAACCAACAGTCATAACCATTACGCTTCGGGTATGCGTCATAAGTACTCGATCCTTGCTTTAGTGCTTGCGCTCTGCGCCATTCCCACAATGTCGCAGAGCGAAGTGCTTTCTAGCGATACGAAGATGACCCTGATAAAGACCATTACTGGCGCTATCTCGCCTAAATCTGTTCGCTCCTCAGGCACTGGCTTAGTGAGTGCCCATAACATGATGTACAACCACAGCGTCACCATTTATGACGCGCAGACATTCGAATTGGTCGCAACCGTCCCTGATTCGGTGCAGCTCTCGCACTATGGGTACTCCCAATCGACCGCCACCTTTAAAGGCGCTCCTGTTGAAGGCGCCTACTCCCCTGATGGCAAGTACCTCTACGTCACCAACTACGCCATGTATGGACCGGGTTATGACCATGAGGGCCATGACACTTGTTCACCCAATTCAAAGTTCGACTCTAGCTTTCTCTATCGGATCAATCTTTCGACCTATCAAATCGACAATATCTACCCAGTTGGAACTGTGCCTAAGGTCGTCGAGGTCACGCCAAATAATAAATATATCTTGGTCACGAATTGGTGTTCGTATGATCTCAAGGTGATCTCCGTCGATACACAGAAGGTTGTGAAGACGATAAAGATCGGGGCTTATCCCCGCGGGATAACCGTGAGCAAGGATTCACGTTTTGCCTACATCGCCGAGATGGGTGGAAATCGGATCCACGTCTTGAATCTCACCACATTCACTCAGACCTATATTCCTATCGGCCTGAACCCGCGTGCGGTGGTGCTCTCACCAGATAACAGCATGCTCTACGCCACTCTCAATCTCTCTGGAAGAGTTGCTGCCTGGAACCTAACTACCAAGAAAATGTCTGCAGTGATCACGACCGGAAAGGCAGCTCGCAGCTTGGCAATATCGAGTGACGGCTCTGCGCTCTTCGTAGTTAATTTTGAAAGCGGCACGGTTTCAAAAGTTCGCGCCCGAGATATGAAGATTCTGCAATCGATTAAAGTCTGCAAAGAACCTATTGGCGTCACCTATGACGCGCCGACCTCTCGGACCTGGGTGGCTTGCTACGACGGATCAATCAAAGTCTTTGATAATAACTAGCGCAGATCAAAGCCACTCAGACTTTTTGAACTTCCAAAAAAGGAATCCAGTGAGTGAGGCCATCACTCCAAGCACCACGTAATAGCCGTATCGTGTGCCTAGTTCAGGCATATGGTGGAAATTCATTCCGTAGATTCCAGCCAACATCGTTGGTCCAGAAGCGAGCGCGACCCACGAAGAAATTCTTCTCACATCGATATTTTGTTGTACCTGGATGTGAGCCAAATCGGCCTGCAGAACTGATGTAATCAAGGAGTCCAAGCCATTTGCTTGATCTATCGCTTGGGTGAGGTGATCGGATGTATCTCGGAAGAAGGGTTTGATTCCCTCAGGCACAACCGCAACAAATCCACTTGAGAGCTTATTGATGGGCAGGAGTAGTGGTTCGATCGCATGCTTAAACTCAATAATCTCTCTCTTGAGGAAGTAGATCTCCTGCGAGAAGGTCTGACGCCTTCCATTGAAGACTCTATTTTCAACGGCTACTACCTCTTGTTCGAGAGCTGCTCCGATCGAGGTGTATCCATCAATCACGCGGTCTGCCACAGCATGGAGTACTGAGAATGGACCAAGTTTGAGCAAATCTGGTCGTTCTTCTAAATCATGCCGGACTGTTGCAAGAGGTGAACCCTCACCATGTCTGACGATCACAATAAAGTGATCTGCGATAAAACAGAGGAGTTCGCCCGTAGTGATCTCTTGTTCCTTCTGATCGAAGAAGACGGTTTTGAGAACGAAGAAGGTAAGGCCTTCATAATCTTCAATCTTGGGCCGCTGCTTTGCATTAATTGCATCTTCAACCGCAAGCGGGTGGAAATTCAATTCGCCAACGACCATATCGAATTCAGCCTTGCTCGGCTCAGAGAGTCCGACCCAGACAAAGCCGCCATCGCGTCTGGCGATATCTACAAGGTCAGAGATATCAGTGGGGCCTTCGGCGCGAAATCCATCTTGATAGAGCGCGACATCAACGATCATGGCGAAACTTTATCGTTGAATCGACCCTTAACCCGCCTTAGCCGGCGAGGAGTGTGATGGTGTTTGAAACGAGGTGTTCGTGTGAAGGGCGAGCCGTAAGGCCGCATTCAGAGCACTGAACAACGAGTCCAGTTCCCTTGGTGTAGAAGAGTTCCAATTCCTGAGAGTGGCAAAAAGAGCACTCTGGCAGTATTTCTAACTGTTGCATAGCTATCCCCTTTTGGTCGTGTGCAGGCTCGGTTACTGGGGAAGCACCTAACTTTTTCATGAGACAGCGCCAATTGGGCTTGAAGATTGGTAAACGGCGAGCGAATAATTCCTTAACTAACACGAGAGTGCCCCGGGTCGGACTCGAACCGACACTGAAAGGATTTTAAGTCCTCTACCTCTACCATTGGGTTACCAGGGCGTAGAGCGAATCCTAGGCTAATTCTGCGTAAATCCAATATTCACTCAGGCAAGTTCATCACCCAGAGGCCTCTGTGAGCCGTTGAGTATTCGAGCAGACAAAGGTTATATGCTCGATCTATGACAACGAAGTCACCACTGAATACCGCCTTGGCTCAATTACAAAGTACGGTCGATAAATTAGGTCTCTCAGAGAATGATTGGCAGACCCTTTCAACTCCGAGGCGGGTCCTACAAGTCGCAGTACCACTCCGCCGCGATAATGGCGATGTCGAGATGTATGACGGATTCCGAGTTCAATACTCAACAACCCGCGGCCCATCAAAAGGTGGAGTGCGCTACCACCCTCATGTAGATCTCGATGAGACTATTTCACTTGCAATGCTGATGACCTGGAAATGTGCACTCACCAATCTCCCTTACGGTGGCGCAAAAGGTGGAATTGCGATTGATCCCAAGACTCTCTCCATGCAAGAGAATGAGCGCCTCACTCGCCGATACACATCCGAGATCTTGCCGATCATCGGACCAGAGCGTGATATTCCAGCTCCTGATGTCGGTACAGATGAGCGCAATATGGCATGGATGATGGATACCTACTCTGTTAACGCCGGATTCTCCGTTCCTGGTGTTGTCACCGGCAAGCCGATCGTGCTCGGTGGTTCGCTCGGTCGCACCACTGCGACGGGTGATGGAGTGGCAATCGCTACGCGAGAGGCTCTACGTGCACGTGGCATCGATATCAAAGGTGCAACGGTAGCGATCCAAGGATTTGGAAAAGTGGGCTACTGGGCGGCTGTCGCGCTAGAAAATATGGGGATGAAGATTGTGGCGGTCTCTGACGTCAACGGTGGAGTCACAGGATTTTCATCTGTTGCTGCATTGTGGGATCACTTCGTTGCTCACAATAATCTTGACTTGCCAGGTTGTGACACTCTCACCAATGAAGAGTTGCTGCATCTTGATGTTGATGTACTTATTCCTGCAGCCTTAGCTGACGCACTCACCGAAGAAACAGCCCCAGGGGTTAAGGCAAAGATCGTGGTTGAGGGGGCAAATGGCCCAACCAGCCCCGAAGGAGATTCGATTCTGCAAGAAAATGGCATCCTTGTCGTTCCAGATATCTTGGCTAACTCTGGTGGAGTAATCGTCTCTTACTTCGAATGGGTCCAAGATAAGCAGAACTACTTCTGGACCGCCGATGAAGTAAGAGAGAACCTCTCATCCATCATGATGAAGGCACTCAAAGAGGTTGAGTCAATGTCGACTTCAAAGGGAGTGACATGGCGCGATAGCGCACTCATGATCGGCGTCGGCAGAGTTGCCGAAGCGCACCACCTACGCGGTCTTTATCCATGAGGAAGTTGGCAATCTCGCTTAATGACCTTATCGGAATCAGCCAACCTGATTAACGGTAAGGATCACTGAAGGAACAGCTGGAATTGAAACAGGAGTCGCTTGTGCAGCTTCCGCCCAAATTGATGAATTAGCGTACTGATCCCACCACATAAGTTGGCAATAGCTCCCAGCGCTGACCGTCACAAAGAAATTCCATGCCTCTGGTTGTTTTTTGTCGTACTTGTCGTAGTACATCCAAGTACTTGAAAAGGGGACATCGATACCGTTAATAGCTAACCAGATGACCACATTTGAAGATGGCGTAGTAGCGCAGACATTTCGAATTTGTGCGGAGAAAGCGATGTTGTACGTACCGGCATGTGAGAAGGTAATTTTAGAATTGTTTACCATCGTTACCCCACTGGTTGACGCACTATCCACCTGGTCGAAGGTCATAGGAGTGGTCTGAGGGAGAGGTGCAGGTGTTGTGGTCGGACAATTGTAAGAATCCCTGGAAGCGGGGACATATTGCGATTGAGTCGAGTAAAAAGATCCTCGATCGCCGAATCCACCGGAAGGTCCCACCGCGCCTGTTGCACCGGCCGCACCTGCGGGCCCAGCTGATCCAGTCAAACCAGCCGCACCTGTAGCGCCAGAAGCACCTGTAGCGCCAGCCGTACCTGTAGCGCCCGCAGCACCTGTTGCTCCAGTAGCTCCTGTAGCTCCTGTAGCTCCTGTAGCGCCAGAAGATCCCGTTGCCCCGATAACGCCATTCAAACCAGTCGCTCCTGTGATTCCTATCGACCCATCTGCACCAATACTTCCCGTGGCCCCGGTTGCACCCGCCTCACCCGAAGCGCCAGTGTCACCGGTTAACCCGATGGATCCAGTCGTTCCAACTTGTCCCTGCACGCCTTGTTTGCCAGTGGTTCCAACTTTTCCTTGAACTCCTTGCACGCCAGTCGTTCCAACTTTTCCTTGAACGCCTTTGACTCCCTGAACGCCTTGAACACCTTGGATTCCTTGAACGCCTTGTGATCCTGGTACCGCAGAAATACCGCTCACTGACTTAGCCGTTGGTTTAGCTGTCGGCTTTGGAGTCGCCACAACTAACGCTGACGCTTTGGTAGCGCTCACCATCCACACGTATTTACTACCGCTTTTGCGACACTCTAAGAGTGCGCCACTTGGATTCTTCACAAGATTGCCATTTTCAGGCTGTGTGCAGGGCTTTCCTGCTACTTGATTTGTATAAGAAACCAATTGAGATGCATAACTTCGGATTCCGAGACTCGATAATAAAAAAAGAAAAATCACAATTAGAATTTGGTCTCTACGTTTCATATGTCAAGGTAGCAGTGATAATCGTTTCTATGACATTTCTGCAAAGACTATGAGTGTCAACACTCTTTCCACCTTGATATCAAAAGAAGGTAAGCGTGATTTCTTTACGACAGATACTTTCCGTAGGCTATAAACCAATTTGTTGCAATCGCCTTTTGAGCGATCTTTAAAGTGATCTGGTGCGAGCAAACCATTAGGTGCAACTTATTTTCAAGTCGATCTTTTAATCGCGCACCAGATGTGCCGCTCCAAGGTTCGGGCCAGAGGTTCTTTGGGCTCGTTGGATTCCCACCGAGTTCAAGGGGAATGAGATGGTCTTCTTCAAAGAGTTTGGTATCTGTGCTCCCATATGATGAATAAGGAAGCGTCCGAAGTTGCGACTTCTTTAGCGCGGTCGTGTAAGAAGATGGTGGTCTAATTGTCTTCGTATAACCCAAGACGCAGATCGTCTCTCCAATATTGCCTTGAGTCACTGCTGGATTGATCGCGCCAGGTGTCACTTGTGCATTAGGAAGAACTGGCCCATCGGCTGTTGCTAGGAAGTGACTGGGAAACATGAGAATCCCAATCGAAAAGACCGAGAAGACTGCCGCACTTCGTATTCTCATCGTATGACCTGCGGCAATTCATTAAGTAGATCGAGTGCCGTCATCGGGCGATACCTACGGTGCGCCACCTTGCCTGCCAGACTATGTGCGTTAACGGCCTTGTTGAGAACTTCAAGAGCGCTCTCTTCGTTATCTGGTCTCCAGCTTGCCAGCATAGATCCAATGAATCCGGCAAGAACATCTCCGGTGCCCGCCGTCGCAAGTTCTGGACCGCCTGAGTGATTCTCGACCACGACTCCTGAAGGAGATGCAATCAGGGTCTGCGGACCTTTAAGAAGTACAAAGACATTAAGTTCGCTCGCTGCTTGCTTCACACGCTTCAAGCGATCTTCAACACTCTTTACTTCATATCCCAGCGCTTTGAACTCACCTTCATGGGGTGTCATGACGGTAAACGCAGATCGAGATTCTCGAGCAAGTGAAATCGAACTGGCATCTAGAACCAAGTAAGAGGAAGAAGGCATTACAAATCTACGAGGTAATTCAGGATTACCAGATCCAATGACCCAACAATCTGCCTGTAACGTCTTGAGGGTTTTCGTAACTACATCGGGGAATCTTTGAAGAACTAATGAGGTCGGTGCGCTCTCAAGGTCTGCGTATTGGATATAGCCGGCGCCACCGCGGCGCGCTCCCCCAACCGTCAAGACCGATGCACCTGGATACTCATCACTACCGGCGATTACGGCCACAGTGCCATGAGAGTACTTATGCGCGCTCGTCTCACGCTCAGCGAGCACTTTGATACGGCGAGTAATCACCCTCACAGGTTACTCGCAAAGAACTGGCTGTGGAGCGGATGACGGGAATCGAACCCGCACTTTCAGCTTGGGAAGCTAACGTGATACCACTTCACTACATCCGCAGAGCGAGCCAAAGTTCTGGCTGCAATATCGATATTACTTGGCTTTCTTGCCAAGCGACATCTTTACCTTAACGATCTGATCCTCTTCGATC
>CAINVP010000036.1 GCA_903854185.1 uncultured Actinomycetes bacterium
AGCGAATAGTGTTGAAGGGAATATCGAGTTCATCGTGAATAACAATTAAATGATCGGCAGCTACTTTGTAGAAATCTGCGAGAGCTTTGGTGGGGCCACCGGATTCATTCATATAGCCCTGCGACTTCGCCAATGTAACGGCGTTGCCGGCGACTCGAATATCGGTGATGAGCGTCTTTGATTTATGTGCTGAAAACTTTGAGTTAATGGCCAGATAGTTAATAACCATCTGGCCAATATTGTGGCGAGTGGCGGCGTATTGATCACCGGGATTACCTAATCCCAGAACCAGCCAGCGCTCGTCAGCCATCGTTAACTCGTTGTGCTGGTGCTACTGATTATTCAGCGGCAGGTGCTGCTGGAGCTGCCTCGGCTGCTGGAGCTGCTGCAGCTTCTTCAGTGGCAGCTGTTCCGCGCTCTGACAAGTGAACAACCTGCATCATTGGATCAGATGCGAGCTCGGTGCCAGCTGGAAGAACAACATCCTTGGCATAGAGAGACTGTCCAGCCATGAGACCGGTGAGGTCCAAGGTAAGGAATGACGGAATAGAAGTTGCTTCTGCAAGAACAGAGATGGTGGTGTGGTTGTGCTCGAGGATGCCATCGCGATCGTGCTCACCTGATGTGTGAACCGGAACTTCAACGGTTACCTTCTCGCCCTTGCGAACAGCAATGAGGTCGATGTGAGCAAAGACGCCAGTTAGTGGATTACGTGAAACTGACTTAGGAAGAACGAGCTCGTTCTTGCCATCGAAAGAAAGTTCGAGGAGAACGTTTGACTGCTTGAGAGCAGCAGTGAGTTCACGAAGTGGAAGTGAAACGTGTTGTGGCTCTGCGCCGTGTCCGTAGATAACGCCGGGAACTAGACCTGCACGACGGTCGCGACGTGATGCGCCCTTGCCGAATTCAGTGCGGGTCTTGGCGGTGATGGAAATCTGAGCCATTTAAATCTCTCCTCATAATCGTCCCAGGAGAGCAACCCGTCGATTACGGGTTAGAAAAACCCCTCGCCGGAACGAGGTTGAAGAGTAACCCGAGAGGGTTGGATGGGGCAAATCCCAGCGGGTGGGGACTATGGAGCCGCTAGGGACTATTTGGCTGGAAAGAAGACCGTCTCGAGGACTTCATCAATGACGGCGGACCACTTCTCGCCATCCATATGTTCAGGTGTGAAGTCATCGACCACTTTGCCAATTGTGTAGGACTGGACCATGACGCCTACGACCCGGGGATCGATCTTCGGATCGCCCCAGCCACGTTCTTGGCTTTCGCGATAAAGATCAGCAAGGGCTTGGGTAAGCCGTTCCTGTTCAACGCCCAGCGCATCTGCCATTCGCTCAGTGCGCATTGCCGATGAAATTGCAGAGATGCGCTCAATGCGATTGCTCTTCATCTCAGGTGATTGCGTTACGCGCGTCACGTGCTTCAGCGAAGTCAACAATTCCTCGCGAGATTTAGAAGTAGTGATTACCTTCTTCAACATCTCTACCGATGAATCAACGAAACTAGCAAAGCGAAAAATTAGCGCCTTCTCAATGAGTTCCGAGAAATCTTGGAAGTGGTGATAGAGCGAGCCTTTTGAAATTCCAGAAATCTCCAGAACTTCATCACTATTAATTTCCTCAGGGCCTTTGGAATCAAGCAAAGTGACGACAGTAGAAATCAACGCTTGCTTGGTGGGGTGGAGCGTATTCATAGTCACGTCGTCCTATGGTGAATCTTTAGCTGTGTCCGTCGAAGAGGCTGGTCACTGAGCCATCTTCAAATACTTCACGGATTGCGCGTGCAAGAAGTGGCGCAATCGGAAGAACGGTG
>CAINVP010000037.1 GCA_903854185.1 uncultured Actinomycetes bacterium
ATGAAATCCGCCGATAGTTGAGACGATTCGCTTGCGGCCAGTAAGTCGGGAAATCTTGATAGCTGCTTCATTAGCTTCCGTCCCGGAATTACAGAAGAAAGTTCTGGCGCTCTTGCTCCCCGTCATTTTCTGTAACTTCTCAGCAAGAGTTAAAGCCCCCTCATACATGTAGAAATTAGAGAGATGAGAGTGCTCTTTCACCTGGTTGGTAACGGCCTTGATGATTTTTGGGTGTGAATGCCCGAGCGCATTGGTGGCAATTCCGCCAAGAAAATCCAAGTAATTATCACCATGAGAATCCACAAGAATCGCTCCCTTACCCGACACGAAGGTGAGAGTGGGGGTCCCGTAATTATTTTGAAGAGCGTTACTCCAACGGGAGTCGAACCTATTCATTTTTTTCTTACTCATGGAAGGATCACCGTTCCGCCCTCTCCGCGTAGGGCGCTCTCGAGGTTAACCACATCTCTACCATCAATGATTCTGGCCCGCTTAACTCCTGCGGCGATGGCGGAGAGAGCCGCTTCAACTTTGGGGATCATGCCTTCGGCGAAGATGGGAAGCAATTGAGCCAACTCCGCAGATTGAATAGAGCTAATCAATGAATCAGGGTTTGGGAAGTCTCGAAAAATTCCGGGAACATCTGTCATGAAGATAATTTCATCCGCTGCTAACGCCCCTGCAATTGCACCAGCTGCGATATCGGCATTCAAGTTAAGACCTTCTCCTGTACCACTGACGGCAACTGGTGAAATCACGGGAAAGAAGTTTGCTGCTAAAAGAGTGTGGAGAACCGATGGATCAACCGAGCTCACTTGACCTACTAGTCCGATATCTACGGGCGCTCCGTCAACGATGGGCTGCATACGAACCGCTCTAATCAATCCTCCATCACCAGCACTAAGGCCCACAGTGTTAACGCCCTCGCTTACGAATTGATTTACTAGCGTGCGTAAGACATCTCCGGAGAGAACCTTTTGAACCACAGCAAAAACTTCCGGGGGCGTCTTTCGATAACCAGCGATGAAATCTCCAGCAATTCCATGAATGGCAAGTTCTTCATTTATTTGCGGGCCGCCACCATGTACGAGAACCACATCTCCTTGATCTCTGACTACCTCAGCTATTAATGCGATGACTGGGTCTTTTGTACCAGGTGTTGGCAGGGCATGGCCACCATATTTAATTACAATCATGAGGAGTAATCGCTATTCTCATGGACATATTCTGCAGTCAAATCATTTGTCCAAATAGTGACCGAATCACTACCTGACTTTAAATCGATGAGAATTTCCACATTCTTATCCGACATGTCAACTCCTGCTCGATCATCAGCTGGTGCACTGTTCTTGCAGACCATCACACCATTTAAAGAGACATCGATGTTGTACGGGTCAAATTTTGCGTGCGTAGTGCCGACGGCTGCGAGGACTCGGCCCCAATTTGGGTCTTCGCCGTGGATGGCACACTTGAGTAAGTTATTTCGGGCGCAAGCCTTTCCAACCTCCTCTGCATCCGCAATGGAGGAGGCACCAACTACCCTAATTGCAATAATCTTTGAATGGCCCTCTGCATCAGCGATTAAGGCATGAGAGAGATAAGAGCAGCACTCGAATAACAGAGTACGCAGCTCCGCATCTGTCAGGGTGATGCCACTCGCCCCTGATGCCATAAGCAGAACGGTGTCATTTGTTGACATACAACCATCCGAATCGATGCGATTGAAAGTTTCCGCAACGACTGCTTCAAAAATTTCCTTAATGTTTGCAGTTGGCATCGTGTCAATGGCGACCACAGAGAGCATGGTTGCCAACGAAGGCGCGAGCATGCCCGCCCCTTTTGCGGTGCCGAAGATGGTGACTCCGCGCTCTTGAGCGCTGAAATGTTTAGCGTGAGTATCCGTAGTCATGATTGCCTCGGCGATTGAAATTACTGGGGCAGATTCCAGCTCTGAAATAGCCATGTCAACGCCAGAGAGAACTTCATTCATAGGAAGTCGTTCGCCAATCATCCCCGTCGAACAGATAGCGATATCCCCTGATGACAGTCCTAACTTCTCCGCTACATACTCTGCCGATTTATGCGTATCGAGAAAACCCTCAGGACCAGTGCAAGCATTCGCTCCACCACTATTGAGAAGAACTGCCGCCACTTGATGGTCTCTCACCACTTGTCTCGACCAAGTGACGGGCGCAGCCACGATGGCATTGCTCGTGAAAACTGCTGTGCCGTAAATTTCTGGGCCATCATTCACAATCAAGGCAAGATCTTTTGCACCGCTTCTCTTGATTCCAGCCGAGATGCCAGCTCCCCTAAAACCAAGAGGCAGCCTGGTTTCAATTCGTATCATGCGCGAACACCCGTATATGGAACTCCAAGATCTTCTTTCAATCCGCTGATGAGGTTAGCATTCTGGAGTGCAGCGCTCGCCGCGCCTTTGCCTAGGTTGTCCAATGCGCAACTCACGATAAGTCTCTGCGTATGCGAGTCAATTGCCACTTGAAGATGCACAGCATTACTTCCAAGTGTGGATGAAGTGCGAGGCAGCTCGCCTTCTGGCAATAGAGTCACAAAGCCGTGGGTGGAATAAAAATCTTGATACATTGAACGTACCTCTGCGAGTTGAACAGAATGTGAAATTTTTGCTGTCACAGTTGCAAGGATTCCTCTGGGCATAGGGGCGAGGATTGGTGTGAAGGAGATTCGGGCACCACTAGCCCCGAGACCATCAAGTGTCTGCTCAATTTCTGGCGTGTGCTGATGTATCCCGCCAAATTTGTATGAAGTTAGAGAGTTCATTGTCTCCGCTCCAAGGAGATTTATCTTGGCACTTCTCCCTGCTCCGGTAACTCCGGATGCGGCAACGACGACAATATCTGTTGCGTCGATGATCTTTGATGTTACAGCCGGCGCGATGGCCAGGTTGATTGCAGTTGCGTAGCAGCCTGGGTTCGCAATTCTTAGCGCACCTTTAATCAGTTCGCGCTGTCCCGGCAACTCTGGTGCTCCATAGACCCAGCTTCCCGCATGGGAACCGCCGTAGTACTTCTCCCACTGAGAACTCTCGCTCAGTCGGTAATCTGCACCAAGGTCAACCACCCTGATGTCTGCTTGAAGTTCTGATACATACTTCTGCGATTCACCATGTGGGAGCGCGAAAAATAGAAGATCGCACTCATTCATTTTCGCCACAGAAGTCTCCTCGAACTTTCGGCCAGAGAGGGCGGTGAGGTGCGGATGAATTGAGGTGATGGACTCCCCTGCCGACGCGCCGGCAGCCACATAATGAAGTGAGAAGTTCGGATGACCGAGAAGAAGTCTGAGAAGTTCCCCGCCTGAATACCCACTCGCCCCAACTACACCGATTTTCATGACCATAGTCTAAAAGGCGAGAACGAAAAGATGCAATTTTATGCAATGTGTTGCATATAAATTCACTAAGTGCGAGGGATGGCTCCACACTGCTTAAGCGCAGATGCTGCCGCTCTTTCCCGGTACTCCGAGACTTCAGCGGCGGTAAGGGTGCGATCTGGCGCACGGAATGTCATCGTGAAGGCGAGCGAAATCTTCCCCTCCCCGATGGATACAGCATCCGAATAGGTATCGAAGAGCGAGATTGATTCAAGTAGCTCACCCGCTCCGGCTTGAAGAGCGCTCTGAACCTCTCGCGCCGGGGTTGATGCATCGACAATAAGGGCAATGTCCTGAGTTGCAGCTGGCATCGACCAAACGCGTGGCGCAGGTGTGACGTCATTAAATGGAAGTGCGGAGAGAATCACCGCGAATGCGATTGTGCGCGGAGGTAAACCGAGCTCTTCAAGGACACGTGGGTGCAGTTCACCGGCATGAGCTACCGCCTTTTCACAAATCCGAATCTCTGCACAGCGACCTGGATGCCACGGGGCTAGATCGGATTGAACGACCTCACCTACATTGCCAGTTGATTCGATGATGCGTACTGCAAGTGCGATTGCATCGCTCCAATCGACAGCGCGACCAGCGCCCCACCAACCGGCACGGTCAAGCCCACCAGCAAGTACGCCACTTACGAACAGTGGCTGATCCGGAACACTGCCATAGATACGTGAAATTTCAGAGTCACTTGGACGAACTCCGGTTGCAACACTTCCGGCGCTCTGAAGTTCGCTGACATTTCTAAAAACAGACCCAATCTCAAAGATGGCCACATCTTTAGCGCCACGTGAGATATTTCGTTGGGTTGAAGTGAGCAGACCAGGCAGAAGGTGTGTCCGTAAAAGAGGGGACTCTTCGGAGATTGGGTTGGCCAATCTGAAACTTGCCGCTCGTGGCCCAACAAAGCCGAGAACCTTCACCATCTCTTCTGAAACAAATGGATAGTTGTAAACCTCAGAGAGACCCAAATTTGCTAGCAATAGGCCAACAGAACGCTTCCTCAGCTGTTGCGGAGTGAGAGTCGCGGCCGATTTGCCTAGTGGTAGTCGAGCTTCAATGATTTCGAAACCTTGAATTCGCGCGACCTCTTCAGTGACATCTGATGTATTCCATAAATCGTGGCGCCACGACGGAACTTCAAAAGTCCACTCTGAGGCTGTGTGCTTAACAACCGATCCCCCGATGAGCGTCAGCGATTCAAGAATCTGAGCTTCTGAGTAGTCATATCCGACGAGGCGTGAGATTGCCGCTGGGTTGAATGTTATTGAACGAGTAATTTCAGATAACTGTGAGGTTTCATCACTCTGCACATCGGCATAGGAAGCTCCGGCATACTCAATTAGGAGCGCAGTGGCTCGTTGTGAGGCAATCTCTGCGATAGCTGGGTCTACCCCACGCTCGAATCTTCTAGAGGCCTCGGACGAGAGTTTATGGGCGCGAGAGTTCTTCGCGATGGCTAAGGCGTCAAAGTGAGCTGCTTCGAGCGCGATGCGCTTAGTGGCATCGGTGACTTCCGATTCACGACCGCCCATGGTTCCAGCTAAAGCTAAGAGCTTTTTATCATCGGCAATCATCAAGTTCTCGGCTTGAAGTGTTCGCTCTTGTCCATCTAGGGTAATGAAAGTCTTCGTGCTACCAGCACGCTGCACATGAATCTTTCCGTCAATAAAATCAGCATCGAAGGCGTGGAGCGCCTGACCGAGTTCGAGCATTACATAATTTGTAATATCTACCGCGATGGAGATTGACCGCATCCCGCACTTCTCGATGCGACGGCGCATCCACAATGGCGTGGGGGCAGTTGCATCAACGCTCTCAAGGGTTCGTATGATGATTCGGTCCGCACCATCTTTGGCATCAATGACTGGCGCAACGCCTTTACCGGGTGAAGAAGGCAAATCGGTGAGAAAATTCGATCTGGCTGGGTCGCTAAATGGAAGGCGCAGCGCAATTGCAAACTCTCGTGCGATGCCACGGAGTGAGAGCGCATACCCGCGGTCCGGATTGATTGCTACATCCACGACCAGATCGTTGATGAGAAGCAATTCCACAGCATCTTGACCGACGCTCGCCACGGACGGAGGAAGAACGATAATTCCGGAGTGGTCATCGCCCATACCCAGTTCTTTTGCGGAGCAAATCATTCCGTTGCTGGTGCGACCATACGTTTCGCGGGCCGAGATTGCAAAGTTTCCTGGAAGAACGGCGCCGGGAAGTGCGGCAACAACAAGATCGTTTACTTCAAAGTTGCGCGCGCCACAGATAACAAAACGCGTCTCGCCCTCTCCGCAATCTAAGCTGACATAACGAATTGGCTTTTTATGACCCTCAAGCTCTTCGATGGTGAGAACTTTCGCAACCACAAGTGGACCAGTCAGGTCGGCGCCAGTTCTCTCTATTGATTCAACTTCAAAGCCGACACTCACAAAAGCCTTTTCAATCGCATCTTCAGTCAGGTCTTCAGGCAACTGAACGTAGTCAGCAAGCCATGACATAGGGATCTTCATCGAGAACCAACTCCAAAGCTCTGGCTGAAACGGATATCGCCTTCAACGATATCGTGCATATCAGTTATCCCATGGCGAACCATAAGAGTTCGCTCTAGCCCCATGCCGAAGGCAAAGCCTGAGTAGACCTCAGGGTCAATTCCCGCCGTCTCGAGGACTTTTGGATTTACCATGCCGCAACCGCCCCATTCGACCCAGCGACCGTTAAAGAAGAAGTCAACTTCAGCGCTGGGCTCGGTGAATGGGAAGAATGATGAACGCAGGCGAGTCTTTACATTCGGGCCGAAGATAGAACGTGCGAAGTGATCAAGAGTTCCTTTGAGATCGGCCATCGTGATTCCCTTGTCGATGACCAACCCTTCAACCTGGCTAAAGACCGGCGTATGCGTTGCATCCAACTCATCTGATCGGTAAGTGCGACCAGGGCAGATGATGTAGATCGGTGGCTCTTCATTCAGCATTGTTCGCATCTGGACTGGCGAAGTGTGCGTGCGAAGTACGAGATGGGAGTCAAGTGGTTCGATGAAGAAAGTATCTTGCATCGTTCTTGCTGGGTGGTCCGCTGGAATATTAAGCGAGTCGAAGTTGAGCCACTCTGCCTCGAGCTCTGGTCCCTCCGCTACACGGTAGCCCATGCCGATAAAGAGGTCGGAAATTTCATTCGTCAGGATGGTCAATGGATGCAGACCACCAGGGAGAGAGCGGCGTGCAGGGAGGGTGACATCTACCCGCTCTTCGATGAGAACGCGCTCATCCCGCTCGCGCTCAAGTTCACCTTGTCGGGCGGCGAAGGCCTCATTGATCTGTCCACGCGCCTTGCCAATAACTTTTCCTGCCTCAGCGCGTTCTGCCGCTTCCATCTTGCCTAATGATTGATTTGCCCGGGCTACCGGCGACTTATCGCCAACGTGGGCACTCTTTACCTCGCGTAATTCATCTAAATTACCAGCACCGGTTATAGCGGCGATGGCAGTTTCGACGATGGAGTTCATCTCATCAGTAATTGCAGCCATAAGAGTTAAAGTCTACCGATACTCAAGTGAAAGAGCGCGATAGTTGCCGCACTCGCCACGTTCAGACTCTCTGTTGAGCCAAGCATGGGAATCTTGACCATCTGAACTTCAACATGACCATCCTTGGGAGGAAATTCCGGCAGCCCTCGAGCCTCGTTACCGAATATGGTGACGAAGTTATCTGATGGCGAAGGCAGCTCAAGCAGCGAACCCTCCCCCAGCGAATCAAAGGCATAGGTTGGAATCTCGCAGGTCTGGGCCAATGCACGGAGATCATCAAGATCCACATCTTCAATAACTGGCAGATTCCAGAGCGAGCCAACGGTTGCTCGAACCGTCTTCGGGCTATAAATATCTACCGAATCCGGGGAGAAGATCACCGCGTCACAGCCAAAGGCATCTGCACTTCTGATAACCGTTCCAGCATTTCCTGGGTCTTGCATCTGCCAGAAGTACGCGACGCGTAGCTTTCGTGATGCGAGAGCCTCGGCCCGTAGCTTTTGAAATGTGTATGGCGAGCGGGTGCAGAGCGTGAGCACCCCTTGGGAGGTCTCCGCCTCTGTCATCGAACTCATGACTTCCTCGGAGACAATAAAGAGATCAAATTTCTCAAAGTCAGCGCTATCAATCTCTGACTGCAACTTTGCTAAACCAGATTCAGTTGCGTAAATCTTCTCGATCTGAGGAGCGGCTACGTAGGCAGGGCTTAGTGCAGATTTAATGGCTTGATAGCCATCGGAGATAAAGAGACCCTCGCTCTTGCGAAACTTCTTCCCCTTAGAACCTAAAAGAGCCTTCACCCGCTCCACATGGGGCGAATGAAGGCTCGTAATCACGTTATGGGTGATGGATTAGGAAGCTGAAACGAGGTTCTTCTTTGCAATCTCAACGAGGGCAGCAAATGCAGCTGGATCGTTTGTTGCAAGGTCAGAGAGGATACGGCGGTCTACTTCGATGCCAGCAGCCTTAATTCCCTGGATGAAACGGTTGTAGGTGAGACCGTTCTCGCGAGCACCAGCGTTAATGCGTTGAATCCACAGTGAACGGAAATCGCCTTTACGCTCTTTACGATCGTTGAAGGCGTAGACCATTGAGTGGGTGACTTGCTCCTTCGCCTTAATGAAAAGACGTGAGCGTTGACCGCGATAACCAGCTGCGCGCTCAAGGGTGGTGCGACGCTTCTTCGCCGCATGTACTCCGCGTTTTACTCTTGCCATGATTCTCCCCTTACTTCAATCCGAGCATGCGCTTGGCGGTGACGCTACCTGGCTTCGATGCTGTTGCATCCGAGCTCAAGCGACGAGTGATTCGTGAAGACTTGTGCTCCAAGAGGTGGCGCTTTCCAGCGCGCTCGTGCATAACTTTTCCTGTGCCTGTGAGGCGAAAGGTCTTCTTCGCGCCACTATGGCTCTTCATCTTTGGCATTGCTTCCTCGTTTCTACTCCCGCGTGAACAAATTAATTCACAGATCAAATCCCGTTACTGCGTGAATTACTCGGCAATCTCCTGTGCAACAGGAGCTTCTGTGGTTACAACCGCCTCTGCTACAACTGGTGCAGGGGCTGCTGGGGCCTTAGGTGCCGAACTCTTCTTCGTCGTTGCTTTTTTAACGATTGGTCCGAGGACCATCGTCATGCTTCGACCTTCCTTCTTTGGTGCGAACTCCACAATGGCAACTTCGGCCAGCTCTTCAGCTAGCTTCATCAACATCCGATATCCCATCTCGGGACGAGTCTGCTCACGACCACGGAATTGAACGGTTACCTTTACCTTGTCGCCAGCGCCAAGAAACTTTGCGATGTGATTTCGCTTCGTTTCGTAATCGTGATTCTCAATCTTGAGTCCGAGACGAATCTCTTTGACCACAATATGAGTCTGATTAGCTCTAGCTTCGCGCGCCTTCTGAGCGATCTCGTACTTATATTTTCCGAAATCCATGATCTTGCAGACTGGTGGCTTCGCATCAGGTGAGATCTCTACGAGATCCAATCCAACTTCTTCCGCCATTGCCAATGCAACTTGTAGATCAATGATGCCAATTTGATCACCTTCGTATCCAATGAGGCGAACCTCAGAGACTCGAATGCGATCATTGATTCTCAAATCAGCGCTGATAACTGTTTCCTTCCAACTACTTCATGGTTGTTTACTGCAGAACACGAACCTGACAGGTGCATCAAGGCATCGTTCGCATGGTGTTAGCCGCACAGCGTGGCTGAGAGGACGCTAATAGCGCCTTCTAAGTACTACTTGACCGACCAGCAGAACCGGTGAGGTGGGAGCGGCTAGCTCCACTTGATACGAGAAGGCTACCTTAAGCGGCCTTATCCCCCAAATTCTCGATTCCTGCTATCCACCGATGGCGTGTACGCCACCATCTACGTGAATGATCTCCCCTGTTGTCATGGGGAACCAATCCGAGAGTAGGGCAACGGTCCCTTGGGCAGCTGGTACTGGGTCGCTGACATCCCACTTCAAGGGTGCTCGACCCTTCCAGACATCCTCAAAATCGGAGAAGCCCGGGATGGACTTTGCCGCCATCGTCTTGATTGGGCCGGCCGCGATGAGGTTCGATCGCACATTTGCGGCGCCGAGGTCACGGGCTAGGTAGCGAGAACACGACTCGAGAGCTGCCTTGGCAACCCCCATCCAGTCGTACTTAGGCCAGGCGACAGTTGCATCAAAGGTAAGTCCAACGACACTTGCTCCCGCCTCCGGGAACAATGGTTTGCAGGCCATGGTGAGGGATTTTAAAGAGTAAGCGCTGACGTGAAGGGCGGTTGCTACATCAGCCCATTCGGTATTGAGAAAATTTCCACCAAGGGCGGCTTCCGGCGCGAATCCGATGGAGTGGACGACTCCATCTAAATATGGGAGGTGCGCCTTAACTTTCTCCGGCAATCCGGCAAGGTGCTCCTCACTTGTGACATCAAGTTCAATGACGGCGGCTGGCTTGGGTAACCGTGCCGCAATTCTCGTCGTGATGCTGAGCGCTCGACCGAAAGAGGAGAGAACGACGTCGGCGCCTTCCTCTTGTGCCAACCGAGCGACGTGAAAAGCGATAGAGGAATCGGTCAATACGCCGGTCACGAGAACTTTCTTTCCCTCAAGTAAAGCCATGCTCAGTGCCCCATTCCTAATCCGCCGTCAACTGGTATGACAGCACCGGTGATATATGCCGCCTCTTGCGAGCCGATAAAACGAACTACATCAGCCACTTCTTCTGGTGAGCAGAATCGGCCAAGGGGAATCTGCGATATGTACTTCTCTTTAAGATTCTCCGCCAGAACTGCGGTCATATCGGTCTCAACAAATCCTGGAGCCACAACGTTAAAGGTGATGCCACGGCTGCCATATTCTCTGGCGAGTGTTCTAGCAAGGCCCACTAACGCACTCTTCGTTGCCGCATAGTTCGCCTGACCAGCCGAGCCCAAGAGAGCAACTACTGATCCGATAAAAATTACTCGACCCGAGCGCTTCTTCATCATGCCCGAGAGGGAGCGCTGGGCCACTCTAAATGTTCCAGTGAGATTGGTATCAACGACATCCTGGAAGTCACTATCTGACATTCTCATCGCTAAACCATCTTTGGTAATACCGGCATTTGCAATCATTACATCGACCGTTCCGTACTTCTCCTCAATTTCGGCAAACCCGCGATTAACGCTCTCACTATCAGTTACATCCATCTGGACACCCAACAAACCCTCAGGTGCTCCACCGGAGCGATAGGTGATAATCACATTATCGCCAGCGGCTTTGAAAGCTTCGGCGATCGCTAGGCCGATACCTCTATTGCCACCTGTGACGAGGACATTACGCGGAGTGCTCATGGGGCTAAGTTACCCGTTACTTCCGCGTAGTAGAAAGCGGTAAAAGCTGGTGTTGCTAAGACATTACTCTTGAGACATGAGAATCTGGCAGCGCAAGCGTTCCACAGAGGTTGTAGCCGTCCACTCAATCTCCTCCGTTTCAGAGAGTCTCTCCGAGGACCAATCTGGACGGCAACGTCGTTACTTCATCTCAATGATGATCAGAACGGCGTGCTTTATATTGACCGTAGTTTTGCCTAGTCCTTATCGATGGTTCGCACTCGCTGGGGCGGCAGTCCTCCCCTACGTTGCAGTGGTTATGGCTAATGCAGGACGCGAAACGGTAAAGAATCCGTCATCTCAATTTAATGCCCGCGAACTTCGCTAACGCATTAAGAAGTAAAGGCCTGGCGCTGGTAGAGGTCGAAATAGAGACCGCCGCGAGCGATCAATTCGGTGTGTGTACCCCGCTCAACTATTTCACCACCGTCGAGAACCACGATTTGATCAGCGCTGAGAACTGTTGAGAGCCGATGAGCAATGACAATAGATGTCCTGCCCTTCAGTGCAGTTTCAAAGGCCTCTTGAACTAACGCTTCGTTCTCAGAATCTAAATGGGCGGTAGCCTCATCTAGAATCACGATAGCTGGCGCCTTCAAAAGTAACCTAGCGATTGCTAGCCGTTGCTTCTCGCCTCCCGAGAGACGATGGCCCCGCTCGCCAACTACCGTGTCAAGACCATTTGGCAGTGAACGAATAAAATCACCAATCTGCGCAGCATCACAGGCTGAGAGCATCTCGTCCGTCGTCGCATCACTTTTTGCATAACGTAAATTCGACTCGATACTCTCATGGAACATATGTGAATCTTGAGTGACTACTCCAATTGCTCGTCTTAGGGAGAGAAGCGAGTAACTGCGAATATCCTGCTGGTTAATCGCAATTACACCACTAGATACATCATAAAGTCTAGGAATCAAAGACGAGATGGTGCTCTTGCCTGCGCCGGAAGGCCCAACAATTGCCGTAGATGTTCCACCTTCAACCGTAAATGAAATTCCTTTCAGAATCTCACCTGACTCCACCATCTCCTTCTTTGCGGCTGATTCC
>CAINVP010000038.1 GCA_903854185.1 uncultured Actinomycetes bacterium
AGAACTGGTAAGGTCTGCTCTGCATTTAAGCGTTCCCGCGCTTAAATGGGTTGTTAGCTCAGTTGGTAGAGCAGGTGACTCTTAATCACCGGGTCGGGGGTTCGAGTCCCTCACAACCCACTTTGGAATCACATTAGAATCCTGCAGTGAAGAAACGAGCCACTTTGACCTTAATTTGGTCAACTCTGCTAACTCTTCTCTCAATATCGGCGCCGCCTCAAGCTGAAGCTGCTTCTCTATCTTTTTATGAGCCAATGACTGGTACCAACGCAAGTGCGATGAACGCGGTTGCGGGTAGCGCTGACAGCATCGGACTAACAGGCAACTGGGTAAAGGTCAACGGAATTAAGTCAGGCAATGATCCTGTTCGTGCCTCTGTCTTCACAAATTCCTACAACGCAAATCTTGCATTTCCGACCAACTCTCTTCTGACTCTTCCTTCTAGCAATACAGCCGCGGGAACAACTGCGAATGTGTGGTCTCCTTTTAGCTCAGCACGACAGTTCATTTCACCAATCTCCTTTGACTCAGATGCAACTTTCTATCTCAGTTTTTTGATGTATGCACCGCTTGATGGCGCTTCCAATTGGGGCTCCTCGGTCGTCGGCTTGCTCAACGGGCTTCCATCGAGCAACACTGATACAACGAAAAGCGCCTTATTTTTCGGCTGGACTTATCAGGGCGCACCAGTTATTAAATTAGCTTCAGCAAACTTGCCCGTCTGGGAAGGTGGCAGTTATGGCGCAGTGGGTGCAGCATCTACTCCCACTGCGACCGGAAATAAATCCTGGTTCGTGGTCGTCAAGATCAATACTGCAGCCAGCGGAAATGACTCAGTACGAATTAAACTCTTTTCACCATCAGGAACTATCCCGACAAGTGACTCTGGTATCACTTGGGATGCGACATATTCAACTCCGATCACAGGAAATTGGACACATCTAGCTGTGCAGAGTGAATACAACGGATTGATTGATGAAATCCGCGGCGCTCTCTCATATGAAGCCGTCGCTGGATTCGCAACTGCCGCTACTCTCGGGGCTCCATCAATCTCTGGTGCAGTGCAGAAAGGCGGATCTTCGACCATCACTGCCACTGTGACCGCTCCAGGTTTTGTTCGCTTCTACATGGACGGAAAGCGCATACCCAATTGCCTCAAGGTGGCAACGACTGGAACATCACCCAACTATTCCGCTTCATGCAATTGGAAGCCCTCTCTTCGAGGCACGAGAACATTTACAGCAAGTTTTACGCCGTCAGATTCCGCGTTCTTAGCGGCAAATTCAACTCAAACGAGTTATCTGATCACCAAGCGCTCCACTAATCGATAGCTCTCTTCAGTAGCGAATTCTTAAACTTTCACTTAATCACCCGGGTCGGGGGTTCGAGTCCCTCACAACCCACTCTTAAAAATGCCCCTTGCGTAGGCGTCGAAATTCAATCTTTATGGAAGTAGCCTTTCATTTGAGATGATTCCCCCATGAGTTTTGACTCGGCGGACCAGGAAGTCGAATTGGTTGATACTTATCACGACGATCCTCATGAGCCAAAGCGCCGAAAAGTCCCAAAGCAAAACCTTCTCGCCCCGATCACTTTAATTCTCGGAGTTTTGCTTTTCTCTCAAACTACCCTCGCAGGAAACATCTCGCTAAACGCGGGAAATGGAATTGAATTCGGTCAAGGCATCACGCAAACTCCGGCGTGCTCTGGTTCAACTAATTTATTGCTAACG
>CAINVP010000039.1 GCA_903854185.1 uncultured Actinomycetes bacterium
TCCCATTCCCATTCCCATTCCCATTCCCATTCCCATTCCCATTCCCATTCCCATTCCCATTCCCCTTCCCATTCCCATTCCCCTTCCCATTCCCATTCCAAATGCTTATCGCCATCGGTCAACCGATTCCACGGTCGAAGAGCGAGCTACGATCCCTTTAGTTGGCTGCTCCATGATGACTGTTATCTCAACACTCCCGCCCGTTGAAAGGCATGGATTATCGCTGCACGTAATCTCAATTGTTGGAATTAAATCCACACCATTCAATGGGCCGAACTGATCGTGAAACACCGACAAGACTGCGCTCACACGAGCTTCCGCATTCACTTGATCAGTCCCACTTACGTACGCTCGGGCGATTTGCCTGGAGAGATTTCTAGTTTCGAAGTTGATAGTGCTCCCACTATCTACGGAGACCAAAAATATCGCGATGGGTACGAAAAGGGGCAGGGCCAAGAGGATAAATTCAACGGTCGCACTTCCCTCATCAGATTTTATGAAGCACCAAATCCGCTTTCGCAAAACCCCAAGTTGGGTAGGAGGATTCTTCATTTTCAGTGATTTTCATCCACGGCGATGCTAGTGGCCGAGATGTTGGGATTTCCCAGCAACAACGGCGAGATTGGGGTGATCCGTTCGCTTCGATGACCAATGATGATCGCACCACCACCGGGTAGCGCCTGCCGAGTCGCTCCGGAGAATGGCGCTTGGGAACCATAGAGTGCGACTCGCGATACGTCACCTTGAACTTGATTCGCTAGATCATTGTGCTGAATCACTGCATCGGCGATTTGGATGATACTTAAAAAAAGAATGACCAACGGAATAATGACCAAAGTGCCTTCAACAACCCCTAATTCATCGCTAAAGAAGTCACTCAACTTACTTCTGATTCTCTGAGTCATCGAACGCTATTCATTGAGTCCAGAGAAGAGCGAAGAAGTTGCGAAAGTCTCGGTTCTGCAATCGCCCAAATTGCGGTAATCAAGCCCGTTGTCATTAATACAACGAGAACCCAGCCGGGAACATCTCCGCGCTCATCGTCAATCAAATCTCTTTTTAATTCCAGGGCGAAAATTTTGGCACGGATGAGAAATGAGTAGATTTTTCCCATCAAAATCCAATAGAGGATGTAGCCGGAAGAATTCTCAGAATGATCCTCATTTATTTCCAAAGCTTTTAGCATTTTCTCCCCTTTAGATATGATGTTAATAAAATTACGTAGAATAATTTCTCTATTTTTAATGCACTTATCATTACCGTTTTTTAGCCGCTGAAATGTTTGGGAAAATTATCTTGTGGATATCAGAACAGTGCGGATATCGGAACAGTCCTCATGTGGGCTTCATTGAGATATTCATAAAGTACATAAAAGTTTTGGAAAATAAGGCTTTGGCTTTCCATCACTCCTCTTCGCTCTATCCATGAATACTCGCCCCTAAGGTCACATATGATGGCCACAGCGCAAAGAGAATTGATATGGGAAGTATGAGAAAAACGATAGGGACCATCAAAACTATTTCTGCTCGACCTGAATTTTTAATCATTCGATGACTCTCTGAATTTCGCGCTTCGATAACTTGGCTCTGCAAAACGCCGACTAGTGGCGTTCCGCGTTCAACGGCAACTATGAGGGCATCACAAAATCTTTTGAAACTATCGGAACGGGAAGCTTTCGCAGCCCGCTCAAGAGATGAGATCAGGCCCTCCCCTTGGCGAAGTGCATTCGCTATCATTTTCAAACTTTGACCCATATAACCCTCTGCCCTGTTAGAAATATGCACAAGTGCAGTACTTGGACTCTCACCCGCAGCGATAAGAATTGCCAATAACTCCACCACCGCCGGAAATTCTGCTTCTTGCAATCTAAGCGCTTTCTTTTGGCTGCGACTTGATTCATCGCGCTTAAAAAGAAAATAGGTCACACCGGACACCCCAAGAGCGCCGACGATGAACACCGGAATTCCCAGTGCGACTAGGACGACCACCACCGCGGATGCGAGTGCGATGGATAGGTCCCGTTCGCGAAGGCCCTTCAGTTTCCCCGAAGTTATCCACCCAGATCTGCCCTCGACATTTTCCAAACCAAAGCGCTCAGATCGAAATTCATCATGAAACCCAATCAGCGGGTCTCGACCTTCATCCAAAATTAAGTAGAGAGCATAGGTAATAAACGGAGAAAGAAAGATCAGGATCCAGAATCGCAGAATCATCAGGTAAAAATCCTTGGAGTCTGCTCAACTTTTCCGACCCGCTTCATCCAGAAATACGCGAATATGGTCGATGTTGCGCCGACTGCAAGTACGGCTACACCCGACCCATCCGAATATGCCCGCACCGTACTTGCCTGAGTGGAGAGTAAGAGAAGTAGGAGCCACGGCGCTATCGCGGCTAGGACTGCGGAATTTCTGATCCACTCCTGCTTCGCTTTCAACTCCTCGCGAAGTGCTAAATTTGACCGAACGTATCCGCTGAGGGTTCGAAGCGTTGTTGAGATTTGGCGACTCCCAGAGGAGAGGGAAAAATCGAGAACTTCGCACACTTGATCACACGTGGGATTCTCAAACCGCTTCTTGATTAGTTGCAGCACTGCGCGAACATCAGAGCCGGATCGAAGCTCATTTTCACAGCTTCCAAAAAATACGCGAGTTTTCTCAGGTCCGCGCGTAGCTAATCCTGCGATTGTTTGAGCGACCGATAAACCTGATTGAATTCCAGAGATGAGATGGTCGAGAAGCTCCGGCCAAAGGAATTCCAGTTGCGCTATTTCAATCTCTCTCCTCCGGCGAATGAGCAAAGAAGGAATGGTGCTAGCTAGTAGCGAAAAGAATGTGGCAATAGACGTAGACCCGGTGAGGTATAGAGCGAAAATAAAAGAGATGAGTGCCGACCCCAATAAGTTGACCCATTGCTTGAATTTCATTTCTTAAAAACCCTCTCAAATTCTCCTAATCCTCGTTCATAGCTTTCACTGTCTTCTCGATAAATGAAGAGTGGCTCTACTTCAACTCGCCCACCTTCAATTCGTCCTGAAACAAAGGTGACTTCCTGAATCCTGCGCTTGCCAAGTGAGTCCATTCCCACGTGCACCACTAGGTCAACAGCCTGGGCGACCATAGGACCAATAAATGCGTGGGTAATGTTTTCGCCAGCTAATAGTGGAAGGGTCTGTAATTTGTCCACAGCATCGCGGGCAGAATTGGCGTGAATAGTCGCCATGCCAGGAAGTCCCGAATTAAGTGCGATAAGCAAATCGAGTGATTCGGCTTCTCGAATTTCACCAACAACTAAATGTGTTGGGCGCATTCGAAGCGCTTCTTTGATTAATTTTCTTAGTGCAATCTCACCATCACCTTGAAGGTTTGGGGGTCTGGTTTGAAGCGCAACACAATCTGGAACTCTGGGCTGAAGCTCAAAGACTTCTTCAACGGTAATCAATCGACTTTTCGATGGGATTGCACTCGCTAGTGAGTTGAGAAGCGTTGTTTTACCTGCCCCGGTCGATCCGCTTACTAATATATTGAGATTTGCACCTACTGCAGAAGCAAGAAATTGTGATACTTCGTCACTGCAGACTTTCATATCCCGAAGTTCATCCAGTGTTTTTCCTCTCATTAAATGCTTGCGAATATTGATAGCCCAGTGCTCGGCAGTCACTTCAGGAATGGCAACATGCAATCGGCTACCGTCCGGCAATCGAGAATCAACAAACGGATGGGAAAGGTCTAGCCTGCGCCCGCCCCACATCAGCAATTTCTCGATGAGCGACCTCACTTCATCGACGGTTAAAACTAGATTTGTTAGCTGGCTTACTCCCGAACGCGCTATGAATATTCGCTTGGGGTTATTGATCCAAATTTCTTCAACACTCTCATCATCCATGTATTGCCTTAGGGCTCCGAAATGATCGACCTCGTTTCGAGCTTTTTCGGCTCGCAATTCTTCTTTGTTGGGAACCCGAAGCGGCACCTCGGGATTCAACTTTTTCTTAACACCTAATCGATCCGCAGTCCGTTTTTCATCAATTTCATTCCACCACTCACGCGCTTCGTACTTTGGGAGAGTCTCAACATTACCGATGGGGGAACTCTCTCCACTTCCATCTGATCGGTTCTCAGTTGGGCGAACACCTCTTCCAATGATCGAATTGGCAGCGTTCATTTTCTTTCGATCGGAATTATTGATGATGCTGCGTCGTGTAATGGCCATGGGGAGAGAAAAGCGCACCGTTGCATAAATTGCAGACAACTATCCACGGAGGGGGTAAGTCTCTGCGCTCGGTGTTTAAATTGATTCCTGAATTGATATTTAATTACATCCAGTAAGCGCGATCAATCCGTCCGATCCATTGATTTCTGGGCTCGCCAGGCATGCGCATGATTAGCCGCACCTTTAGAGAGTTGCGCAAATAACTGCGCTCCCGTGAATTCTCAATGTTTGGTAGGTAAGCTTCTTCGACACGCTCAACGGCTCGTTTGCAGCCGCTCTCATCCCCTTGGTAAAGGATCCAATATCCGCATTCACTCATTCGAGTGAAGAGATCAAGAGGCCTAATCGACAGATGTATTGACCGGGATAACTGCTTTATATGGGCTTCGTACGCACTTCTTGGTAGTCGAATGATCGCCAACCCCAAGTTACTTATAATTGCCCGCTCTTCAGAAGCACTTCCCACGAAAGTCCGTTCACCGCTGCTGCGCCAATTCCTCCTATCCTCATCCATGGCGTACTTCGTGAGAGTAAAAAGAAATTCGGTTGGAGAGATACATCCAGTGAAAAGTTCTCTATTTCCCGAAATTTCAAATGGAACTCGAAAGGTTGGCAACTCTCTCTTCTCCATAACCGAGAAGAGTAATAACGCGCCACCTCTCGTACAGTGATTCCCGTAGCAATCTTTCTTAACTCTGTTTGATCTTCGCTTTCTTGTACTATTAGAGACCTCACCGCGAGGCAACTGTTTACCGTTAGGGACTTGACACCTATGCCACTCTCCGACTCCCGCTACCTCCTAGCTCGCACATGGGCTGTTCGCCTACTTCGCCTGGAGTCTTCAATTCTTGTAGCCATTGCTTTGTACATGGTTTATCGCGGCATTACCGACACCGTGCATGACCTTGGTGCGTATGCGGGAGTAATTATCTTTGCTCTTCTCGGAGCGGCTGGTCTCTTCGTTGCCTCTCGAGGTTTTAACCAAGGCAAGGCTTATGGCCGAGCACCTGCCGTGCTAGCAAATGGCATTGCAATGGGTGTTGCATATTTCATGCTCAATGGCAGCTTTTATATTGGTGCTATCCCGTTATTTATCTTAGGAGCAACAACCTTCACGGCTTCGCTTTTTGGTTATCGCGAATAACTACTCAAGGCCGAAAAACGGTCGCGAATAACTAGTGCGATTAATTACCACTCCACAATCATTTCATCTTCCCAGAACAATCCGGTCTTGGATTTCTTGGGATCATCACTGCTGACATCGAATTCCCGATTAGCAAGCCAAATGCCACATGCTGCGCCTTCAGCGGCGGACCGTGGTGCATCAGGTCCGCCCATATCAGTGCGTGAATGGTTAGGACAGATTGCATCGACTAAGAATCCGCGGGCGCCGTGGTTTGTTTCATGAGCGAGATTGCGAACGAGTGCATTCACACCAGCTTTACTAATTCGATACGGAGCTAAGCCACCAGCATTGCCGGGTCCGGACATGCGACCAAGGCATGCAGTGAAGATGACGACGCGACCTTTGCGTTCCTCGGCCATGGGCGCTGCGAGCGTATTGACAAGAACGAAAACTGAATCCAAGTTGATAGCCATCACTCGACGCCACTCTTCAGTGGTGGTGCGCAGTGTCTTAGACATCTTCTCGCTCATTACGCCATGGGCGAGAACAAGAACATCGGGAGTTCCAAATGTGGCGAGGATTTCTTCCGCCACAGTTCGCGTGGCAGCCAGGTCTTCGAAATCAACAGCGCGAAATTCACATCCGAGTTCAGCGGCTGTGGCAGCTGCGCGAACCGGATCTTTACTGACGATCACGACTCGATCGCCTAGGGCCTGCAAGGACTTTGCAACTTCATAGCCAAGGCCACGAGATCCGCCTGTGACTATGGCGAGACGAGAAGTGCTCATTCGGGGCTCCATCTATCGCGGGCTCGGGCAGGGCGCGAAGGTATGGGTCGAATCATGCCCGCATTCGGCTCGATCTGCCCCATTTTGGGTCAGGGGTCACACCCTTCTCACAGGGGACGGGGATGAGCCTCCCAGTCATAACTAATAGACTTGGGCCATTCAGTAGGAGCGTGAAAACGCCCCGCAGAGAATCGGAGCAGAGCCAGTGTCGGCAACAGGATCTAACACTCCTGCTAACCACTTCGGCGGATCATTCGGTCCCAACGAGTGGCTAGTTGCAGAGATGTATGACCGTTACTTGGTCGATCCTTCTTCCGTAGATAAA
>CAINVP010000040.1 GCA_903854185.1 uncultured Actinomycetes bacterium
CGTAAAACCGTGGATAAAGAGCACGCCGGTTTTCGAGCCCGGTAAGCGGAGCGCGCCTGTTTTCACGCTCAGATGGTGACACACCATGAGGGGAATTCCTAAAGTATCCTTCTCCTGCGCACCTCGGAGGTGTCGCGAGATTGAGAGAGGGCGAGGCTGCAGATGGCATATGCACTATTGAAGTCATTTCTGACTCCGCTTCTTATGCTCTTCTTCCGACCAAAGGTGACAGGCCTGCGACTAGTTCCTACAACGGGACCCGTCATTATCGCCTCTAATCACCTCTCCTTCAGTGATTCAATCTTCATGCCGCTCGTCGTGCCGCGTAAGGTCACCTTCCTGGCAAAGAGCGAGTACTTCACCTCTCCTGGCATCAAGGGATTAGTGAAGAAACTGACCTTCAAGGCTCTCGGGCAAGTTCCCGTGGATCGCGCCGGCGGACGGCGAAGTGAACAGGCCATCTTGACCGGGCTGGAACTGTTGAAGGATGGAAATTGCATCGGTATCTACCCTGAAGGAACGCGCTCACCCGATGGAAAGCTCTATAAGGGGCGCACTGGAATTGCGCGTATGGCGATTGATTCCGGGGCTCCGATTATTCCGGTAGCGATGTTCAATACCGCTGAGATTCAACCAACCGGCAAGGTCGTACCAAAAGTTCAACGCGTGGAAATGGTCTTTGGCGAGCCGCTCTACTTCACGGGGGACTCCTCAGATTTGAAAGTACTCCGCGAGATCACAGATCAGATTATGCAAGCAATCGCAGCAATCTCACATCAAGAGTATGTCGATATCTACGCGTCAGAGGCGAAGGCGGCTTTGGTCCGCGAGCGCAATTACTTAAAGGATGAAGAGTAGCTCTCGTTACTGTGAACGGATGATGGCATCTCGTTCCGAGATGTAACTGCACTGCTTGCATGAAGATTTAGCCTCTGGCATATCGCCATTGACCATCATGATGAAATTTGTCAGCCGTTCTTCCAAGGCAAGCGGGTTGCGGTCAATCGGATACCAGGAAGATTTCACGCGATAGCCAAAGCCATGATTGACATCGCCCCACGGTTTGTCGAGTGACCAAGCGTAAATCCCAAGTACAGAGACCTGCTTTGGCTCACCCTTCACCGGATTTTCGAGCGCATAGGCATATGCCTCGAGCTGCGGGCTATAGAACTTGCTCTTATTGCTCTCATTTGCCTGCATCTTGCAGTCGATCACGCCGTAAGTCCCATTTTCAAATTCGATGAGTAGGTCATACTTTCCACGAATATCTAGATGTGAATCTTCGCCATTAATCTTGATGGGCGTGGACTGCACCCAACCACCGTGTGAGATTACTTTCCCCAGGGGAATATCTGGGTGCATGCTTGTTGTGAGAATGGGGTTGCCGGCGGCCAGACCCGAGGCGCTGAAGAAGTAGCTCTCTTGCATCTCAGCTAGTTCGCCAACGAGTGGCATCGTTGCCGGAACCCGGAGCTGATGGTTGTACTCAAGCCAGAGGCAGCGATGACAGTTATCCCACGAGAAGGTGAGCGCGCTGGGGCTGAGATTGGTACGACGGGTATTGCTGGTTTTCTCACTCATAATAGTTGGCCCTTTTCACTTATTTTTCTTAGTGCTAATTCTGCCCGCCAGCCCTGACAAAGCTATGAAGGCAGACCGAGAGTCGGACTACTTGCTGTGAAGAGAGTTAACCAGAGTGAGCAGGCCAAGGAGAATCATCACGCCTCCGCCAGAGATGCGAAGTCGCACTAATCGACTGACATCGCGAGCGAACCAATTTCGGACCGTCCCAGCAAGAAAGCCCCAGCTCCCATCGGAGATGAAGCCAATCAGTGCGAAGATGGTCGACATAAGTAACATCTGGAAAGTGATCGAACCCCGTTCGCGATCGATGAACTGGGGGAGGATGGCAGCAAAGAAGACGAAGCCCTTCGGGTTGAGCGCTCCCACGAGATAGCCCTGACGTATCGTCTTCGCGGGCGATGGCCTGCTCTCGACGACCTTCAACATATCTTCAGCATCTCGGGGGCTCTCCTTGATAGCGGAGTAGCCGAGATAGATTAAATAGAGGCCACCGAGCCATTGCACTCCCGTAAAGGCAAGGTGCGACTTGGCCAGGATGGGCGAGAGCCCAAAGGAGACGATGACTGCCATCGTGTACATACCCAAGATATTGCCGATGACGGTATAGATGGCGATGGCGCGACCCCACGCTATGGCGCGGGCGATGGTAAAGAGCACGCTTGGACCAGGCGCAACGATAATAAGTAGGGCAGCGATCGAGTACTCCCAGATTCGGGAAGGAATCACCACGGCCATTCCCATAATCTAGTGATTTCACCGCTGCCAGAGGGTTCACCCTGCGACACGAGGCCAGGTTATCAAGGCGAAGTTTGCATCGTCTCGATATATGGGGTTAGATATCGCCTAGATGTATCGAATCGATAGATTCATTAGATACATTCATTCGATAGATTCATTCGATAGGTACATTCAATAAAGCACAGACCAAGGAAAGCAGGAGTTATGCGCTCGCGCGGAGAATCACTGGAGTTCGCCCTCTTAGGGCTGCTCTCCCAGGGTCCCCTGCACGGCTACGAGCTCCGCAAGCGAATGATTGCAATCTATGGACCATTTAGGGCTCTCTCGTTCTCAGTTCTCTACCCTCAGCTCCATCGGATGGTAGATCAGAAGCTGATTGAGGAGTCGCTCTCGGACCAAGGTGGGCTCTCTCGCCGTTCTCGTATCAACTATGCCATTACGACCACAGGGAAGGAGCGCTTTGATGCGCTCGCTTCCTCATCAGGTCCAGAGGCGTGGGATGACGAGAGCTTCGAGGTTCGCTTCGCATTCTTCGGCCCAACCCCTCAGGGCAACCGCTTGCAGATCCTCGAAGGCCGCCATCGCAGACTTGTTGAGAAGGCCGCAATCCTTCGCAATGACCTTGAGAAGGCCCCTGCGGGTATCGATAAGTATTTAGTTGAGTGGCGCCGCCACTCATTGGAATCGGCTGAGCGAGAGATCGCGTGGCTACAAGAAATGATCAACACCGAAAGGAAATCCTCGTGACATCAAGTAAAGGTGAAATCCGGGTATCGATTATCGGCGTAGGTAACTGCGCTAACTCGCTTATCCAGGGAGTGACGTACTACAAGGACGCCGCTCCAGATATTGAAATCCCAGGCCTCATGCATACCGTACTTGGTGGATACCACGTTCGCGATGTTAACTTTGTAGCGGCATTCGATGTAGATGCAAAGAAGGTCGGACTCGATCTCGCTGAAGCTATGTGGGCGAGTGAGAACAACACAATTAAGTTCGCAACTGTCGCTAAGACCGGTATCGTGGTTGAGCGCGGACACACCCTTGATGGTCTCGGTCGCTATTACAAAGAGACAATCACAGAGTCAACCGCTTCACCAGTTGATATTGTCGCTCGCCTCAAGGAGACAAAGACAGATGTTCTCATCTGCTATCTCCCGGTGGGTTCAGAAGAAGCTGCAAAGTTCTACGCACAGTGCGCAATTGATGCCGGTGCAGCATTTGTTAATGCACTCCCTGTCTTCATCGCATCAGACCCTGTATGGGCGGATAAGTTCACCAAGGCTGGCGTTCCAATCGTGGGCGACGACATTAAGAGCCAAGTCGGCGCAACAATCACGCACCGCATTATGGCGAAGCTCTTCCAGGATCGTGGCGTTCATCTTGATCGCACCTATCAGCTCAACGTTGGTGGAAATATGGACTTCAAGAACATGCTCGAGCGTGACCGCTTGGAGTCGAAGAAGATCTCTAAGACTCAGTCGGTAACATCTCAGCTTGAGCACGACATGGGTGCGAAGAATGTGCATATCGGACCTTCTGATTACATTCCATGGCTTGATGACCGTAAGTGGGCCTATGTCCGCCTCGAAGGTCGCGCCTTTGGCGATGTTCCACTCAACCTCGAGTACAAGCTCGAAGTATGGGATTCACCAAACTCAGCAGGTGTCATCATCGACGCACTACGTTGCGCCAAGATTGCACTAGACCGCAAGATCGGCGGACCACTTCTCTCGCCATCTTCATACTTCATGAAGTCACCACCTGTTCAGTACACAGATGAGCAGGCAAGTGCGAAGACTGAGGCATTCATTGCAGGCGAGCTAGAGCGCTAGTCACTGAGAACTCTCATAGGAATGCCCCTCACCGTTACGGGTGGGGGGCTTTCTATTTTTCTAAAGTGTGGAAGGATGAAGTTATGTCAGAGATTCTCACAGACCGGCTCGATAGCGTCCTACTCATCACCATCAATAGAGCGGCTAAGAAGAATGCAATCAACACCGAGATGTATATCGCCCTCTGCGCTGCACTCAAAGAAGCAGTAGATGACTTCGGCATCCGAGCGGTTATTCTCACCGGTTCTGCGGGTGTACTCACTGCTGGAAATGACATCAAGGATTTCGCCCAGAATATTCCAGAGGATTCTTCCGCCCCAGGTTTTCAATTTATTAAGGCACTTCATAACTTCCCTAAGCCACTCATCGCTGCCGTAGAAGGCAAAGCTATTGGTATTGGCACAACCGCCCTTCTCCACTGTGATCTGGTCTACGCCTCCGATTCCGCTGAATTTTGCATGCCATTCGTGACTCTTGGACTCGTGCCAGAGGCAGGCTCCTCCTTCCTGCTTCCGATGCGAATTGGTCACAATAAGGCCGCTGAAATTCTCCTCACTGGACGGACCTTCTCTGCAGGCGAGGCCCTGGTAATGGGAATCGTGAACGAGATTGCTATCAATCCATTAGAGAGCGCTCTTGCTGCCGCGAAGGTGATATCTGGTCAACCCCCACAAGCAGTTATCAATACGAAAGCGCTGATGAAGAGTGGAACATTCAACCAGGTAGAGGCAATTATGGAAGCTGAAGGTGAGATGTTCCGCATGGCGCTGCAGACAGAAGAGGCGCAGGCAGCTTTCGCAAAGTTCCTAGGATTTTAGGTTACGGGGGAGAATACGATGGATCTCAAGGGCAAGCGAATATTCATTACGGGTGGCTCCCGAGGTATCGGATTAGCTATCGCAAAACGAGCGGCACAAGATGGTGCAAAGATTGCGATTGCCGCAAAGACTTCAGAGCCACACCCCACTCTGCCCGGAACGATCCATACCGCAGCGAAAGAGATTGAAGCTGCCGGTGGGGAGGCGCTCGCAATTCAGTGTGATATCCGAGACGAGGAGGCCATCGTCGCAGCGATGCAGCAAGCGGCGGAGGCGTTTGGTGGAATCGATATTCTTATCAATAATGCCAGTGCAATAAATCTCACACCAACGGAGAAGACGCCTGCAAAGCGCTTTGACCTGATGATGGATGTCAATGTTCGAGGCACTTTTCTCACTTCGCAGGCTGCCATTCCGTACCTGAAGGAGAGCGCAGCGGCAGGAAGAAATCCACATATCTTGACCCTGTCACCACCGCTCTCGATGAACCCGAAGTGGTTTCGACCGCATGTTGCCTATACGATTTCAAAGTATGGGATGAGTATGTGTGTGCTGGGCATGGCGCAAGAGTTTAAGAGAGATGGAATTGCTGTAAACGCGCTCTGGCCACGGACCGCCATTGATACTGCCGCGTTGGCGATGATTCCTGGTGTCGATACTAACTTCTGTCGCACAACGGAAATTCTCGCCGATGCGGCCCACATCATTCTTACTCGGGAGTCGGCCAGTACAACCGGCAACTTCTTTGTAGATGATGAAGTGCTTGCTTCCGAGGGGATTACTGACTTAGAGAAGTATTCGGTCAAGCCAGGAACAACCGATTTCCTGCTCGACTTCTTCCTCGATTAGGAGTTAATCAACAATCTCGATGGCTTGATGAACGTGATCAGTCTCAACTATTCCAGAGCTGTATCGCTCTTCGTACTTTCCAGTCTTCCAAATGACTACGGAGAGCACCCAAGTAGCTAAGAATGAGAGAACGATAAAGTAGCCAACCTTATTGAGATTAATTCCTGCGATAAAGGTGAAGGGTTGATACTTGCCAATGGAAGTCTTATCCGCAAGCACTCCTACCACTTCAATGGTTCCAATCACAAAGGCAACGAAGATTGAGATGCTCGTTGTGGTGATGTTGTAATAGATTTTGCGAAGCGGTGAGGTGAAAGCCCATGAGTAAGCCTTCACCATAAAGATGCCATCGAGTGAATCCATCATGGACATTCCGGCAGCGAAGATAATAGGAAGAGCGATGATCGCAAGCGGTGGGAGGGTGCCACCTACAGTTCCAATCGCAGCAGTTGCAGAGAGTCCCAGCAGACCTACCTCAGTTGCGGTATCAAATCCGAGACCGAAGAGGATTCCGATTGGATAGAGCTGCCACGAGTGATCGAAACCCTTCTTGAAGAATCCACGAAAGATTCGATTCATCAAGCCACGCTCGTTCAATAGCTGCTGAAGGTGTTCATGCGAAAACTTTCCAGATTTAGCTTGCTTCCAGACTTTAATAATGCCAACGAGAATTACCAGGTTCAATATGCCAACAAGGTAGAGGAAGAAGGCCGATACTGATGCACCGATGATGCCACCGGTCTCAGCAAAGTTATGTTGCAACTTCGTCGCCTCTTTCGCGGCGAAGGCAATACCCACGGAGAGGCCCAGAACGATGGTTGAGTGCCCAAGTGAGAAGAAGAGACCAACTCCCATGGGTTTGCGATTCTTCGCGAGCATCAGACGAGTCGTGTCATCGATAGCTGAGATATGGTCAGCATCGAATGCGTGACGCAATCCAAAGGAGTATGCCAGCGCTCCAGCACCTGCATAGACGAGTGTGTGATTGCCATCCATGAGGGAGTGGAACTGCTTCATGGAGTTGTAATGTATGAAGAGCCCCCAGCCGATCACGTGAAGGGCAACGACAGTTCCGATGACACCAGCGAGCGCCGGAAGTTCCTCTCGTGAGAAACGTAGGTGACTGCGTAGTGTGGAGCGAGGGGCTGAACTCATGAGCCTATATTAATGCAAACTATTTGCATATACGAAATCCTTGCGTCTAGAGCCGGCCCGCCTCGCGCATCGCAGCCAGAAAGGCTCGCAGACCCTCGGATTGGGGGTCTGCGAGGAGCTCATGGGGATTGCCACGCTCAGCGATCTCGCCGTGCTGCAGAAATATCAACTCATCTGCCACTTTGAGCGCAAAGCCCATCTCGTGGGTCGAGATGAGCATGGTGTGACCCTCGGCCTTCAATTCAGCGATAAGCGTCAAAACTTCAGCGATGAGGATGGGATCAAGGGCACTCGTTACCTCATCAAGAAGTAGAAGTTGTGGTTTGGTAATCAGCGCTCTCAAAATTGCTACTCGTTGTTGCTGTCCACCACTGAGTAGGTCGGGGTAGCTCCTGGCTTTAGCCTCAAGTCCAAATCGGGAGAGCAGCTCCATTGCTTGATCCTCTGCAATCTCTCGCTTCACGCCATGAACCTTCCGGCTGGCAAGAGTGATGTTCTGCAGAACGGTGAGGTGAGAGAAAAGATTGAAAGATTGAAAGACGGAGCCAATTTTAGCTCGTACCACATCTGGATTGATATCGGGCGCCGTTATGTCCTCATTGGCAAGAATGATCTGACCGTCATCAATCTCTTCCAAGAGATTGATGCAGCGCATCAACGTGCTCTTTCCGCTACCGGATGCACCAATCACAACAGTTACCTGATGAGGCTGGAGCTCGAAGGAGATATCCCGTAGAACAAGTTCATCACCAAATGATTTACGAAGATTCCTGACTGAAAGTTGGTTCACCATTGACCTCTTAGATTGCGCGCAAGGTCTTGTCTTCTGGTGAGCCAGTCGGTAAATCTAGTTAATGGAATCGTGAGAGCGACGAAGAGCGCTCCAGCAACTACGTAAGAGGTAAAGTTAAAGGTCATCGAGCTATAGATTCGAGCCTGGCGGATTGCATCTATCGCGCCAAGGACGCTGATAAGACCCGAATCTTTTTGAAGAGAGACTAAGTCATTGAGTAGCGGAGGAGCCACTTTTCGAAGAGCCTGCGGAAGAATGACTGTTCGCTGAGTCTGCGCAGTTGTGAGTCCGAGGGCGCGGGCCGCCATTCGCTGTGCTGGATGAACCGCTTCAATTCCCGCGCGAATCACTTCAGCAACGTAAGCGGAGTAAGTCAGAATGAGTGAGACGATGCCGAGCAGCAGCGTTGATGACGGTAACCACGAGATTCCAAGTCCAGGAATTCCAAATCCAACGAGCAGCAGCACGAGAAGCAGGGGAAGCCCCCGGAAGATATCGGTATAGATGGTTGCAGCTAGGCGAACTGGATAGAGAAGCGGGCTCACGGATGTTCGTGCAAGTGCAATAAGGAGTCCAAGAATCAGAACGCAGATCTCGGCAATAACCATGACCCGCAAATTGAGCCAGAGCCCATTCAGTACCTGCGGGAAGGAGAGTCTGGCATGGTGCCAATTGAAGAAGGCCCCGGTGACCTTATGGAAGCCCGAAGCGCTAGTAAGAATTACAAGCAAGGCCGTCGCTAGAAAGAAGGTGCTGAGCGCGGCAATCAATCTAGAACGCACAGTAGCCCGGCGCTTTGCACTCTCACGCGCAATGCGCAGAGGAGAGGGCTGGTAAGTCACCGGGCTACTATACGTAATCAGCTAGTTATTTTTATTGGTTAAGGCTTGATCAGTGGCGCGCCACCAGATTGTGCGAGCCACTTCTTCTCAATGCTCTTAAGACGACCGTTGGCACGTAGCGCATCAACTGCGGCAGATACACAGCTCGTCAACTTGCTGCCCTTATTCAGAACTAGTCCAAACTTCTCTCCTCCAGCCGCGGCAGAGAATTGGCCGACAAGTTGTGCGCCATCGACCGTTGCGGCGATATAGAAGGCGGTTGGAAGATCTAGGACGAGACCCTTGATTGCACCAGATTTCAACGCTGCAACGGCGAGATCGTTGGTGTCATAGACCGCAGGAGTTGCCTTTGGCTTGATGAGATCTGTGATTGTTGAGTAGGAAGTCGTTCCAACTGCCGCTCCCAACTTTGCATTTGCAAGATCTGCAATCTTCTTAATTTTCTCAGTTCCAGAACCCTTGACTGTCACAAGCGCCTGGGCAACATCGTAATATCCTGATGAGAAATCCACGGCCTTTGCGCGCTCTTGGGTGATAGAAACTTCATTGATATCGAAGTCGTAGTTCTTTGCACCTGGTTGAATCACGCTATCGAATGAGGCCTTTACCCACTTGACTCGCTTTGTTCCATAACCAAGTTTCTGAGCAACTGCGTAGGCAACTGCCGCCTCGTAGCCCTTGCCATTAGAGGGTGTGTTGCTATCAAACCAAGGGGAGTAGGCAGGATCATCGGTCGCGATGGTAAGTACACCTTTAGCGAGGGTAGGTAACTGCCCTGTCTTGCAAGTGGCCGATGCAGCAGCTTCTGCAGCAGATGGTGCGAGCATGAGTGATGCTCCAAGCGCCACTGTTGAGAGAAGGGCGATAACTGGACGAGAAAACTTGGACATAATTTTCCTTTCGTAAGTGGGGAAACTTTAGCAAGGGTTAAGATTCAGTATGAAATCATTTCGCAGATATCTCATTATTTGCACTCTTCTCTCCTTCGCCGGAGCACATATGACGCCCGCTTCAGCTCATACGACACTCGTGAGCAGCTCTCCTGCAAATGGTTCGCTTATATCGGTGTGGCCGAGTGAAATCGTTCTTACATTTGCAGAACCACTAGCCACCATTTCTGGCTCATCAGTTAATCAGGTAACAGTTACAAACGCAGAAGCTAATGATGTGGGAGGAAAGGTGACGGTGAACGGTGAACAGATTACCGTCGCTACAACAGAAAATGCTCTCCCTGGACCAGTACTTGTGAACTATCGGGTAGCGGCATCGGATGGTCATGTGGTTGAAGGGGAATTCACTTTCAGTTATCAGCCAACTGGCACTGCCAATCCAACGCCAAGTCCAACTGCAAGTCCAGCGCCCGCCCACGGACATAACTCTCCGAACGGGGCAATAATTAAGGCGAGCACCGGATTAGTGGTACTCGCCTTAATTATCGGAATCTTCAGTTATCGAAGAAAACTGTAACTTCTCTTCGAGTTAGTGAATTACGACGCCCTCATGTTCAACGAGGACATCTTTGCCCGCATTAATTGAGACGAAGACGACGATTGCGGCCAAGGTCAAAAATCCTGCACCATATTTGAAGGCAAGTGACCAACCGTGGACCAGGCTGTTGGGATCGTTTGGTGCAATCTTGTGAGCAACTCCGTAGGCGGTTGCAGCGGTGACAGCAACAGTGTTAAGGAGTGCCGCTCCAAGTGAGCCACCAATTTGTTGGCTGGTATTGATGAGCGCGCTTGCCACTCCTGAGTCACGTTGCTCGACACCATGTAGGCCGGCGGTAGCTGAAGGAATGAATACCAACGCCAATCCGGTAGACATGATGATGATTGATGGAAGTACATGTGTGACATAAGAAGAGGTGGGAGTTATTCGTGAGAGCAGGAGTAAACCAATTGTTGCCATTACTAGACCGGTAAGCATCAACGGACGAGCACCAACTTTCGGCAGCAACTTTGCGGCCACGCCGGCAAACGAGATGACACCGAGAGAGAATGGTAGGAAAGCAAAGCCAGACTTCAATGGTGAGAAGCCGAGGATTTGTTGGAAGTACAAGCTGAGGAAGAAGAACATGGTAAATAGCCCTGATCCCACAAGCAATGTAGCGAGGTATGAGCCACCACGGTTGCGCTCTGCTAATACCCTGACCGGAAGAAGTGGTCCCTTAGCCTTTGATTCAATATAGAAGAAGACGGCAATGAAGATGGCTGCGACGATAAAGAATTGGTACGTGCCAACCTTGCCCCAACCGTCCGTTGCTGCACGACTAAATCCGTAAACGAGTGAGACTAGACCGATAGTGACGGTAACCGCGCCTGGCACATCCAGGCTGTGATCGCCCTTCGCATGCGACTCTTTCACATATGGGATAGCTAGGAGAACAGCGATCATCGCGATGGGAACATTCACGCCCAAGCACCAGCGCCAGGATGTGTATTCGGTGAGAACGCCACCGAGGATAAGTCCAATGGCTGCTCCGCCACCGGCGATTGCACCATAAACGCCAAAAGCCTTTGCGCGTTCTTTCGGAACTGTAAAGGTGACGTTAATAATCGAGAGTGCTGCTGGTGCTAAGAGGGCGCCGAATACGCCTTGAAGGGCACGCGCTCCGAAAAGCATTCCCTGAGTTGTAGCGATTCCACCGAGGGCACTGGCGGCTGCAAAACCAACAAGTCCGATGATGAAGACTTTTTTCCGGCCAGCGAAATCAGCGATACGTCCACCGAGTAGTAAGAGCGAGCCGAAGGCCAAGGTATAGGCGGTCACAATCCACTGAGTATTTGCCCGCGAAATGTGGAGATCGACCATTGCCTTAGGAATTGCAATGTTTACGATCGAGGCGTCAAGAACAACCATTAACTGTGAGATAGCGATGACAAATAGGGCTCGCCAACGGGTGGGATCCTGACCATCTGGGAACACTGGATTTTCGTTCTTCGTCATATGAGTTTTTCCTAGCTCTGAAGGTTTACGTCGGCTGGATCTAAAAATGGTCACGAACTATGGGTTAAGAATAGTGGGCGAACTTGCTCTATACCCGCGGGTGAGTGAAATGCGGGCCAAGAGTGAGTTAAATCTCGAAGATTTCAACCTCTTGGGTCGAGCGATCTACAACGAGCATTCGGTGGTTGGGAAGATGGACCCACCCATCTTGGCTCCAGCCGCTGGAGGCGACCAGGACGCCGCGATCATCCCGACGGTAATAGAGGTCGTAATACTCGGGGCCTTCATCACTAGGAATCTTCGCTGCGTTGAATTCAGTTATAACTATGAACTTATGGGGAGTGAGGAGCATCGCATTGACGCTGGAGTATTGAAGTGATGAACGAATTGTGCGAACTGCTTCAATTACTCCGCTCTCCAGCCCGTGCTGTCGAATCGATGTCAGTAAGACATAAAAATATCGTTCTGAGTCGGTATCTCCGACAAAGTGCTCCTTGAAATCCTCAGCAATCAATGGCTCAAGTGACTGTGGGGGATTGATACTGCCATTGTGAATAAAGGAATACTCCCCATGGGTAAAGGGATGGGTATTTGTCTCATCTACCTTAAGCCCAAGAGTTGCCCAGCGAAGGTGGAGAAGTGCCGCATCGCTATTAAGTGAGGTCGTAACTTCTGCAAATTTTTGATTATCTAATGCGGTACCTGGATCGAGAATCACTTGTGCATCGCCATGAGATGGTGTGACGGCAACGCCCCAGCCATCACGATGCTTTGCCGCTAACGATTGAAACTCTGAGAAGGTGGAGCCAGCTAGAGCTGAAAATGTGGTGTTCTCGGATGCGACATATCCCATTAAGCGGCACATTGCTACGCCTTCCTGTTCCAGTGGTCTCGAACTACCTCTGCCCACGAGTGTAGGGCTGGTTGCCAGATTCTGGCGAGCTCTTCGTCATACTCAGCAACTTCGGCCTCAACGCCGCGCTTCTCAGACATTTGAAGGGCATGATCTGCGTGCTCCTCCCAACCTCGGATAATTCCGCTATCCACCTCAGGATGGAATTGGACGCCGTAGGTGGTCGCTCCGATTCGGTATACCTGATTTGTGCAGAGCGGACTTGAGGCCAGAAGGGTTGCGCCGGCTGGCAATTCGGTGACGACATCTTCATGCCATTGGGTTACCTTGGCGGAGGATGCGAAGTTGAATACTGAATCAGTTTTTGCAGAATCGTTCAATTCGATATCGAAGATGCCAATCTCGCTCTGAGGCGACTGTTCGACCTTACCTCCGGTTGCAACGGCGAGTAATTGAGTTCCTAGACAGATGGCGAAGACCGGCACTTCTTCTTCAACCGCTTTACGGAGGAGGTTCTTCTCTACGGTGAGGAATGGATAGAGCGCATCCTCATTTGCATTCATATGCCCACCGAGTGGAATAATTCCAGCGACATCTTCTGAGATTTCACTTGGAATGAGTTCGCCGGCATAAGCTTTTACATTCGCGATAGTGAATCCCTCTGCCGCCAGCCACTGGCCGACAAGGTGTGGTGGATCGGTCTCATCATTCTGAATAAAGAGAATGGTGTTGCGCGCTGAGGCGTTGCTCGAACTCATGCGCTAATCGTACGGGCAAGTTGAATATTTTTGGAAAAAAGTCCAATAAATTGGGGATTTTGCGTGGCGTGTTCCGTATGGGGTGACTTAATGCAACGCCTCTGCTACCTTACAGAAGCACTAATAGCCGTATCAAAGACGGTTATTACAAAAATTGATAGGGAGTAGCGCTGTATTTCGGCAAATGTCGAAAGTTTCCGGCGCATTGAAAATGACGAACACTGTTGAAACTACTCAAACATTTCGCCGCACCGCTAAGAGCACCAGACCAATCGACAAGGCGCGCGTTAAGAGCCTGCTCGAATCTGAATGGAAATTGTTTACCAGCCAGACAAAGGCCTCTGGAATTGAATTTATTCGAGCATCTGAGACGCTCCCACTAGGAGTGGTCTCAAGCTTCCAGCACTGGGACCCTTACCCAATATCAATCGTCTCCGCACAAGGTGCATGGATGAAGGATGTCGATGGTCGCAATCTTCTCGATCTCTCTATGGGATTTGGTGCGATGCTTGCTGGCCACCTCAATCCCACCGTTGTCGAGGAAGCCAAGAAGTCGTTGGAGAGCGGAATGCTCTTCGTTACGCCTTCACCAATCTCCACCGATGCGGCAGAACGCCTCTGTCGACGCTTCGCCCTTGATCAGATTCGTTTCACGAATTCTGGTACAGAAGCAACGATGTATGCCGTTCGTACCGCGAAGGCATACAACGGCAAGGAGGCGATCGTTAAAGTTGAAGGCGGTTATCACGGTAGCTATGACCCATTTACCGTCTCAGCCAAGCCATCACTGAGTGAAGCTGGCCCGGCCGAAAATCCACATCTCGTCGTTCCTGCAGGCTCAACCCCCGGCGCCATGTACGTCGTCCCCTACAACAATCTCGATGCGCTAGAGCGACGCTTCGCATCGGACGCGGAAAAGATTGCCTGCTTTATTGTTGAGCCGGTTCTAGAGAACCTTGCAATCGTTCTGCCAGATGAGGGTTACCTTGAAGGAGTACGTGAGCTCTGCGATAAGTACAACGTTGTTCTCATCTTTGACGAGGTGAAGACTGGTCTTACTGCGGGTAATCGCGGTGCAGCTCACCGTCTTGGAGTGACTCCTGATTTAGTCTGCCTTGCTAAGTCGATCGGCGGCGGTATTCCCGTCGCTGCATTCGGCGGAAAGAAGGCAATCATGGATGCGGTTACTGATAATCGCATGGCCCACTTCGGTACATTTAACGGTAACCCACTCGCGATGGCCGGCGTTCGTGCGATTGACATGATTTGCACGGAAGAGACGTTAGGGGAGGCAGAACGCCTCAACCTTTGGGCGCTCAATCAGATTGGTGACATCATCGATCAGTATGAACTTCCAGCCCACGTCGTCGGCTTTGGAATCAAGGGCTGCATCACGTGGTCCATCGATCCA
>CAINVP010000041.1 GCA_903854185.1 uncultured Actinomycetes bacterium
ATGGCGATGGTCGTTCTGTGGACTGGCGTAAATGTTCCGGAGAAGAGCCGAATTGGAAATGCACTCATCTGGTTCGGTGATATCTCATTCACGCTCTATCTCGTTCATTGGCCAATAACCGTAATATTTATGGCTAATACTGATCGACTTACTAACTATGACAAGTGGGAGATTGTTCTGATTTCCACCGCTCTCGCAATTCTCATTTCGCGATACATTGAGACCCCAATGCGTTTTGATAGAAAGCTTGAACTCTCACTGCCTAAATGGGGGCTGGCCATTCTTGCCACTGGAGCGCTTACCTTTAGTGGCTTCCACGCAGTTGCACAGAGTAACTCTGGCTTAGTCATCTCTCTCGACAAACCGATTGTTTACTCCAATGGCTGCCACCTGAACTATGGCAAGTCATGGCCAACCGGCGCTTGCGCGTTCGGCGATACAACGGCCACGACGACGATGATGCTCGTGGGTGATTCACATGCCGCTCAATGGTTCCCGGCGCTAGATTTAATCGCTAAGGCGCACCACTTCAAACTCATCAGCATCACAAAGTCGAGCTGTCCAGCCACATCCCTTGAAATTATTAATAACACAAAGATTGATGCTTCCTGCACCGCATATCAAAAGAAGCTGATTTCTACGATCAATAGCGTGAATCCGAGGTACTTACTACTCTCTAACTTCACTGAGAATACCTACGCTCTGAGCAAACCGACCGCTAATTACTCACAGAGTTGGACCAGTGGCGAAGAGAAATTCCTCGGTGCACTTTCAATTCCAGTATCTAATATTGTGATAATCGGTGATACCCCGAATCCGATTAAAGATTCGACAACCTGCCTCTCACTCCATGCTTCTCGACCCACTAGGTGTGATTTTCCATTGATCCGCTCTGATGCGACCCAAGCTACGGCAGCGCTTAAGTACAAGTACATTGATACCTCGAAGTGGCTCTGTGCGAATATATGTAGTGCAACCTTCGGCAAGGCCAATGTTTATCGAGATAACTCACATATCAGCGTCTCGACTTCCCTGCGCCTTGCTCCGAAGTTATACGCCTCGGTTACTCCGTAATAGAGGATGCAAACTGGCTCGCGTATAAATCAAAGTAGAAGCCCTTCGAAGCCATCAGTTGATCATGAGTTCCCTGTTCAATCAGGGCACCCTTATCCATAACCAGAATCACATCCGCATCTCTGATGGTTGAAAGCCGGTGTGCGATGACAAATGATGTTCGCCCTCTCCGAAGTTCTGCCATTGCATGCTGCACTAGTACCTCAGTTCGAGTATCCACTGAAGATGTTGCCTCGTCGAGGATGAGAATGGCTGGGTCTGCCATAAATGCCCGGGCGATGGTGAGTAATTGGCGCTCTCCGTTGGAAACGGTTGAGTTCTCATCAGAGAGCATGGATTCATAGCCATCGGGGAGTGACCTTAGGAAGTGGTCAATATTGGCTGCAACTGCAGCGCGTTCAACTTGTTCGTGAGTTGGATCAGCACTTCCAAAGGCGATGTTCTCACGCATGGAGCCCGTGAATAGCCAAGTCTCCTGTAGCACCATTCCAAATTGTCTCCGCAAATCATCCCGAGTTACCTGTCGAGCATCAATCCCATCAATAAGGATTGCACCTGAATCAATCTCATAGAAACGCATGATGAGATTAACGAGCGTCGTCTTTCCGGCTCCGGTTGGTCCAACAATTGCAACCGTCTCTCCTGGGGCAACTTTGAGATTGAATCCCTCGATGAGTGGCTGATCAGGTGTGTATCGAAATGAGACATCCTTAAATTCAATCTCGCCACGAACTCGAGCTAACGGAATGGGATGAGTGAGGTCTGGGCTCTCCTCTGGCGCATCAAGAAATTCAAAGAGTCGCTCCGCAGAGGCAACGCCGGATTGAACCGAGTTCATCAATCCAGCGATTTGAGCGAGTGGCATTCCGAACTGTCGGGAATATTGAATGAAGGCCTGCACATCACCGAGTGACATCGCTCCGCTAGCGACCCGATACCCGCCGATGACAGCAATCGCAACGTAGATGAGATTGGAGATTAGCTGTGTTAGCGGCTGAATAATTCCGGAGATGAATTGCGCCTTGAATGAAGATTGATAGAGCGATTCATTTAAAACTTGGAATTGTTCGACTGATTTCTTACTCCTGCCAAAGACCTTGACCAATGAATGACCAGTGTGCATCTCTTCCACATGCCCATTCAATTTTCCAGTCCAACTCCATTGCGAGGTGAACTCTGATTTTGACTTCTTTGCAATAAATGCCGAACCAAAGATGGAGAGCGGGATGGCGATGAGGGAGACAAGTGCGAGGATGGGACTAATCCAGACCATCATGATTAGGACCGATATAACTGTAAGTAACGAGTTGAGAATTTGTGATAGACCCTGTTGGAGTGAAGTTGAGATGTTATCGACATCGTTTGTAACTCGGCTGAGTAAATCACCCCGCGATTGGGTATCGAAGTATGAGAGTGGCAGACGACCGATCTTCTCTTCTGCCATCTGGCGAAGGCGATACACGGTGCGTTGCGTTACTCCAGCCATCAGGTAGGCCTGTATCCACAGGAAGAGCGCGGAGATGAGGTAGAGGCCAAGGGCGAGAAGGAGAAAGTGGGTTACATTGGCAAAGTTGATTCCCTGACCTGGGACTACCGAACTCTTGCTCAACATATCTGCCTGGGTTGATTGACCAGAAGCCCGTAAGCGCGCAACGATCGCTGACTTACTCATACCACTAGGCAGCTTCTCTCCAATAAATCCATAGAAGATCTCATTCGTTGCCCTGCCCAAAATCTTCGGCCCAAACGCACCAATTGTGACGCTGGTCGTAATAAGCGTGAGAACGGCGATAATCGCTCTTCTCTCCGGGGCAAGCTCTTTGAGTAGACGACCAAGTGAACCTCTGAAATTCTTTGATTTAGCCGGTGGTGCGCCCATCATTCCCATCATTGGGCCACCTCGAGACGCTGCCGGGCGTTGAGTGCTCATGCGCTTGCCTCCTCTGGGCTAAGTTGCGAGAGGACAATCTCTTTGTAAGTCTGAGACGATTCCATCAACGCCGCATGTGTACCGATGCCATCAATGCGACCGTTATTAAGCACGATGATTTGATCAGCGTTGAGAATGGTTGAGACGCGCTGTGCAACAATAATCAACGTCGCATCTTTGGCATGGCTCTCCAGTGCTTTTCGCAACTTCGCATCCGTTGAATAGTCAAGGGCGGAGAACGAGTCATCAAGCAGGTAGATGCGTGGACGTTTGACGATCGCCCGAGCGATGGAGAGACGCTGCCTTTGTCCTCCAGAGAAGTTCGTACCGCCTTGAGCAACTCGCGCTTCGAGTCCATCCCCGTTCTCTGCCACGAAATCTTTACCTTGTGCGATCTCTAACGCGCTCCAGAGTTGAACTTCGGTAGCGTCTTCATCTCCGTAGCGTAAGTTTTCAGCAATAGTTCCGCCGAAGAGAAATGCACGTTGTGGCACAAGTCCAACATCACTCCATAAGTCTTCTAACGACTGATCGCGCACATTCACGCCATCGACCAGAACCTCACCTGCAGTAGGGTCGATGAAGCGCGGAATAAGATTGAGTAACGTCGTCTTTCCAGATCCAGTTGATCCGACAATTGCAGTTACCTTCCCTGGCTCCGCTGTGAAGTTTAAGCCGGAGAGAATAGAATGCTCAGCACCTGGATATCTAAATTCCACATCTTTAAACTGAACTACACCGCTTCGATGTGCGATTCTTATTGGAGTCACGGTATCGACAACTGAGGAATCCGTAATGAGTACTTCTTGTACCCGCTCTGCGGATGCTGCAGCTCGTGGGACCATCAACGACATCATTACTGCCATCATCACGCTCGAAAGAATAATCATAATGTAGCTGAGAAACGCGGTGAGATTTCCGATTGGCATGTCACCAGAACCAATCAACTTCCCACCAAAATAAAGAACCGCGACACTTGTTAGGTTGAGAATTAAATTCAGCAATGGAAACATCACCGCAAATGTTCGAGTAACCTTGAGCTGGTTCTGCATGACATCAGCATTTGTAGCAGCGAACTTATTCTCCTCATACTTTGTTTTCACGAAGGCTCGAATTACTCGAATACCAGCCAATTGCTCACGGAGAACGAGATTAAGGCCGTCAATTTTTACCTGCATGATACGAAAGAGCGGGACGATTCTGCGCAAAAGCCAGACAATAAGTAGCGTCATCAGTGGAAGAGTTACAAGGAGGAGTGCCGACAACTTCACATTCTCGCGGAGTGCCATGATCGCAGCTCCAACTCCCGCTATTGGAGCGCTCACCATCATAGTGAGACCCATAAAGAGGACCATCTGGATTTGCTGGACGTCGTTTGTATTGCGGGTGATAAGTGATGGTGCACCAAACTTATTGAGTTCGCGGTTGCTGAACGACTCCACTCGAGTAAAAATTGCTGCTCGGAGATCTCTGCCGAAGGCCATCGAAACCTTCGAGCTCCAGTAGGCCAATAAGACTGATGCCGCCATTGTTAAGGCTGCACATCCGAGCATGATGAGACCGATATGCCAGATGTAGCGCACATTGCCTTTGGTTACCCCATTATTGATTAGGTCAGCGTTAAGGCTAGGCAGATAGAGAGTTGCAATTGACTGAACAAGCAGTAAAAAGAAAATTCCAACCACAATCTTCTTATACGGTTGAAGGTATTCTCTTATGATTCTAGTTAACACCTATAGATTATGGCACGACTTGAATCGGCTTGAAACGCTGGATTACCCGAGCTTATCCCCGTCTTAACAATTTCTTAGTTGCAAAGCGAGAAATCCGGCGGATAGTTGATTTAACACCTTCATTCTCAACTACATAACGAGCCTGCTGAAGTCGGGCACGCAGAATGTAGGTTCCACGCGGCTCGCCGAGCGTTGATTTTTCAGCATGGGCCTCGCGAATTTCTCGTAGCGCACGCGCGGCAATAATCGCTTCCGCATCGAGTTCCTTCAGGTGGGTGGCTAACGACTCCGCTGAACTCTTCCAGGAGAATTTCTCTTTTACCTTCACGATGCTAGAACGAGCGGAGGTTAGTGCCTCGGCCGTCATCTCTTCTGCAATCCAGTTCGCGAGCTTGGCAGACTCACTAGGGGTTCGCAGCGCTCCACCAGCTTCGAGTAGAACTTCACCAAATGGGTCCCCGCCATTAGTGAGGATCGGTATTCCAAAGGCAATGGGGTCCACAAATCGCGTACGCCAACTGAATTCATTCTCAAAGTTGGGGCCATTGAGAATAAGAACTGCACTTACTCCTTCAAAGGCCTTAGAACGCTCGGAGTAAGGGAGCCAATCCCAAGCATCTACGTTGGGCAGAGTAGTTAATTTTTCAAGTGCAACTTGCGGGATATCTCTAAAGAGTCGGTCAGAGGTAAATGGATTTAGAGCACCCACGATACGGATCTTTGTCTCCGGCTCTAACTTCAAAAGTAGCGAGGCCCATTCGTAGAGATTTTCAAAGTCATACCATGGGTAGAAGCCACCCCACCAAAGAATGGTCTTGCCAGATTGAGGAGCAACAGCAACAGGGGCAGATGCATCCACTCCAATCGGCGCAATCGCGATATCGACCGCATCGTAAGACGATGGAGAGATTAAGCCGGTTCCACTCAACAGTCCAACTAAATATGAACGTTGAACGGTACTTGCAACAAGGTAAAGATCACTCGCCCACAACCGCTTCATATAGAGATTGATGAACCAGGTAAATTTCAACTCATCGAATTCCAACCTGGAACCGGCGGTGCTTGCGGATATTTCTAAGTGCACGGGTACAAATGCGTCGGCAATTCGAATTACTTTTTCGGGAAGTCGATTAAAGATTACTTCGCAGGCGACGGTTGATGGACTTGCGATGACTACATCAAACCGTGAACCAATCTCAATGAGCTGATCCATATCACGGTAGATCTGCACGATGTCGTCTGCTAGCGAACTCTCTGAATAAGGCACGGCAATCTGAGTTGAAATTCCGTTCTGAATTAACCCTTGGGCCAGTGCCCAATCGCGAACTCCACCACCTGCGACAATTGAGTTCGGCGAGTTAGGAACATCTGCCGCACTAATGATTAAAACGCGCAGATTGTTATCCATCACCTGTGCGCCTTAAATTTCGCAATTACTGTGCTTTCCGCCAGAGCGCTCTGCCACGGAGAGAGAGTTGGAATTCCAATGGACCCATTCTCCGACGAATCGAGCACAGCATAAAGTGGACGGCGCGCTTTCATCGGCAGGGTCTCACTCGTTGCTGGTCGTACTAATTCTGGGTTAACTCCGAGAATGCGGTAGATCTCTTCTGCCCAGCCAGCCCTCGTCGTTTCACCGGTATTTGTGATGTGGTGAGTCCCAGTTAATCGTTGCTTTGCCAGTGTCTCTACCAGAACCGTCGCTAATTCAGCACACGAAGTTGGAGTGCCGGTCTGATCGACAGCAGCACCAAAGGTCTCCCCCGCGAGGGCCTTACTTGCTACGCGGGAGACGAAGTTCTTAGGAGAGTCTGCAATCAACCAGGATGTACGAACCGTGAGTGAGTTATCTGGCAGTTTCTCCTGAAGCAACCTCTCGCCCGCGACCTTTGATCTGCCATATACGTTGATTGGATTTACTTGGTCAGTTGGCAGATATGGAGAACGATTCCCACCATCAAATACATAATCTGTTGAGAAATTAACTAAGAGCGCATCGGTATTTTTAGTGAAATCAACGAAATTTGCTAACGCATCAGAATTTAGCGCAAAGGTATCGTCGACATTTTCCTCGGCTGCTTCGACATCTACCCATGCTGCACAGTTAATAATCTGGGTCGGTCGAAAATCGCGCAAAACGCGATCTACTGCATCGGGGTTAGTTATATCTAACTCTGCGCGACCTAACGAGAGGGAATTTGCACCAAAAGCAGTGAGGGTCTCTGTGAAATACTTTCCAAGTTGACCATGAGCGCCAACTACTAACCACTTATCTGATCTCATTTGATTAATGGACTCCACCATTGCGGATTAGCTCGATACCACTCAATGGTTGAGGCGAGGCCGGCTTCAAAATCAACCTGAGGCTGATAACCCAATTCACTAATCGCCTTCGAATAATCCAAGCTATAGCGGAGATCATGGCCCGCGCGATCTGCGACAAACTCGATGGCACTTTTATCTCTATCCATCGCAGTAAGAATCAACTTAGTGAGATCAATATTTCGATATTCGTTGCCGCTACCAAGATTGTATATCTCGCCGGCTCGACCACGTTCAATCACTAATTCAATTCCGCGGCAATGATCCTCGACGTTAATCCATTGGCGGACGTTCTTCCCATCGCCATAAAGTGGGAGCTGCTTACCCCGCAAAAGATTTGTTATAAAGAGCGGAATGATGGTCTCTGGGAATTGATTCGAACCATAGTTATTGGTGCAACGTGTGACGCGTACATCTAGATCATATGTTGAGTAATAACTCAGGACCAATAAATCGGAGGCGGCCTTCGATGCAGAATATGGCGATCGAGGGTCAAGGTTATCGCTCTCGATTGAGTCACCATTCACGACTGATCCATACACTTCATCTGTTGAGATATGGATAAACTGTTTTACGCCATATTTATGGGCGGCATGGACCAAGGTGTGTGTGCCGAGAACATTAGTTTCCACGAAGAGTTGCGGGTTAAGAAGTGATCGATCCACATGTGACTCTGCTGCGAAGTGAACAACAACATCAACCTTCGCCATGATGGTATTAACCAAATCGTGGTCAGTGATGTTGCCATGAACAAAGCTAAATTGAGGATTGGCTTCACATTCAGCGAGATTTGCTCGGATTCCAGCATAGGTTAACGCGTCAAGCACAGTTACGGATTGCCAGAGGCCGCTCTTAACTTGTCGGCGCACGAAGTGCGAGCCAATGAAACCCGCCCCGCCGGTGACTAAGAGTCGCATCGCCCCACTCTCTTAGAGAGATAATCTGAATTCAAAGTATAATCAAGTATGAAAGGTTTAGTTCTCGCGGGTGGCACGGGCTCACGCCTCTGGCCCATAACGCAGGGAACGAGCAAGCAGTTATTGTCTGTATATGACAAGCCGCTGATCTACTATCCAATCTCAACGCTCATGCTCGCTGGTATCCGTGAGATTGTCATAGTCACCACACCAGAAGAGCAACCAGCATTTAAGCGGCTCCTTGGCGATGGCTCGAAGTTCGGCATCACCTTCCACTACGAGCAACAGCCCACTCCGGCCGGGTTAGCTCAGGTATTCACCATCTGTGAAGAGCACATCGCGGGTGAGAAGTGCGCCCTTATCTTGGGAGACAATCTCTTTCATGGCCCCTCGTTGGGCACCAGGCTTCACCAATTTACTGAGATTGATGGCGCACAAATCTTTGCCTACCACGTCGCCAATCCTCAGCGTTATGGCGTTGTGGAGTTCAACGAGAGTTGCGAGATTCTCTCAATCGAGGAGAAGCCGGCAAGCCCTAAATCCAATTTCGCTATTACTGGGCTCTACTTCTTTGATGAGAACGTGCTCGACTTTGCTCAAGGCCTGAAGCCAAGCGCACGAGGAGAATTAGAGATTGGCGATATCCATAACGAGTATCTCAAACGTGGAAAGCTTCAGTTAGAGCAACTTCCGCGGGGTACGGCTTGGCTTGATACCGGCACAGTGAATTCACTTCATGACGCGACGTCATATATTCGCACCGTTCAAGAGCGGCAAGGGATGAAGGTCGCGTGCCCAGAAGAGATCGCCTACCGTAATGGGTGGATTACACGAGCAGAACTTCTGGAATCGGCCGAGAGTTTCCGAGGCGGCGAGTACGGTCTGTATTTGAAAGCAGTAGCAGATGGACATTGAGGCGCTGGGCATTGATGGTGCCTGGCTTGCAACATCACCCGTCCACCGGGATAACCGTGGAACCTTCCGTGAATGGTTTAAGTTAGAAGAAATTGCATCAGCAACCGGGCTCGTTTTTGGCGCACAGCAGGCAAATATTTCAACATCATCTACCGGCGTTCTGCGAGGCATTCATTTCAGCACCGAGCTGCAGGCAAAGTGGGTCACATGCATAACCGGTGAGATTCACGATTACATCATTGATCTCCGGCCTGAATCTGCCACCTTCAAAAAGTGGATCTCAGTCGAACTCACTCCAGACAGTGGAAGAGCAGTTCTGATCGCGCCCGGTTTAGGTCATGCCTTTGTGGCGATTAAAGAAAATTCAACGATTTCTTACTTACTCTCGACGCCGTACGCTCCTGAGAGCGAATTTGCCATCAACCCCTTTGATACCGAGTTAGCTATCGATTGGGGAATGGATGAATCTGAACTCATTCTCTCTGAACGTGACGAACGAGCACCTTCACTTAAAGAGTATCTGGCCCAGTCTTAACTCTCACTAGCTTTGCAAAGAGTGGTGCTAGGCGAGGTTCTACAAAGCGATTACTTAAAAATGAGAGTGATACCGAACCGAGCACTAGGACTACTATCGTCCACTCCCAAGTGATTTCGTTGCCAGTCTTTCTCAGCACCAAGGTAAGAAGTTCGTAGACCGCCTGTTGGTAGGCATATATCCCAAAAGAGAGCCTGCCTAAGTTCGTCGAGATTTTCTCCGAAAGAGAATTTGAATGGGGGTTTCTTAAGGTTGCGAAGTACCAAATCAATACAGGAAAGAGAAGCTCTGCGGCAAACCAACCGAGCGTTGGCGAATATCGCCACGCAGTCCAAATGAGGAGCGGAACGATAACGAAGAGCACAAGCGGAAGTTGACTATTCTCTTGTCGCGGCTGGCTTTCAAAGCTTTTTCGTATGAGCATCCCAATTGTGAAACCGACGAGCGCTCTTCCAAGAAGTGAAATCTCGAAAAGGGCTCCTCTGTCAACATGGGAAGTGAAGTTGTACATCGCCGCTATCAATCCCAAAGCAAGCATGAGGTATGCGCGACCGGTTGAGTTAGCCACCTTAAGTGTGGCTGCCAGAATATTCGCCCACCACTCTGCTGAGAGACTCCATAGCGCCCCGACCCAATACGTGGATACTGGAACGATGACCTGTGCCAAGGCCATCGCAAAGAAGATCGACCAGAGAGGTCGGGTCGCGCCGAATGCAGGAGTTAAGCCTGCATGATGTGAGATCTTCTCTTCAATGAATGAAACTGTCTCAAGAAAGAGAGAAAAGCTAAGCGCGACGAGTGCAATGGGAAAGAGCCTAAGAAAGCGAGCTTTGAGAAAAGTCGCACTGGAGACAGATGTCGAAAGCCGTGGATAGAGGACAAAGCCACTCAGTAAGAAGAAGAAATCAACCCAGAGATAATTGGATCCAAAAATTGCGCTTGGCCCGTGTTTTACGTGATAGGTGATGACCGCAAGGGCCGCCCAGCCGCGAAGGAAATCGAGCCAGAGAAAGCGCCTTATTGGAGTCCGATTTTCGCTAGCCATCGTAAGTAGCCTATCTCAGAGAGTTAACCTCAGCGCGAAGTTGGTCAACCACCCTTGCCACCCAGAGTGAGGTGGATAAAGGAAGAACCCATCCCACTTCTCCTCGTACGCTTTTCCCGAAGTTTTCAATCATAAGTTGATAGGGATCTACCGCTGCGAATTCTTCAACAGCGTTACCTAGCCTCAGAGCGCTCGTCGCTTTCCAAGAGGTAAAGGCCTGGTCGCCGAGTAATTCGGCTGAACCGTTTTTACCCTGTACAAAGAGACTCTGATTCTCTGGTTCTTCAAAAGAAGCTACGCCTTCGGCCAAACTGGTTTCACCAACGCGTAACCGCCATCTGGTTGTGAGATCAATACCCGTAGGGCCGATATTTGCTTCACACTTTTCAATTACAGCGCTCTGGTTATCTCCCAAGAGCGCAGCAACGGCATGAAGAGAGTAGACGCCTACATCAAAGAGCGCCCCACCGCCCATTTCCGGATCGAGGCGGTAATTGCCTTCGAGGGATGCGGGGAAGGTGAAGGAGGAATTGATTGAAACAATTTCACCAAGCTCTCCACCCTGGATGTATTCAACAAGGCGCTCCATCCGTGGATGCCATCTCGACCAGACCGCATCAACTAACAATCGATCACATCTTCCAGCGGTTTCAACCATCCGTTCGACTTCAGCAACATTCATCGCAAATGGTTTCTCGCAGAGGACGTGTTTGCCTGCCTCAAGTGCCTTTACAGTCCACTCACAGTGCAGATGATTTGGAAGGGATATATACACGGCATCAACATCTGGATCCTGGAGAAGCGCTTCATAACTTTGATGGACAGTGATTGGGTTGAGGGAGTGAGATCGCTCGAGGTCACGACTAGCGACTGCCTGTAGGACCGTTCCACTGGCAGCGTGCATAGCTGGTGCGATAGCTTTACTTGCTATCCACCCTGCCCCCAATAGCCCCCAATGCGTTGGATTCACCGCAGTAGAAGTGGCTTTACAGGCTGACCGTTGGCTAGGGCAGATTCCTCTGCCGCCTCCATGATCGCAACCACATCACGAGATTGCTGTGTGGTCACATTCATCGGTGTGCCGTTCTTTAGATAGGACACGACTGATTGATGGAAAGAGTAAGGCGTAACGTCAAGATGCGGAATTGTTTCACTCGAACCATCAGCACGATGGATAGTAATGATTGCTGGAAGATCAGCTGGCATATCTCCAGCCGCTGGATCCCAATTGCCCACAATTGCTCCGGTCGTTCCTAATACATAGAACTTAGGCTTTCGTGCTGCTGCCAGATCGGAGTTGGTAAATACTGCTCGTGTTCCATCTGTGAAGGTGATTGCAACATCTGCATGGTCAGCATTTGTTACATGGTTCCAAAGGCGCTTCTGATTAATACCGCTTACCGCGTCAACTTCGCCCGGAAGTATGGCCAAAATCTGATCGATGTAATGGCTGCCCCAGTCAAATATTGCACCACCTGAAACCGCGACATCTGAATGCCAATATGAGCACGGTTTTGAATATCCTCCGACGAAACTCTCGTAAGAGAAGACTTCTCCGATTGCACCCTCATCGATCAATTTCTTCATGGTGAGAAAATCGGCATCGTAACGACGGTTCTGGTAAACAATAAGAAGTAAGTTCTTTGATGCTGCGAGCGCGATAAGTTCATCGCACTCTTCCACCGTGAGCGCCATTGGCTTTTCAAGGATTACGTGTAGTCCACGGTTGAGTGACTCTTTCGCCCATGAGTAATGGCTATTGGGCGGAGTAGAGATAACAACGAGGTCAATTAATCCCGAGTCCAACATCTCAGTGGAGTCAGTGAAGGTTTCCACGGCCGGGGAGAACTCCTTTGCGGCAGCGAGGCGATCCTGATTGGTATCGGCTACGGCCGTCAGGCGCAGGCCTGCTGTCGCTGTGACTGCACCATTGTGTTGATCGCCGATTGCTCCGTAAGCAAGCAGCCCAACTCTTATCTCACCATTTACTTCGCCCACGTGAACCCCTTATCGACATCTCATGCCATTACAGGCTCAATGGTAGGGGCATTCAGAACTTATTCAGACAATGACTATTTACGCCCGTTGCCAATCTGGGTAGATTCAAGGATGTCGAGATCCGACACCGGAGAGGAAGTTATGGCAAAAGTTTGGGAAATTTGGAAGTTAGATGGGTATGAAATGACACCTGATGTCGAAGTCCGTGCGCGACTCAAGGAACTCAGAGATGACTTTGCAAGAGCTAGTGGTACTGAAGTTCGCGTTATGTCAGGTTGGTATGGCGAAGAGAACCAGTACATCATGTTGGTTGAGCATGCTAGCCACGAGGCATTTGGTGCAGCATCAGGCAAGGCTTTCCATGATCAAGCCATGAAGGATAATCAAGAGGCACGCCAGAAGAATCCAAAGGTTATGTTTAAGAGCGGTGGAATTTGGGTAGAAGAGACACTCTAAGCAAATTTCCTAAAATAGAAATGTGGGACTTCCGATTTAGCAATAATTTCGGAGGTCCCACATTTTTGTAACTATTTCTCAACAAGTATTTATGCGCTAGCTACACCCGTGTTTGCAAATGTCTTATTGGTAATCTGCCAGCGTCCTTCAAGAATGGAAAGAGTGAAGTAATCGGTGAATGAATAGATTCCCCAAAATCCCTCTTCCTTTACTGTAACAACGGCTGCCGTACCATCGATTTGGATATCAGTAATTTTTGCGACCAAGTTGCCACCATCACCTGGTTGACCGACCATGAGATCGATGAAGCCTTGCTTATCAACGTCGTAATCGGTGCCGCCCATAGTGCCGAACCAGCGTGCGCTTGAGTGGAAGGCTTCGTCCAACAGCGCCGCGTCCCCCTTGCCGGCACCATCAATATAGAGGTTGATTAATCTCGTTACTTCTGTTCTGTCGTCAGCCAATTTCTTCTCCAATTGTTGGTCGCCGTTCGACCTGAGTTATGAAAGTAACCTAACGTCGCTACAGAGTAAATAACTTTGCCGACCATTGTTTGGGAGGTGTGGGCCCAGACAGGCTCGAACTGTCGACCCACGGATTAAAAGTCCGTTGCTCTACCGACTGAGCTATAGGCCCCACTGCGCCATATTTCTACGCGCACCGAATTGTAGGGGATTGACCGCCCAGCAAATTATGTAGCACCTTTATCCTCATTGTGCTACTTTCCACATATGGGTAAAGAGCGAAGAGTCGGAGTCCGCGAACTCCGCCAGGATGCATCAAAGCTGTTGGAGCATGTGAAGGCGGGCGAGACGTTGATTATTACTGAGCACGGAAAACCGGTCGCAACGCTTGGCCCTATCGTCGTCTCTGCTTGGGATGCTGCGATTGAAGCGGGGCTCATCATTCCGCCAACATCCGAGGTGGACTGGAGATCAATCAAACCCATGAAGTGGCCCGGTAAAGGCAGCCCACTCGATCAACTCTTCGCAGATCGAGATGCTGAATGAAGGGCTGGTATCTAGATACATCGGCTGTTTTCAAATTAATTTTTACAGAGCCTGAGAGTAAGACGCTTCATTCTTTTCTGGATGATCGAAATATCACATCACGATTAACAAGAGTTGAAATTGCTCGAAATATCAAAGGCTTTGAGAGGCAAGTACTTGCAAAGACAAGCTCAATTCTAAGCACCATCTCGCTCATCGAAGTCTCTCCACCAATCATGATCTCGGCTGAGCGGGCAGTGGCTTCAACATCTCTCCGGCCCGCAGATGCGATTCATGTTGCCTCTGCGCTCAACATTGGTGAAGCAATCGAAGGATTGATTACTTATGACAAAGTGATGGCACAGGAGGCCCGCAAATTGGGGCTTCGCGTCGAATCCCCTGGTTTCGACGTAGCAAAAAGTAAATAACCTCTAGGATTTACCTATGGCTAAGCGCGAGAAGAGTTACCGGTGTGCCGCCTGTAATTTCCGACTTCACAGCGAGGCGTATTACTGCAAGAAATGTGGCGCGCTCGTCGATCCGACTCAGGCAGCTGATGCGCGCAAAGTAGATACCTCACTTATCACTCGTTATAACCGCTTCATCTCCATGAGCCCCTTCTCAAAGTTGGCTTGGGGTCTGCTCATTGTTGCCGCAGCTGCGAGCTTTACGTATTTCTTCGGCAACCTCTTCCACGCCTCCACTGACAATAATTCAAGCGATACCTTTGTTCTAAAAGTTGAGACGCCGTATCGTCCCTTTACCTGCTCTGGCGTTGTCTGCCATGTAAGCCTCAGCATTGAAAATAAGTCCGATGCGCCAGCAGTACTTACTGGCGATGCCTATATGCGGGGACCAGATGACAAGCTTCATGGACCGGCCGACCCAGCCCATGCAACTGGTCGGATTATCAGTTATGGAAATCTGTATTGCCAGAAGAATTTCCATATAACGATTCAGCCTCATGAAACGATTCAAACAGTGGGAATCTGCGTTGAGGGAATTAACCCTGGTGATCTAGTGAAGCAGGTGCTCATCAAAGATAAGAGCGGCAGAACGCTAGTTACAACAGATTTAAATATCGCGGTACCGCAGTAAAACTCAGTGAGCTGATCGCTTCAATCGATCTCGAATTGCCTGTGCTAAGCCATCGCCCTCAGGCTGCAACACTGCAATCTTTCCTAACCCTTGGGAATCTGCGCTGCGAAGTGCTGCATATAAATCGCGTGCATACTGCTCCACAGTATTCGGTGAAGAGAGCCTGATAGCTCCAGCAGGAGTGGCAATTGAGGCAAGGGCGATAAAGCCCTCACCTGGTTCGGCAATCGCATCAAGAATGACCTTCGCCTTAGGTGAGTAGTGCGATTCAAGGGAACCAGATACACGAATCTGTTCCTTATCGGCGTACGCATCAAGAGCGATCAACCCCGTTGACTCTTCAATCATCGCCGCAGTAATTGCACCCGGGCGGAGAATGCGTGGGGTCTCGTGCGTGCAATCAACAATCGTGGATTCAACTCCGACTAACGATGGGCCGCCATCCATAATCAGATCATCCTTGTGGAGATACTGACCTAACTCTTCTTCAACTGCTTGTGCAGTTGTTGGCGATACCGCGCCGAATCTATTTGCCGAAGGTGCTGCAATCCCGCGACCACCAAGTTTCTCAAACTCTTTAAGGAGTGCGAGCGCTATTGGATGCGCCGGTACGCGCAGTCCAACCGTGGACTGTCCCCCGGTTATAAAGTCCTTAGCAATCTCACTGCGGGAGAGGACAAGTGTCATTGGCCCAGGCCAGTAATCACGCGCTAGCGCAATTGCATACTCTGGAACTTCATCTGCCCAAGTGCTGAGGGCATCGATAGAACTCACGTGAACAATCAGCGGGTGGTCTACTGGTCGCCCCTTCACCTCGTAAATACGCGCTACCGCTTCGGCGCTTTCGGCATCCGCCCCGAGGCCATAAACCGTCTCGGTTGGAATCGCTACGAGTTGGCCCTGCTGCAAAGCGAGCGCAGCCTGTGCAATGGTCTCCATCGTGCACACCGAAAGTAGCGTCATGGGCTAATTCTCTCATTAGCGCTGCTCTTCTCATGAAACTATGAGCAACTACTCGCCTAATTCCGTCACTTCCCACCTTTGGCTCATGGGAGGATTGGACTATGAAACTACAGCGCACCGCATCCCTAGCAGCCCTTGTGCTCGCTCTTCCCCTCATCTCAGGTATCACCTCAGCAAGCGCCGCTTCGGCTGCAGATCGCTATATCAGCGTCAGCGCGAGCGGAACTGTAAAGGTCACCCCTGATGCAGTCCGATTTAATCTCACCGTCTCTAACGTCTCTGCAACGAGCAAAGATGCGCAGACCGCCGCCAATAAGGAAGCTACGGCAGTTCGTGCCGCTGCAACCGCTAATGGCATCACATCGGCTTACCTCAAGTCACAATCAATCACGATCTATCCTGAGTATTCATACGATGCCCAAGGCGGATCAAAGCAGATTGGTTACCGCGCATCCCAGGCCTTCGAAATCATCATTCGTAATGCCAAGAATGCTGGCGTTGTCGTGGATGCCGTCTCAGCAGCTGTACCTAATGACCTCACCGTCAACGGAGTTACACCATTCGTATTCGATGACTCAGCCGCAACTGCTTCTGCTCGCGCAGTTGCAGTAAAGAATGCAAAGGCGAAGGCTGCTTCCTATGCCTCACTCCTTGGCGTGAAGCTCGGTTCAGTTACCTACCTCGAAGAGTCCGGTGGAAATGCCAGCCCTTACCCAATCATGATGGCCTCTGCTAAGGCTGATTCAGGTGCTACCACCGTGGATCTTGGCCAGCAGGATGTCTCCATCTCAGTAAACGTCCGTTGGGCCATTAAGTAGGCCTTAAGCACCACCAGTAGTAGCCCTAGGGTTATCGGAGGCGAGAGCAACCTCAGTTTGGTCGCTCTCGCCTCTTCCGATACCCTTACACCCCTGTACGAAGTGCTTCGAGTCCCCATCGTCTAGAGGCCTAGGACATCGCCCTTTCACGGCGGTAACACGGGTTCGAACCCCGTTGGGGGCACTAGATGGCGAGCGTGACAACTAGATAAAGGTAAAAAGGTTTGGGTGAGGAAGTAATTCTTCACTCGAAGTGAGATGGCTCTGATGCTCGCAAGGGCGCTGGTAGCCACTCGGTTAGGCCCAGTAGCGCAGTTGGTTAGCGCGCCGCCCTGTCACGGCGGAGGTCGCGGGTTCAAGTCCCGTCTGGGTCGCGGTTGGTGGTTATGAAGCGCCTATGAGCGCGACCGCCACATGCCAAGGCTTGGTAGCTCAGTAGGTAGAGCGCGCGACTGAAAATCGTGAGGTCGACAGTTCGATCCTGTCCTAAGCCACTTTACATGCATCTATTCCTTAACGGCTCCCCGAGCGATGCCAGTTAAAATCTCTGCAAATTCTGGAGCGCTGACGACCGCTTCCACTCCGGCTGGCGTTAAGTGACCGTAATCAAAGACCAACGGTGTCAATACTCCTTTTTCGTCTTTCACCAAGGCAGTGCACATATTCGGTCTGCAGAAGTGATCAAGAAGATCAACGAAATGTACCTTCTCTATCCTTGCCACCCGCTTTACTTGTTGGTTAAGGCCTTCAAGATCTTTCCAAAGCGGAGTAGGAATGTTGACTCGTTTTCCCGTATCGCGAATTCTTACGAGTGCGGTAGGAAGATCTGGATACCACTCTGGCATGGAACCCACGAGATAAATCTTAGTATCGGGTGATGCCAACTTCATCTCTTGAATTGTCTTGGCTAGGAGATCAAAGTTATTTGCCCGCTGATTCAGGAAGTGCGTTCCATAAGCAAACCAATTAGCCATTAGCACTACTTGTGCTGGCTGATACTCCTTGATTTTTTCAACATAGAAGGCTGCATTTTGAGCGCAAAACTTTCTTACGGGAGAAACTATCTCAACAATGGGAGGGCATGCTGATGCGCTCATCTCCGAGACCGTTGGATATGTCAGGTGAAGGTAAGAGGCAATCATCGCTGAATGTGAATCGCCAAGAATAAAGGTCTGCTGAGATTTAGTTGCCCCCGAGAAACAACTAGGAAGAAAACTTGAGTAGTTCTGATCGCCCGCGAGAAAACACTTTCTCCACATCGAATCTGCGCGGGGATTTCCTACCGTTTTCACCTTAAAAATACCTCGCTCTGCATTTGAGAGGCGAGAATCAAAGCCATGAGTTAGTACTCCTGCAGCACCTAGTGCGAGAATCAGGGCCGTTACCGTTGCCCAAATAACGAAAACTCTCCCTCTCTCAATCCTTCGAGGAGATTCTGCCTTAAATCTGGATTCGATATAGAAGTGGCTGAGATGAGCTAAGACTCCAGAGAGCAGGATCAGTGGCAGAAAGAGAAGCACATGGGGTTCCGTCGCTGAATGAAGTCGAATAAAGGAGTAAATCGGTTGATGCCAGAGATAGAGTGAATAACTAATTGTCCCCACATAAACAAGGGCCTTATTTCCTAAGAGGCGATTGCTCACCGCGTTCTCGCTTCCGGCGCTAATCAAATAGGCCGTTGCTAAACATGGAACGACTGTCAACAGGTTGGGACTTGAGATTGTGGAGTCAAAGTAGTGAATTGAAAGAAGGACAACTCCAATGGCGACCAAGGTCAGAGTTCTGGATACAAGAGAATCTCGTGCCTTCAGTTTCTCATGCTGTGACCACTCGGCGACCACAACCCCAATCAGAAGTTCCCAGGCACGCGTGGGCAACATATAGAAAGAGAAGAGTGGGCCAACGTTGAGAAGCAAAATCGCAAGTAGAAGGCTAAGTAGAGCCGTAGTCAACAGAACTACCTGTCGCCAGGAGGTTCGGAATCTAAGAAGAATGAGAAATATGACTGGAAAGAGGAGGTAAAACTGTTCTTCTAGCGAGAGACTCCAGGTGTGAAGGAAAGGAATGTATTGACCCGGTTTTGTAAAGTAATTGGTAGATTTCCAAAAGTAAACGTTAGCAGTTCCAGAAATGACCGAGAAGAGGGATTTCGATATATCGAAGAAATCTGATGGCGTAAGTAGAAATGAGAGAAAGAAAGTCGTCAGGCAAACGATGGCTAAACTTGGAAAGAGTCTCCTAATTCTCGATTCATAGAATCCAAGAATCGAGAAGGTATTGGCCGCTCTCTTCGAAAAGATGCTCTTTGTGATGACATATCCACTAATCACAAAAAATATATCAACACCAATATATCCACCATCAACTCCAGGAAAACCTGCATGAAAGAAGATGACGGCGAGCACCGCGATGGCTCGAAGTCCATCAATATTCCTAATTCTTCCCATTCGTGCGTCTCTCCCTACCTAGCAGCATTAACCAATTAGCGCAGAAATCTCATCTTGGAGAAATCTCTCATGATAAATTTCACGAGCAAATACTTTAGATTTAATTGCTTATTAAGCACCGGGATCTCATTCTGACGACGATGACCGAGAAGACCATCTACTCCACTGAAGTTGGCGAGACTCATATCCGCAATTAATCGATCTTCATATTCCCAGTAAAGAAGGGCATCGTTCAGCCAGCCAATTGTGTATTTATGAGATCGACTTAATACCAAGAAGGTTAGCTTCTCAATCTCTGAATCTTTCACCCGCCAAGGTTTAATATTTCCATCACAGCTGAGGATTGAACTTGGCGCAAAGCGACTCTCACCGAAGATGCGATCAAAGCGGTCGGGTAATTCTAGGATTTCTCCAGCAATCAAATAGTTAAGAACATCTTGGTCGTGCCAGCGAAAACCCAGTGAAGCGTATTGCTTTGCTACTCCTCGCCACTTATTAGAAAACTCTCCCTTTTGCCATGCAGGTGAATTACATGACATTAGACCTGAGTGAAAGTATTTGTCACCCGCAGCGATTCTTGCCTGGTTTTCTGGCTCATTACTCATTCGTTCGGGGAGATTTGCCTCGACTCGTGCTGCAAGTAACCATTTACCCTCTTTTGAGAGGTGAGCTATCCAATCAAAGATTTCATCCCAGCCGGAATCAAAGACCACATCAGCATCGGCATATATAAAGGGATGCGTCAATGAATCTAAGAGAAAGAAGCGACCAAAACCTGCCTGAGAAATCCTTTTATCGTGTTGGACATCAAAATCGAGATTGTGATCTGTAATATTTAAGGTGAGTCCAAAGTGCTTAGAAAAGTCGAGTAAAAGCTTTTGATTCTGTAGGGATATGCCATTATTTATATTGGCCAATTCGACCTTGAATTCACGCGAGCTATTTATCTTCGCCGAATACAGGGCAAGAGCCAGTGGCCATACATAGTTATCATCAACGCACATTCCTAGCGTCGGAGTGCCCTCGCTTTTAGTCATTGCCCGCTTCCCTAGTTTGGGTTGAAATTCCTACGCTTTCATGGAAGACATAAGCTGGTACTTCCCTGTGACTCACCAAAAGAATGGTCAATTTCCCCTTTAGATTAGAAAGGGTCTGCCACACAACCTGCTCTGAATCAGGATCTAAATTGGCCGTCGGTTCATCCATTATCAATAGGCCAGGAGATGAGTAAAGACTTCTGGCAATTCCTAATCTCTGCCTTTCTCCCGCGGAGAGTTTTGCACCATTCTCACCTATCGCCGTTTGGAAGCCATTCTCTGAATTAACGATTCGGTCATAAATCCCTGCCTCTTTGGCAGCGGTGTGGACTCTCTCCATACCGCTCTCATCATGTGCACCTAGGGTGATGTTGTACGCAAAGGTCTCATCGAGAAGTGGTACATCCTGACTCAAGTAACTGATGCCTCGCACTCGTTGATCGAGTGAACGTTCACCGTCTTTAGTGCGCATCAGAACTTCTCCAGATTGAGGGAGGAGAACGCCGGATGCCAATCCCACAAATGTGGTCTTGCCAGAACCACTATTTCCACGAATCAGAACCGTTCTCTTCTCTGGGACTTCAAGGTTGAAATCCTGAAAGACTGGTTTCCCCGCGTTCGCATAAGTGAAGCAGACGCCTCTAAAGATGAGGGTTCCATCGAAATTAGAGAAGTCAGTTATCTGCTGAGTCTGAGCGAAAACTAACGGTTCGTTACGAATGTTAAAGCGCTCAGCCAATTCATTAATGCGATTAAGCAAGGGAATTGAATTGCGAAAATTTCCCACGGTAATTATTGTGAGATTCAGTGATGGCAGTATTCGGTAACCTGCTGCAACCAGGAGACCTAATGTGGGAAGAACTGGCTTATCGGGTTGGAAGTGTTGGATAAATGGCACTAAGCCGCCAATTCCACTTATCAGCATCAACTCTAAAAGATATCTGGGAGTCGCGTTAATGAAAGTGGACGAGGCCTGCAATCGTGCAGCCAGCAGCCGTTGCTTATGAAGTTTCTCAAGAGAATTGCCCTCCTGGTGGGCAAATTTCAACTCTCTTCCCATTAAGCGAATCTCAGTAAAGGTTCGCAGGCTCTCTCGTCCAACTTCGAGCGCTTCTCTTCCAATTCGCTGCTGACGCCTACCAATCTGGCGAATCATAATTGCACCAGTGATTCCAAAATAGACCATCGCCAGAAGGGCTACTTCTGGATTGATAATCAACAAGCCAAATATGACCGCGATAAGGGTTGAGAAATCACCGGAGAAAGCGATGATTGGACGAAACATTCCCGAGAAGAGAGAGATGATCACACTGGTAAAGGTTTGCAACAGTTCTGACGAATGAGCGGAAGTAGCAGAGTCTGGTTTTTCAAAGATTGATGCCTGTACAAGAGCTGTTCCAACTTCAGCTTCTCTGACTGCAAAGACATTGAGAATCTTTCGTTGGAGAAGAAGTGCCGAGAGATTCTTTAGGATGACGATCGCAATAATCAGCACGAAGATCATCGAAGATGAGAGGGTGACAACTCCAAATAATGAATAGGTAGTTGACGTGCTACCGCCTGAAAGTGAAAGAACAAATGGGCTGATCAAAGCGAGGAAGATTAGGTCCAGTCCAGAGACCATCACTTGTCCAGCTGTTCCAAAGAAGAGATATTTACTGTGCTTGGGTCCAAGAACCCAGCGCGCGGTGGAGATTAACTCTCGATTGAGCGGGATAGGAAATTTCATCATGGGGTCAACTCTCGATTCTTCGCGACTCTTTCGGGACGAGATAGCAGTGAGAACAGGGATTGAAGTAGGCCGATGGTTCTGCCAAGTAAATATGCAGCCATAAGAATCGAATTAGGAATGACTCCCATGAGGAACTCGAACTTTCTCGTTGAGAACTCAAATTTCGAGTAGAGATGAGCAAATCCAATAAGGCCCAGAAAAACCAAGAGCGGAATAAAGACCAGCACGCCAAAGGTAGATACTCCTGCGCTGGCGGCTACGAGAAGAAATAGAAAACTAAGGAAGACCAGATCTGGTTTTCTAAAGATTCGAAATTCAAAGAGTAGCTTTGTTGCATCCTCGCCAGATTTGTATAGCCACTTTAGAGATTGCAGATAGGTCTTATGTTCAACGTGCCGGACTACTAATCCAGGAACAGTCTTGACGATGCGCCCTCGCGCAAATAGGAGTTGGGTTAAGCGAAAATCCTCGCCCAATGGTGTCATCCAAGAAGCACCCAAGGAGAGCAAGTGCTCTGTGATGAATAGCGAATTGTTACCTGTTATCGCCGTCGATCCCTGCTTCAGCTTTGACGTTAGCGCAAAGATTCGCTGGATTGTGGAGCAGTCGCCGTCAGGATCAGCAATTCCTCCAACCGCTGAGGCTGGCCCCATGTATTCAGTACACCGTTGAAGCCAATCCGCTGGAAGGATAATGTCGGAATCAACCATGGCAACTAGCTCAGTCTTTACCGCCTTCAACCCAGTCATTCGGGCTGCGCCACGACCTAAATTCTCCTGCGTAATGACGTCGACTCTCTCGCCGAACGTCCGTCTTACTAAATCGCCGGTTCCATCTGTCGACCCATCATCAACAACGATGACTTTATAGGAATATCCACCGCGTTGAGCGAGTACCGAATTTAGACAATTGACGATTCCTAAACTCTCGTTATACGCGATAACGACAAATGTGACGGAGGGTGCCTGCGCGTTAGGTAACGATGCGGCGGTCACATTAAGGCCCTATACATACGCCGGTGCGATTCCCCCACCGCTTCCCAACTCAACGATTCCGACCACTTCTGGGCAGCTGATTTCATGGCTTCGTAGCGATCGGTGGTCACCTGAGACAACTCCCGAAAGAGGCCTTCAAAATCGTACTCGCCGGCGCCGTTACGCTCTAGCAAAATAGCAGCCTCTTGTGGGACCCAGCTCAACTCTGCAATGCGAGGAATGATTAACGGTAGACCTGAACACATCGCAGCATTGAGTGAACCAGAGTTATTGATTTCACCGAAGGGAACGCAGAAATAGTCTGCAGCAACTAAGTAGCCCCCATATTTATTCTCACTCAATCGCCCAAAGACGATTTCAATATCAATTCCATCTTCAGAAAGCGGAGTAGCCAACGAAATTAGTTTCTCTTGATACTCAGAACTTGCTCGACCAGCAATACGTACTGAGAAATTTTTGGGAAGAGTTATCAAGCCAGTGACCAGTTTGTCGACACCCTTGTACGGCTGCAAATTTCCAGTGAGAACAATCAGTTTGTTATTCGGAGTTACGGATAACTCACCTCTCATCTGATCACGCGAATAGGTGGTGGGAATCAAGAGAGGGCCTTCAGGAATCAACTCTATTTTTTGCTCGGAGTTAGATTTAGCAATCTTTGTTAGAGAGAGTTCGTTGAGAACCACTAGAGCGCTTGAGTGGTCCTGCAGGAAGCTCATCGACAATTGATCATTTGCGAAGGTTCTCTGATGGGGTAATTCATTATGTTTGGTATATACAATCTTGATATTGCAGAGTTTGAGCGCTCTAATCCAGGTAAAGAACCAGAGTTGAACTAACTTGCGCGCCCCATTGGACTGAGCCCAATGCAACGAAAAGTCGTATACCCAATGTATATGTATCACTCGAACTCCGCGAAGGCGAAGGAACGGCGCACGAAGTGGGAGGAGCAGCAGCCCTAGCGTTGCAGAGGGGCTTCGAGAAGGGATCAATTGCACGATAGTGCCAGCAGCGTTTACAGACTTAAGGAGCTGCTCCGTATATTTCGTAGGAGCGCTTGGATAGATCAAAATGTGCTTTAGTCGTAAGCCCTTGACGCATCGAACAATTACTCGCCAAATACTTCCTAAGCTATAAATGTAGTGATTTAGCACGGTATCAAACGGGTGATTATCGCGCCGATTCCTTATAAGCAAGGCTCCAGTCGCAGCAAGTGGAAGAGCTGGAAGAAATGGATTCTTCCAAGAAAAGGAGAGGCAGAGAATCCATCCAAGTGAAAGTATTCCGTACGCGAGCAATTCCGGGCTTTGAGTGAATTTTTTCCGTCGCTTTTCTGGATGGAGAATGAGTAGATCAACTATTGCCTTCCCGTACCGCCAGCTTCTCTTCTGTTCCCTTCGTCTGCCACCACCATCCAAGCCCATCACTGCTTCAGCAACGTTGATGTGGGAGATTCCCTCGCGCTCCAGGGTCCAGATGAAATCTGCGTCAGAACCGTAATTCAAAGTTTCATTAAACCCACCAGCAAGTTGATAGGCACCTCGAGTAAAACCAATATTTGCTGTAGTACTAACCTTCAGGACTTCTCCATCTGGTTGGAGATTTTCTCCTGAAACCGCTGCGGCGGCATTTGTATTGTTGAGCGGGCCGCCCACAAGATTCTCTCTTCCCGAGAGAAGCGGATTTGAAAGATGTGATACCCATTGAGGTGAGGGGGTCCCTCCAGCATCACAGAAAAGAAGAACGTCAGCCCTTGCCGAAGTGACACATAAATTCCGTTGGTGAGGAATTGTGAATGTTCTATCCTCCGGCTGGTTATAGGGGATCCACTTAACCCATGGGTTCTTCTCCTTGATGTAATCAAGGCGTCCTTGAGAAGCATCCACGACGATGCACTCCGCATCGTTCTCTACACACTGAGGATGGAGAAGGGAAAGGGTCTTTTCAATCTCTGGCTCATCTTTCACAATGAGCATCACGGAGATTGCTGGATAATTATCGGTAGACACGGGCGCCTCCTGATGAATAGACGAGCGAGAGGTTCTTATCTAGATAATCCATAGGTGGCGCAAAGAAGACGGTCGAAGTTCCAGTTACATTACTCTCTTCAACTAGACCGGTGAGAAAGTTTCCTTGGCTAAGGTAGACGTAGGAGCCCTTAAAGATTCCGTATGGCGCAATTTGATTGATTATCTTCTTTGGGGAACGTAAATCCGATTGAATGATAGAAAGTACTGCGTGCGCATCAACTTGGACATATGAAGAAAGTGGAACGTTTGTCGCAACCCAGTCTGCCGAGGCCCGCTCTTGTTCGGAGATAATGAAGTGTGAGCTAGCAGAAACTGAGTTGTTAATACGCGCATCTGGAGTACCGTACAAATAACCAGCGAGCCCAGAATTTTGTTGTAGGAAGATAAAACTTGAGAATGGGAGAAGGAACCCGGTTAAACCTACAACAATCTTCAAGCGGCTATTTATTAGTCGCTCAAGAGTGAGAGCCACTGGGAGGGAGAAGATGAGAGCAAGTTGAAAAGCGGCTCTCTCCGGATTATAAAACTCTGAAAATGTCTTCGAGCTCCGAAGGAGTACTGCGAAGAAGAAACTCGTGAACAATAAGGGGAGAGCGTCGAGCCAAACATCGCGCTCTTCAGTATCCGAATTCTCTGGTTCTTTCTTCTTTCTTCTTTTTCTTTGCTGAAAAAGGAACCTTGCTCCTAGGAAAAGAGCAGAGACGACAAGTCCTTGAGCAAGAGTATTTGAAAACAAATATATGTACACAACTACTGTGGCACCAATTTTACCCAAAACTGGTTTCGATTTCGGTAGATCCACAGTTGTTGTGTTGTAGAGAAGGGACACCGGGTTGATCTCTAAGCTTGGATATTTATATAAATTGGTTGCCAATACCTGCGTCTTCATATCCAGAGATGTGAATTTGGTCGGAAGGCTGACACCACTAAACCAGCGCTGAACGAAGCTTTGGTGAGAGTTCGGGAGAAATTTTGCGCCATTGGCGCTCAAAGCATTGTAAGTGGCCTTGGTATCTTGCAATGAATGCGTAACTACACCATTCCATAAAACAACCATACCTATTACTGCGAACGCGACAGGTAACGTGATGATTGGCTTACTCAATCTGCTCCCCCTTCGCCGGAAGAGCAAAGAAATCGAGCTTAGTAACCCAACAATGAGAAAGATAAGGCTTGTGAGATATGCAGTCGAATAATGCGAGAAGGAGAGTCCTAATGCGAAGGCGATGACTAGCGAAATCTTATTTCTTCGGCTCCAGCTTTGGTCAAATATCGCGATGAGAATTGCGACAAAGAATAGAATGCCAACGACTTGCCGCGCTAGCGCAGTCATCTGAGGAATAAATGAGATTGAGCCAACAATTTCAATTACTGAAATGCTCATTGCAACTGAGTGGCGCACGTATTTACTTAGCACAGAGTAAATGGCAAGTGGAATGAGCGCAGCAAGCAATGGATAAAAGACTTTGAAGATAACTGTGAGACTCAATTTTGTTGCGACGGATAACACTGCGGGTAGAACCGTGATTGAGAGCATCGAATGGTAGGCCGCAGAAGTACTCAGAGGCAGCCAATTTTGCTCAGTCAATGTCCTAATCGCAACCGCATACTCGGCGTTGATGTCATATCCCCAAAAGCCACCGTCACCCCGGAATGTTGAACCAAAAAGAATGGCCAGGGTTGTTAAATAGAAAAGTGAGTAGTGCAGGAAGATTGAGCGCCGAATTATTGCTTTTGAGATCATAAATAGATAGAGGGCGATAGCGAGATAAAGAAATATCCCGACACTTCGAGAGTCGTTTCGCTCATTTAAT